>NZ_ANAT01000013.1:0-882 GCF_000411595.1 Paenibacillus lentimorbus NRRL B-30488 | reverse complement strand
TCACTGTAATCAGCGACGACGGACTGGTGAATATGTGGCAAATGATTGATACAGTATTCTATTTCTCCTAGTTCGACACGATGTCCACGTATCTTAACTTGACTATCTTTTCTTCCCAGGAAGTCTACATATCCTTCCGGACGCATGACACCATAATCACCTGTTTTGTACAGATAACCTAATCTATGGTTGATAAAGGCGGCCTTCGTCTTCTCTTCTTCATTGAGATAACCTGCGGCGACTCCTTTTCCACCAATATGCAGTTCTCCTGGTACGCCTACTGGGCATTCGTCCCCACATTCATCCAGTACGTAAATTTGTTGATTTTTCAGCGGATAGCCGTAAGGGATACTTTTCCACTCTGGCTTCACTTCTGTGATTGGGAAATATATGGACCATATAGAGCCTTCCGTTGCTCCACCTAACCCGATGACTTGTGCTTTTGGCATTCTTGTTTTGATTTTCTCTGGCAAACCAAGAGAAATCCAGTCTCCACTTAGCATCACAATACGTAAGCGCTCTGCTGCAGATCGCTGCACTGTGTCTTGTTTTGTGCCTTCCAGATACATATCCATAATTGCCGGAACCGAATTCCATATCGTGATTTCTTCTTCGATCATGATCTGATGAATGCTGGCCACATCTAAGAGATCTGGAATTAATACTAACTGGGCTCCGCTAATGAGTGCTCCAAAAATATCATAGACAGATAAATCAAAGCTCATCGATGATAGGGCAATGATTTTATCTTCGCTGCCTACTTGGAATCTCTCATTAATATCTAATAGTGTATTCACTACTGCCTCATGAGTGATCACAACACCCTTAGGCTGTCCCGTACTTCCTGACGTATAGATAGCATAGGCTTTATCCTGCTGGCAG
>NZ_ANAT01000012.1:0-7541 GCF_000411595.1 Paenibacillus lentimorbus NRRL B-30488 | reverse complement strand
TTCCCATGGGGAGAAGCAGCTGTGCGGGTATATTGTTGCAGATGAGACCGTAGAATTGGCAGAAATAAAAAGAGAGTTAGCCAAACATCTGCCTGATTATATGATCCCGGCACAATTCATACAGGTAGATGAGATTCCACTATCTGCAAATGGTAAAGTAAATCGTAAATTATTGCCGAACCCGGAACAGTTTATTGAAGAAACTAAGATGATAAGGGGTTATGAGGCACCAAAGACCCAGACGGAAAAATTGGTAGTAGAGGCATTTGAACATGTACTTGATATGGAAAGAGTAAGTGTAAATGACAATTTCTTTGATTTGGGTGGAGATTCGATTAAGGCTATCCATATTCTAAACAAGATAAGAGAAGCTGGATACGATAGCTCCATGCGAAATCTTTTGATGGAGAGAACACCAAAGCTAATAGCCATGAATTTATCCACAAAAAAGAAATTATGCCTGCGGAGCAAGGAGAAATAACTGGTGAAATTTCACTGACACCAATTCAAAACTACTTCTTCGCACAAAATATGATAGATCCTGAACATTTTAATGTATGCCAAGTGTTTAAGGTTCGTGAAAAACTAAATGATTTGGCACTACAAAAAGCTTTATCTGCGTTAGTGCAGCATCATGATATGTTGAGAGCTACGTACAAAGATAAGAAACAGGTTATAGGGAAAGTAGAAGATAAGAAATGGTACGGCTTTACAAAAATAGCATGTGAATCTGAAGAGATTCAGGAAAAAATTAAGACAACGAAAGTAAAGATGGATTTGGCTGAAGGACCATTATTGCAGGCTGTTTTATTTAGTACGCCGGAGCAAGATTATATGATGTTGCTAGCTCATCATATGATAATGGATGTGATTTCCTGGCGGATTTTAACTGAGGATTTGGAGAAGGGCTACTCTCAAGCTTTGAATCAAAAAGAGATAACATTACCAGCTAAAACCGTTTCCTTTAAAGTATGGAGCGAAGGATTAGCTTATTACAGCCAGAGTGAAAAGTTAAAGAGAAGGTTAGCTTATTGGTCAGAAATAGAAAATAAATTGGTTGATGGTAAGTTAAAAGAAGATGGAATTGATGATAAATTCGAACCAAAGACAGCCGTGGCATGTCTTAATGCCGCTATCACAGAAAAGTTATTAAAAGAAAGTGCACATGCTTATAATACAGAGATTAATGACTTGCTTGTAGCAGCACTAGGACGTGCGGTAAACAAAGTAACAGGTCAGAGAACGCTTGCTATACAGATGGAAGGACATGGTCGTGAAGAAACAGTAGGCTCTTTTGATTTAGGTAGGACAATAGGATGGTTCACTAGTATATATCCCGTAGTTTTAGATGAGTTAGGCACTAATATTGCACAGGATATTCGAAATACGAAAGAGACACTACGACGCGTACCAGGACATGGAATTGATTATGGCATCATAAAGAATGCAGCCATGGGTAATCCAGAAGAAATGGATGTAGAAGTGGCACCAGATATATCATTTAATTATCTTGGAGAACTAGGAACAAAGAAAGAATCTGGCGATCTATATTTCGAGTTTTCACAATTAGGTTATGGACAGGATACGAATCCTCGTAATCAATTTGGACCATCCATTAACGTCATAGGTCATGTGCAAAAAGGTAGTTTATCTATGACAGTAACCTGCAACAGCAGTCGTTATTTGGCTGAGAGAATTGAGCAAATAGGAAAAGCATATGAAGAAGAACTGATAGCAGTCGCAGAACATTGCTCCCACGCACAGAAGAGTGAGTCAACGGCAAGTGATTTTGGTGAGAGCGTATGGAAAGATAGCGAATTTTGTCATGTACAGGAAGCTGTCGAAATCCGCGGCCAGGAAATTCAACGTATCTATCCATTGGCTCCTGTGCAAGAGGGAATGCTCTATGAGAAGCTTATGGATGAATCATCTACAAAATATGTTGTTCAGCAGACGTTGCGATTGACAGATGTAGATGTAGAGAAGATGCACAAAGCTTTTAAGTATTTAGCAACACAGCATGATATTTTACGTACAAAAATCTGTTATCGGGGAGTAAGTGTACCAAGACAAGTTGTATTGAAAGAAAGAATGCCGGAATTTAATTATATGGAAGTAGATAATGAATCGGATTATCTTGATTTAAAGGAACAAGATGTAAAACGAGGATTTGATTTAGAAGAAGATACACTACTTCGTATGAATCTGATAAAAATAAACAACAGTGGTTATCGGTTGATCATGACAAACCATCATATTATTTTAGATGGTTGGTGTTTGCCAATTTTGCGTAAAGAATTATTTAGTGCGTATATGGCAACAGATGAAGAACAATTAAAAACACCTAATCAGGCTGCTTCTAATAAAATGGGTAGCTATGAAAAGTTTGTCCATTATATAAATGAAAAAGATAAAGAGACGAGCCTTAAATATTGGGAAGACCTTCTTCAAGGATATGAGACAAGGGCTGATATTCTACCTTTAGGTCGTCCAGATGAAACAGAAGAAGAGAGTCAGAGCCAAGAGTTTAAGTTAAGCATAGAGGTAACTGAACAAGCAGAAGCGATATGTGCCCAATATGATGTAACATTGAATACGCTAGTAGAAGCTTGTTGGGGCGTTTTATTGGAAAAATACAACTCAACAAATGATGTTGTATTTGGAAAAGTTGTATCTGGTAGAAATGCAGAGATTGAAGGTATTGAAGAAATCGTTGGTTTATTTATCAATACAATACCCGTACGTATATCGACAACAAACGAAGACACCTTTGCCGATTTGTTGAAATCATTACAGAGCCAGGCAATTATTGCAAATGAACACGATTTTCTTCCCTTAGCAGAAATACAGAATCATACTTTATTAGGAAGAGATCTAATTGGAACATTATTCTTCTTTGAAGGCTATCAAGGAACAAGTATAAATATTGATGGCAAATTAAATGTGGAATCCGAATATTACCGCGAACAAATTGGGTATGACTTGGGAATGACAGCATTTAAGAGTGATCGTATCCATTTTAGAATTCTTTTCAGTACAAAGCTATATAACAAGGAACAAATAAACATTATTGGTTCCCATCTGCAAAGGCTTATGGAACAAGCAATTGCAGCACCACAGACGAAATTAATCGAATTAGGCATGACCAGTGAAGCAGAAGAAATGAAAGAATTAGTACAGTTTAACGCAACGGACAGCGACTATCCAAGAGACAAGACAATTGTACAATTATTTGAAGAACAAGTAGCAAGAACCCCCCATAATACAGCAGTTGTATTCGGGAATGAGAAATTGAGTTACGCCGAGCTAAATGCTCGTGCTAATAAACTTGCATTAAGGTTACGCCGAGAATACCATATCCAGCCTGATGATTTTGTTGCCATCATAGCAGAAAGAAGTTTAGAGATGGTGGTCGGATTATATGCCATCCTGAAGTCGGGTGCAGCATATGTACCCATTGACCCATTTTATCCAGAAGAACGCATCGAGTATATATTGGAAGATAGCCAGCCGAAAGCGGTTTTAATTGGTCATGGAAAGTATAATATTTCCCCTGAAAAGGTTGTCGACTTATATAGTGCAAGCAATTCTGAAGAAGGTGCAGAGAATCCAGAACATGTGAATACTCCTCATGATCTTATTTATCTGGTTTATACATCGGGTACAACAGGAAAACCAAAAGGGGTTATGGTAGAGCATCAGCATATAGTCAATCAGCAGATGTGGACACAAAGAGAATATCCATTACACGAGGGAGAATCTCTTTTAATGAAGACCACTTGTGCATTTGATGTTTTTGCCTGGGAAGTATTTTGGTGGATGTTAGCGGGTGGTAAACTTGTTATTTTGCAACAAGGAGAAGAAAGTCAAAGCGATAAGATCATCAAGTTAATTCAGGATTATCAAGTAAATGCAATTCAGTTCGTTCCTTCCATGTTCAATATGTTTTTAGAAGAATTAGATATGAGCAAAGAGAAAATAAATACTCTGCGTTATATCATTAATATTGGTGAGAAACTGAATGCAGAAAGTGTGAGACATTATAATCAGTTAAGGGAAAAAGGACAAGTAAGAGCAGAACTGCTGAATCTCTATGGTCCAGCAGAAACTACCGTTAATTCTAGTGGATATCATTGTCCAGCAGACTTAAATGTAGATAAAGTATGGATTGGTAAGCCTATTAGTAATACACAAATTTATATATTATCTAATGAAATAATAGCTGGAATAGGAGTACCAGGGGAATTATGTATTGCAGGAGAAAGTGTGTCGCGTGGATACTTAAATCGTGAAGAATTGACAGCACAGAAATTTATTAAAAATCCTTTTGGTTCAGGAATGATGTATAAAACAGGCGATCTGGCACGGTGGATGCCGGATGGAATGATCGAGTACCTTGGTCGTATAGATGATCAGGTTAAAATAAGAGGTTCCAGAATCGAACCAGGAGAAATTGAAAGTACTTTGATGGAACTCGAAGGAGTTAGTGGAGCAGCCGTTATAGTACGACAAGACAAGCAAGGAGAACAATATCTGTGTGCTTATGTAGTTGTTCATACAGAAGTGGAAAAATTAGACGAAGATAAGATCAAGAGTGAGTTACGCAAGAAGTTACCAGACTATATGGTTCCTTTATATATTATTCGTATTGACCAAATTCCGTTAAGCCATAATGGAAAGCTGAACAAAGCGGCACTACCAGAACCAGAATACAAGGTGAAGGAATATGTAGCCCCAACAAATAGTGAAGAGAAGTTAGTAGTTGAAGCATTTGAGAAAATCCTTGGAATAACAGGAATTAGTGTCAATGATAGCTTTTTTGACTTGGGTGGTCATTCACTGAAAGTTACATTATTGTGTAATGAATTAGAAAAGACAATCGGTATAAAACTGCAGCTTAGTGAAATATTTGCTTTATCTACACCCAAACGTATTGGAGAAAGAATTGGAAGTTTACAATATGATCGTTTCTCGGAAATACCGAAAATAGCTAAAGCAGAGTTCTATCCTATGAGTTCTGTTCAAAAGCGACTTTATCTTCTGAATGAGATAGTTGGTCCTAGTATTTCCTATAACATTTCGAATGTCATTAAATATGATAAAACTCTGGATAAAGAGCAGTTACAGGGAGCATTAGATAAACTCTTAGAAAGAGAAGAAATATTGAGAACGAGCTTCCATCTTATTGATGGAGAGCCAGTTCAAGTAATTCAACCAGATGCGAGAGTAGTATTAGAATACAAAGAAGCTGATTCACTAGATATTCAAGCTGAATATGATAATTTTGTGCGCCCATTTGATTTATCGAAAGCACCTTTGATGCGGGTTAAGTTATTACAGACGCCACAAGCTTCATACTTGATGCTGGATATTCATCATATTGTTTCTGATGGAGAAAGTCTGCCTATTATGATGAACTGGATAAGTGAGTTATATGAAGGATATACTCTACCAATGCCAAGGGTTCATTATAAAGATTTCTCTGCTTGGCAAATGACTCAGGATATTACGGAACAGGCAACATATTGGAAGAACGAGTTCTTAGGCGAAATTCCAATACTAAATTTGAATACAGATTTCCAACGTCCTAAGAAAAAGAGCTTCAATGGCGCCGACATAAAAACCAAGATTGAAGCCCCAGTTTGTATGGAAATAAAAGAATTAGCGAAGAAGCATGGTGCTACAGAATTCATGATTATGTTATCAACCTTTATGCTTCTAATGAGCAAATACAGTCAACAGGAAGAAATTGTAGTTGGAACTCCTGTATCAGGCAGAACCCACGTTGATACACAAGAAATGCTGGGGATGTTTGTAAACTCCTTGGCTATCAAAGGAAAAGTGAAACAAGAGGAGAGTTTTGAACAAGTATTGCTAGGAGTAAAAGAAAAATGTCTTCGTGCGTACGATAATCAGGACTTTCAATATGAAGAATTGGTTGAGGCAGTAGATGTAAAGAGAGATTTATCAAGAAATCCATTATTTGATGTAATGTTTATGATGCCAGAGAGTGAAATTATGTCTGGTTCAAAGAGCATTATGAGTGGAACATGGGTACCAATGGAAGGAAAAGTAGCTAAGTTTGATCTGAATTTAATGGTAATACAAACATCAGAGGGTTATATGGTCAACTTAGAGTATTCTACAGATTTATTTAAACAAGAAACGATAAAGCAAATGGTGGATGATTATGTTTTATTGCTTTCGGAAGTTATAAAGCATCCAAAAGATCGTTTGCAAACTCTACTTAAGAAAGAAGATGTTAAGAAAGAGGAAAAAGATTCGACCCAAGCAGAGCTTGATCATCGTGCCAATCATTTGGCGCAGCAAGTTTCAGATTTGATGCAAGAATTGCATCAAAGAGATCAAGCTTATTGGAAGAGCAAAGTTGAGAATTTCCCACATGCGCCACAGTTACCGCTTCTTTTTAACGGGAATGCTGTAAACAACGCGACAGTAAAACGTTTAGAAACGAAAATTTCTGCGACAGACTGGGCGGTTGTGAGAAACAAAGCTTTGGATAACAGAATTGCACCATCTGCGTTATTGTGCACAATATATGCGGAAGTTCTATATAGATGGAGCAATCAATCCAATATGGCACTTAGCTTAAATCTGTTTAGTAATCAGCCTTTTCATCAAGATGGAATGTCTCTGATGGGGGATTTTGTATCAAAATTGTTGTTAGATATCGATTTATCATCTCACAGACAATTTTGGGAAAGAACTGCTGAGATTCAGAAGCGGTTATTTGAAGCGTTAGACCACAGATTTTACAGTGGGGTTGATTTCCTGCGTGATCTGGCTGAAAACCGCGGTCAAGAAGATCAAGCTATAATGCCAATTATATTTACGAGTATGCTGCGTGACGAAGTGAATTCTTTCAATGCCAATATAGGCAGTAGGGGAGAATTGAAATACGGAATAAATCAGACCCCTGAAGTATTTTTGGACTTCCAAGTTGCGGAAAGCGACGGACAATTAATTATGACTTGGGATTATGTGAAAGATTTGTTTGACGAAGATATGATCAGTGCGATGTTTGAAACGTATCAACTTCGCTTACAGCAAGTTATAGACCATAATCTTTCATCTATGCCGCTGCCTGTAACACAGTCTGAACTGCTGCTTGATTACAATCATACACAAGGAGATTATGAAGGAGATTTACTGCAAAGATTAATAGACCGGCAATGCCAGAAGACTCCCGATGCTATTGCAGTCAAATTAGGACAGGATACATTGACCTATGGCGAGTTGGCGAGAAAATCCAATCAGGTCGCTCGTTATTTAGCAGAACAAAACTATGCGCACAATTCTTATATTGGCGTTTGGGCAGAGAGACGAATCGAGACCATTGTAAATACGGTGGCTATTTTAAAAGCCGGCCATGCTTATATTCCTGTTAATCCGGAACATCCTGAGGAAAGAATAGAATATATCGTGGAACATAGTGATATCAAGCTCATGATTCATCCGGATTTATATGAAAAAGAGAACCTTTCCACCTATAACGATGGCGCCTTAGAATCGTTAGAAAG
>NZ_ANAT01000011.1:0-322002 GCF_000411595.1 Paenibacillus lentimorbus NRRL B-30488 | reverse complement strand
TTCACATGGAGAGAAGCAATTGTGTGGGTATATTGTTGCAGATGAGACCGTAGAATTGGCAGAAATAAAAAGAGAGTTAGCCAAACAACTGCCTGATTATATGGTCCCGGCACAGTTCATACAGGTAGATGAGATTCCACTATCTGCAAATGGTAAGGTAGATCGTAAATTATTGCCGGACCCAGAAAAGAATATTGAAGAAACTAAGATGATAAGGGGTTATGAGGCACCAAAGACCCAGACGGAAAAATTGGTAGTAGAGGCATTTGAATATGTGCTTGGTATGGAAAGAGTAAGCGTAAATGACAATTTCTTTGATTTAGGTGGATACTCGCTTAATGTAATCCGGCTGTGTAATGAATTAGAGAAGAGCACAGGGGTAAGGTTACCACTTAGAGAAATTTTTGATTTAGTTACACCAAAAAATATTGCAGAACAAATAAAAAACTCAAAGGAGAATACGTTTGAAGAAATACCAGAAATAGCAGAAGCAGAAAGCTATTCTATAAGTTCAGCTCAAAAGAGACTTTATCTTTTGGACCAACTAACAGGCCCTGGTATAACTTATAATATTCCTTTAGTAATCAAGCTTAAAGTTAAACCAGACAATGAGCGACTTCAGAGGGCATTGGATCAATTAGTAGAGCATGAGGAAATTTTAAGGACAAGTTTCCATATAGTGAATGGTGAACCAATTCAAAAAATTTCTTCAGATGCAAGAATTGTGCTGGAGCACAGTGAAGTAAAGACAGCAGATTCACAGTATATCCAAGATGAATATAATACTTTCGTCCAACCATTTGACCTGTCAAAATCACCACTAATGCGTGCAAAAATACTGAATACTCCAAGTGATTCATATTTATTCCTGGATATTCACCATATTTTATGTGATGCAGGAAGCATGCCAGTTATGCTTTACAAAATACAAGAGTTATATGAAGGAAGAGAATTGTTAACACCACGAGTACAGTATAAAGACTTTTCTGCTTGGCAAAATGCTAGAGATATCACAGAACAGGCAGCGTACTGGAAGAAAGAATTCTCCGGTGATATACCAGTCCTGGATTTAATCATGGATTATCCACGCCCTCATAAACAAAGCTTTAGAGGTGCTAATTTCCGAACACAGGTAGAAGAAAAAACGAGTATTAAAGTAAAAGAGTTAGCGAAGAAGTATGGTGCAACGGAGTTTATGGTGTTGTTATCCACCTTTTTCTCTATGTTAGGAAAATACAGTCGACAGGAAGAAATTATAGTAGGAACGCCAATATCGGGACGAAACCATACGGATACCCAAAATATGTTGGGTATGTTTGTAAACACTCTGGCAATCAAAGGGAATGTCTGCTCCGATGATACATTTGAGGATGTATTATTAAGTACAAAAGAGAAATGTTTACAGGCATACGATAACAAGGATTATCAGTTCGAAGATTTAGTTGAAGCAGTGGGAGTAAAGAGAGATTTCTCAAGAAACCCAGTATTCGATGTGATGTTTGTATTACAGGACGATGAGAGAGAGAGTTATTCGGATCGTATTCAATTTGGAACGAGGGAATCCGTTGAAGGAAGCATTTCTAAATTTGATCTTACCTTAACCATGATAAGTGATGCAGAAGGCTATAAGATTGATTTTGAATATTCCACAGACTTATTCAAACCAGAAACGATCGAGTACATGGCAAAACACTTCTTAACACTAATTGAAGGAGTTTTAATGTCTCCGGAAAAGAAGCTGCAGGATATTGCCATGATAGATATGAACGAAGAAGCAAAAATATTGGATGAGTTCAATATGACGGATGCAGAATACCCTCATAATAAGACGATTGTGCAGTTACTTGAAGAGCAGGCTGCCAGAATACCTAATAATGTAGCAATCACATTTAATGGACAACAGATGACCTATGCACAATTAAATGAACGGGCGAATGCTCTGGCAAGAAAACTTCGAAAGGACTATAACATTCAACCAAACGATTTTGTGGTTATCTCAACAGAAAAATGTTTGGAGATGGTGGTGGGCATATACGCTATTTTAAAAGCTGGAGCAGCTTATGTACCCGTTGATCCATCTTATCCAGAGGAAAGAATTAATTATATCATTAATGACTGTAAGCCAAGGGTAGTATTATGCGGCACAAAAGAACCCGAAGCTGACATTCCTATCATGTATCTTCATGATGAGGCAAATTATCAAATGGAATGCAGTAATCTTGTTCATGTAAATCAATCAAGTGATTTAATGTATGTTATTTATACCTCTGGTACGACTGGCTGGCCAAAAGGTGTTATGGTTCAGCATGTAAATGTAGTGCGATTACTGAAGAATGACAAGTTTAAGCTTGATTTATATGAAAATGATATTTGGGTTCAATTCCATTCTTATTGTTTTGATGTTTCGGTTTGGGAAATATTCGGAAGTCTATTGAATGGAGCAAAGCTTGTAATACCTTCTGAGGATACAGTAAAAGATGGATATGCCTTCGGAGAGCTGCTCCAAAAAGAAGCGGTAACCATCTTATGCCAGGTACCTTCACCATTCTATGCGTTGATCGATGCAACGACAGGACAAACAATAAATAGTTTACGATATGTTATTTTTGCAGGGGAGGCACTTTATCCAGCACATTTGAAGAAATGGCATGAGAACAATAGACATTGTCGTCTGGTTAATATGTACGGGCCAACAGAAACCACGGTATACGCTACTTATCGCGATATTGATGCTGAAGCCATCGAGAGAGGAATTAGCGATATAGGAATGCCACTTCCAACATTAAAGATTTATATATTAAATGGAAATGTACTTTGTGGAATTGGAGTTCCGGGTGAGGTATGTATAACAGGTGAGGGTGTATCTCAAGGATATTTAAATCGACAAGACCTGACAGACGAGAAGTTTGTACACAACCCATTTGGATCCGGAAAGATGTATCGGACAGGTGATTTGGCACGTTGGTTACCTAACGGAAACATTGAATATATTGGACGGATGGATGACCAAGCAAAAATCAGAGGATATCGTATTGAACCACGAGAAGTAGAAAGCCGTTTATTGGAGCTTGAAGGCATAAATGAAGCTGTAGTCATAGTGCGAGAAGACAAAAGGAATGAGAAATTCCTGTGTGCCTATGTAATAACTGAGACAGAAATAGAAGAAAAGGACGTTAAGATCAAGTTAAGTAAATTATTACCAGATTACATGGTGCCTGCACATATTATTTCGGTTGATGCGATTCCACTCACACGTAATGGTAAGCTTGACAGAGCATCATTGCCACAGCCGGAGTATAAGTCAAAGGAATATATTGCACCACGAAATGAATATGAAACTCTGATCGTGCAGGCATTTGAGAACATTCTAGATATTGAAAAAGTCAGTGTAACTGATAGCTTCTTTGATCTAGGGGGATCGTCACTGAAAGCAGTGCTCTTGTGCAATGAATTGGAGAAGGCCATAGGAGTAAGATTGTCAATTAGAGATGTTTTTACTTTTGGTACGCCCGAGCAGATAGCGGGAAATTTCGAGTCGATTGAGAGCGAGATGTTTGTGGCAATAGAACAAGCTTCAGCAGCTGAATACTACCCTACAAGTTCAGCTCAGAAACGACTCTATCTTCTGGACGAGATGACCGGACCTAATATTAACTACAACGTATCGGACGTTTATGCTTATGAAGAACCGCTAGATAAAGAAAGATTACAGAAGGCTTTGGATAAGCTGTTAAAGCAAGAAGAAATCTTGCGAACTAGTTTCCATGTTGTGGACGGTGAGCCTATTCAAACGATTTCTCCAGACGCAAGGGTTTTAATAGACTACAGCGAAGTGGACGAAATAGATATACAAACAGAATACGATAAATTTATACAACCGTTTGTTTTATCCGAAGCACCGTTGATGCGTGTGAAATTAATGAAGACAACAACGGCCTCCTTTCTATTTGTTGATATTCATCACATTATATGTGATGGAGAAAGCCTGCCAGTTATACTGCAACAAGTGAACGAATTTTATGAAAATGATGGAACTGATTATGAATAAGAGGAGAACTTATGAATAAAAATTCTAACCGTGTTCAGTATAAAGATTTCAGTGTATGGCAGAATTTTTATGACATCTCAAAACAGGAAGAGTATTGGAAGAGGGAATTCGCTGGTGAAATTGCTAGGGTGGATTTGAAGACGGATTTCCTCCGTCCTCAAATCCAGTCTTTCAGGGGAGACAATGTTGTAGCAAAGGTAAAGGAGCCATTAAGCTCAGGGGTTAAAAATCTAGCCCTAAAGCATGGTGCTACTGAATTTATGGTTACCCTATCTGTGTTCATTTTATTATTAGCCAAATATAGTCGCCAAAAGGATATTATTGTAGGAACTACCGTTTCAGGCCGAGTTCATGCAGATACTAAGGGTATGTTGGGGATGTTTGTCAATACTCTGGTGATCAAGGGAGAAGTTAGTCCGGATGAGACCTTTGAGCATTTGATATTAGCTGTGAAGGAGAAGTGTCTGCAGGCTTATGATAACCAAGAATACCAATTTGAAGATTTAGTTGAAGCCGTAGAGAAGAAAAGAGATCTCTCAAGAAATCCAATTTTTGATTTTATGTTCGGATTAAAAGAAAGAAAAACCGACGGAAATGCAAGGCCTATTGGGCGGAAAAAGTGCATTCATTAAAAGAAATGTCTCAAAGTTTGACTTATCCGTTCTGGTTGAATGTATGCCAGAAGGGTATGAGATAGATTTTGAGTATTGCACAGATTTATTCAAACAAGAAACGATTGAATATATGGCAAGGCATTATGTAACGCTGCTTGAGGAAGCCATAACACATCCAGGCAAAAAGCTTAAAGATCTGCATATGCTTGATCTCAGAGAACAAGAGAAGATCTTGGTTGATTTCAATGCAACGAATGTAGAATACTCTCGAGAACAAACAGCTGTCAGCTTATTTGAGAATCAGGTAGAGAAAACAGCAGGAAATATTGCACTTAAATTTGATGATAATAAGATGACATATGCCGAGCTGAATGAAAGAGCAAATCAGTTGGCGCGAACTCTTCGGGATTTAGGAGTGGCTCCAAACGATCTAGTGGCTCTAGTGACAGAACGCAGCATGGAAATGATTGTAGGGATATTAGCCATCATCAAGGCAGGGGGAGCTTATGTACCCATCAATCCTGAATATCCAGATAATAGAATTCACTATATGCTGGAGGACAGTAGTCCAAAGATTGTATTGACGTATAAGAATAAGCTGCCAGGGAAGGTAGAGATACCAGTATTAGATTTAGAAGATGAGAATAATTATGCTAATGAAACGGACAATCTTTTGCACGTTAACAGGTCTAATGATTTAGTGTATTGTATCTACACTTCGGGTACAACTGGAAATCCTAAAGGAGTTTTAATTGAACATCGAAATTTGGTCAATATGTGGGTCACCTATAAGGAAACATTTGCACTGAACGACAAGGATACGGTGCTGCAATTTGCAAATGTATCTTTTGACCAAGCAGTTGGTGATATCTTCCCTGCACTTTGCAATGGTGCGGCATTATGCATTGTACCAAAAAATTTAACATATGATATGGAGCAACTACAAAAATATATCGATCGAAATAATGTAACAACAGCTTCATTGACGCCTAAGGTAATAGAGGGGTTGTGTGCTGACGCATTACCGACACTTCGTTTGCTGGAATCAGGTGGTGAGGCAGGTAGCCTAGAAAGCTTAAAAGAATGGGCAAAAAAGTAGAAGTGCTAAACACATATGGCCCTACGGAGTCTACTGTAAATGCAACTAGTTTTAGAGTGAAAACAGACTCTACTTCTACTTCAATTACCATTGGACGTCCGATTGCAAATACAAGGGTATATCTTCTAAATGAAATGGAGCTATGCGGGATTGGAATACCTGGCGAGTTGTGTATTGCAGGAGATGGTGTAGCAAGAGGTTATTTGAATCAGCCAGAATTGACAGATAAGAAGTTTATTAAGAATCCCTTCGGTGAGGGAAAACTGTACCGTACAGGAGATTTAGCACGTTGGCAGCCAGATGGAAATATAGAGTATTTAGGTCGAATAGATGAACAAGTGAAAGTCCGTGGTTACAGGATAGAGTTAGGTGAAATTGAAAGTGTATTAAGAAAACAGAGTGAAATCGCAGATGCTGTCGTTGTTGTAAAAGAAGTTGGAAACGATGAAATTCTCTGTGCATATCTCATTGCAGAGAAGGGGCAGGAACTAAGTATACCCCAAATTAAAGAAGCGATGAGAGAAGAAGTAACGGAGTATATGATTCCTGCCTTTATGATCCAGATCGATGAATTTCCACTAACCATAAATGGGAAGCTGGATAAAACTAGGTTGCCAGAACCAGATATGTTAGAAAGCTTGAAATACGTACCACCAAGTAATAAGACGGAGCAAGCAATCGTAGATGTATTTGAGGAAATTCTAGGGGTATCCCCAGTTGGAATAGAAGACAGTTTCTTTGAACTGGGTGGACATTCGTTAAAAGCGACGGCAGCAATTAATGCCATCGAGAAGAAGACAGGAATTCGTTTGCCAGTAAAAGAGATATTTAGTTCACCAACTCCTTCCATGTTGGCGAGAAAGATTGAGGCCGCGGGAGAAGGTGAATACAGTCCAATCCCACAAGCAGAACAGAGGGGAGCTTATCCAGCATCCTCTACACAGAAACGATTGTTTATTCTGGATCAGATGGAAGGCAACAGTACAGCATATAACATGGCGTCAGCGCTAGAAGTAACGGGTAACCTTGATGTAGAAAAAATACAACAAGCCATAGATCGCCTGATCCAGCGTCATGAGTCGCTGCGAACAAGTTTTGTCATGACAGAAGGAGAAACCCTTCAAGTCATTGCAGACGAGGTATTCTACCCAGTGGAATATGAAGAAACTGACAGCTACAGTGAAGCCGATATGGAGCAATTCGTACGCCCGTTTGACATCGGAAAAGCACCACTCATGCGTTTTAAAGTAGTGAAAGAAAGAAATCGGAACAAATATATTTTACTATTTGATATGCACCATATTATTTCCGATTATAAGACGCTCAATCTATTAATCGAAGATTTCTCACGATTGTATAACGGTGAAGAGTTACAACCACTTGAACTCCAATACAAAGATTATAGTGAATGGATGCGTGCTAGAAATCTGGAGAGTCAGAGGGATTATTGGAAAGAAGTATTTAAAGAAGAGGCACCGGTTTTGGATTTGGTGACGGACTATCCACGTCCGAAAACCCAAAGTTACAAAGGAGCCCAAGTGTCTGTTCAACTTAGTAAAGAACAAAAAGTTGGAATTGAAAATATAAATAAACAAAATGGAACGACAGATTACATGACCTTACTGGCTGTATTTATGATAGAACTGCATAAATACAGCAGGCAACAAGATATAGTGGTAGGAACACCCATCTCCGGCAGGGTGCATCAGGACACCGAGACGATCGCAGGCATGTTTGTCAATACGCTGGCAATGAGAGGATATCCAAGGGGCGAGAAAACGTTCCTGGAGTTTTTAAGCGAGATAAAAGAGCTGGCCTTAAACGCGTATGAGAATCAGGAATACCCATTTGAAGAATTGGTAGAGGAAGTAGAAGTACGCCGTGATCTGTCACGCAATCCGCTGTTTGACGTGATGTTTACTATGCAGAATGACGAAGATATCCATCTTGCGATGGGCGAAGCCCAAGTAGACATGTTGGGCATTCATTTTATTGATGCCAAATTCGATTTGGATTTGCAAGCGACAGCGTATGAAGAGGGGTACGCTTTAAATCTGGTCTATTGCAGTGATTTATTTACCGAGACTTCAGCAAAGGTCATACTGGAGCATTTTAAGGTGTTGCTGGACAGGGTGATTGCTAACCCTGATATGAAATTGTCTGAACTCCACATGGTCAGTGAGGTAGAACAACAACGAATACTAACGGTTTTCAATGATACCCATACGGAGTATGCACAGAATAATACGGTAGTAGAACGATTCGAGAAACATGCGGAACAGACACCCGAGAAGACGGTAATCGAATACGAAACGGGAGTACTTCGTTATGGAGAAATCAACCGAAAGGCCAATGCATTGGCATGGGAACTGATTTCGTTAGGTGTCCAGCCCAATGATAGAGTGGCCATCATGGCTTCACTGGGAGCGGAAACGATCATTGGCATTTTAGGCGTGCTAAAGAGTGGAGCTTCCTATGTCCCGATTGATCCAGCGACTCCGAAGGAACGAATAGAGCATATCCTGAACGATGCAGCACCCAAAGTTATATTAACAAGAGAGAAGAAGCTGGAAACAGAAATTCCATTCCTCTCTATGAATCTGGAAGACCTGGGCGAGAAGGCGGAAAATCCAGCGTGTGCCGTTGAAACAGACGACATCGCCTATGTGATTTACACATCAGGAACGACAGGAAAGCCCAAAGGCGTGGCGGTTACACGAGGTAACTTGGATCATTACTTGTCGTATGCAGATAAAGAGTACCAGAAGGAAGCTTGTACGACGGTATTAATGACAAGCTTAAGTTTCGACCTCTCCGTAACGTCCTTGTTCTTACCGCTGATTAGTGGTGGATCTCTTCTATTAAAGGGAGGAGATACGGAGGAAAGGTTACGTGCAGCTTTAAAAGATAACAGGGTAACCTTCCTGAAGCTTACCCCGTCACATTTAAAAATGCTGGAAACCTATGCAGACGGCGTAGATGTGCCGAATTTAGAAACGCTGATTGTCGGTGGAGAGGAGTTCACCACAGATACGGCGTGGAAAACGCAGAAGCTATTGGGTGAAAGCGTCAAGATCCATAACGAATATGGCCCTACAGAGACTACTGTAGGATGCTGTGACTATGTCTATTCCAGCGAAAAAGATAAGGGTTTAAGTGTAGGAATCGGACATCCCATTGCCAATATGCAGCTCTATATACTGAATGAGATGGAGTTATGTGGTGCAGGCGTTCCTGGTGAGCTATGCATCGCAGGAGACGGAGTAGCCAAAGGCTATCTAAACCAGCCTGAATTAACAGCGGAGAAGTTTATCGACAATCCATATGGCGAAGGGAAGTTATACCGCTCTGGAGATTTGGCGAGATGGCTGCCTAACGGAGAGATGGAATACCTGGGAAGAATAGATGAACAGGTTAAAATCCGAGGATATCGGATCGAGTTGTACGAGATCGAGAGCGTTCTAAGGAATCAGCCGGGTATATCTGATGTAGCCGTTGTTGCATTGGAAGTAGGCGGTGACAAGAGTATATGTGCCTACCTGATCCCGACAAATCAAGAGCAGCAACTGGATATGTCTGAAATCAAAAATGATTTGAGAGACAAACTGCCTGAGTATATGTTACCTGGCTTTATGATGCAGATTGATGCCTTGCCACTGACTCCAAATGGGAAGATGGATGCAAAAGCACTGCCAGAACCAAATGCATTAGCAGGACAGGAATATATGCCACCAAGAACTAAAACAGAGAAAGTCATTACGGACATATTTGAAGAAATCTTAGGAATATCTCCAGTCGGCATAGAGGATAGTTTCTTTGAACTGGGAGGACATTCGTTAAAAGCGACGGCAGCCATTAATGCCATCGAGAAGAAGACAGGAATTCGTTTGCCAGTCAAAGATATATTTAGTTCACCAACTCCTGTCATGTTGTCGAGAAAGATTGAGGCCGCGGGAGAAGGCGAATATAGTCCAATACCACAAGCAGAACAGAGAGAAGCTTATCCAGCATCCTCTACACAGAAACGATTGTTTATTCTGGATCAGATGGAAGGTAACAGTACTGCATATAACATGGCGTCAGCGCTAGAAGTAACGGGTAACCTTGATTTAGAAAAAATACAACAAGCCATAGATCGTCTGATTAAGCGTCATGAGTCGCTGCGAACAAGTTTTGTAATGACCGAAGAAGGAGCATATCAAGTCATTGCAGACGAGGTATTCTACCAAGTGGAATATGAAGAGACCGACAGCTACAGTGACGCTGACATGGAACAATTTGTACGCCCGTTTGACATCGGAACAGCACCGCTCATGCGTTTTAAAGTAGTGAAAGAAAGAAATCGGAACAACTATATTTTACTATTTGATATGCACCATATTATTTCCGATCATAAGACGCTCAATCTATTAATCGAAGATTTCTCACGATTGTATAACGGTGAAGAGTTACAACCACTTGAACTCCAATACAAAGATTATAGTGAATGGATGCGTGCTAGAAATCTGGAGAGTCAGAGGGATTATTGGAAAGAAGTATTTAAAGAAGAGGCACCGGTTTTGGATTTGGTGACGGACTATCCACGTCCCAAAATCCAAAGCTACAAAGGAGCCCAAGTGTCTGTTCAGCTTAGCCAAGAGCAGAAAGCTGGCATTCAAAATATAAATAAACAACAGGGAACGACAGATTACATGACCTTGCTGGCTGTATTTATGATAGAACTGCATAAATACAGCAGGCAACAAGATATCGTGGTAGGAACACCCATCTCAGGCCGAGTGCATCAGGACACCGAGACAATAGCCGGCATGTTTGTCAATACGCTGGCAATGAGAGGGTATCTAAGGGGCGAGAAAACGTTCCTGGAGTTTTTAAGCGAGATAAAAGAGCTGGCCTTAAACGCGTATGAGAATCAGGAATACCCATTTGAAGAATTGGTAGAGGAAGTAGAAGTACGCCGTGATCTGTCACGCAATCCGCTGTTTGACGTGATGTTTACCATGCAGAATAACGAGGAAATCCATCTTGCGATGGGCGAAGCACAGGTAGAGATGCTGGGCATTCCTTTCATTGATGCCAAATTTGATTTGGATTTACAAGCTACAGCGTATGAAGAGGGGTACGCTTTAGATCTGGTCTATTGCAGTGATTTATTTACCGAGACTTCAGCACAGGTCATACTGGAGCATTTTAAGGTGTTGCTGGACAGGGTGATTGCTAACCCTGAAATGAAATTGTCTGAACTCCACATGGTCAGTGAGGTAGAACAACAAAGAATACTAACGGTTTTCAATAATACCCATACGGAGTATGCACAGCATCATACGGCAGTGGAACGATTCGAGAAACATGCGGAACAGACACCCGAGAAGACGGTAATCGAATACGAAACGGGAGTACTTCGTTATGGAGAAGTCAACCGCAAGGCCAATGCATTGGCATGGGAACTGATTTCGTTAGGTGTTCAGCCCAATGATCGAGTGGCCATCATGACTACCCTGGAAGCGGAAACGATCATTGGCATTTTGGGCGTGCTAAAGAGTGGAGCCGCCTATGTCCCGATTGATCCAGCAACACCGAAGGAACGAATAGAGCATATCTTAAACGATGCAGCACCCAAGGTCATTTTAACAAGAGAGAAGACTATGGAAACGGAAGTCCCATTCATCTCGATGAATCTTGAAGATCTGGGTGAGAAGGAGACAAATCCAGCGTGTGCTGTTGAAAAAAGTGACATAGCCTATGTGATTTACACATCAGGAACGACAGGAAAGCCCAAAGGTGTGGCGGTGACACGAGGCAATCTGGATCATTACTTGTCGTATGCAGATCAAGAATACCAGAAGGAAGCTTGTACGACGGTATTAATGACAAGCTTAAGTTTCGACCTTTCCGTAACGTCCTTGTTCTTACCGCTGATTAGTGGTGGATCTCTTCTATTAAAGGGAGGAGACGCGGAGGAAAGGCTGCGTGCAGCATTCAAAGATAACAGGGTAACCTTCCTTAAACTTACCCCTTCCCATCTAAAAATGCTGGAAACCTATGCAGACGGCGTAGATGTCCCAAATTTAGAAGCGCTAATTGTCGGTGGAGAGGAGTTCACCACAGATACGGCGTGGAAAACGCAGAAGCTATTAGGAGACAGGGTCAAGATTCATAACGAATATGGCCCTACAGAGACTACCGTAGGATGCTGTGACTATGTCTATTCCAGCGAAAAAGATAAGGGTTTAAGTGTAGGAATCGGGCGTCCCATTGCCAATATGCAGCTCTATATACTGAATGAGATGGAGTTATGTGGTGCAGGCGTTCCTGGTGAGCTATGCATCGCCGGAGACGGAGTAGCCAAAGGATATCTAAATCAGCCTGAATTAACAGCGGAGAAGTTTATCGACAATCCATATGGCGAAGGGAAGTTATACCGCTCTGGAGATTTGGCGAGATGGCTGCCTAACGGAGAGATGGAATACCTGGGAAGAATAGATGAACAGGTTAAAATCCGAGGATATCGGATCGAGTTGTACGAGATCGAGAGCGTTCTAAGGAATCAGCAAGGTATATCTGATGTAGCCGTTGTTGCATTGGAAGTAGGCGGTGACAAGAGTATATGTGCCTACCTGATCCCGACAAATCAAGAGCAGCAACTGGATATGTCTGAAATCAAAAATGATTTGAGAGACAAACTGCCTGAGTATATGTTACCTGGCTTTATGATGCAGATTGATGCCTTGCCACTGACTCCAAATGGGAAGCTGGATGCAAAAGTACTGCCAGAACCAAATGCATTAGCAGGACAGGAATATATGCCACCAAGAACTAAAACAGAGAAAGTCATTACGGACATATTTGAAGAAATCTTAGGAATATCTCCAGTCGGAATAGAAGACAGTTTCTTTGAACTTGGCGGAGATTCTATTAAAGCGATTAAGGCCGTTTCGAAGTTACGGGAAAAAGGTTATAAGCTTTCTTTCGCCGCATTAATGTATCAGCAGACCCCAAGAAAGATTGGGGAAAATATTCAAATGGGAGAAGTAAATCAAGTATACGAACAGGGAGAAATCAATGGGGAAAGTCCATTAACCCCTATACAACTAGAATTTTTCAATAAGAATCACGTCGTACCTAATCATTATAATCAGGCCTTAATGTTAAGAAGTGATGAGCCATTTGACATACCTAGTTTAAAGACAGCAATTACTGAAATCATTAAACATCATGACGCTTTAAGAAATGTATATGACGGACAACGTCAAATCACGCTGTCTACAGAGGAAAGCAAGCTATATGATTGGTATGAAAAAGATTATACAAAAGTGCAAGATGTATCGAAAGAGATAGAGTATGCCAGCGATAAATTACAGGCGAGCATAGACCTAGCCACCGGGCCTTTAGTAAAAGTAGGGCTGTTCCATTCAGACAGTGGAGATCATTTACTAATTTGTGTACATCATCTGGTCATAGACGGTGTATCATGGAGAATTCTGCTGGAGGATTTATTTAGTGGATATCGACAAATACAAGAGACAGGTAAAATCACGCTGCCAATGAAAACGGCTTCGTACAAGGAATGGGCGAATGCTTTAACACAATATGCTAAGAGTGAAGTGCTTTCAGATGAAATAGCATACTGGAAAAATATATCGGATAAATCAAATAGTACTGAGACATTCAAGAGTACACAAACAGCAAGTGGTCAATATAAAAATAAAGTAGTGAAAGTGGACTCTGAAACGACGAAAAAGCTGTTGCTCGAAGCTGGAAAGACATATAAAACAGAAATAAACGACTTGTTACTGGCATCGCTGACCATTGCAGTAAAAGAATGGAGAAAATCTAAGTACCTAACCATAGAAATGGAGGGTCACGGGAGAGAGACAATAGATAGAGAGATCGCCATCGATCGTACAGTTGGTTGGTTTACAAGTGTATATCCTATTATTTTGGAGACAAAAGATACTGTTGAAGAAAGCATTTTGGAGACAAAACAAACATTGAAACAGGTCCCTAATCATGGAATTGGATATGGAGTTTTGAGATATCTTGGTGAGCATAGCGGACTTGAGATGAGCGCAGCAATAACATTCAATTATCTTGGAGAATTGGATAACGAGATAGACAGAATTGAAGGAATATCCATGTCGGGAATGCCATTAGGAAGAAGTATGTCAGAAAAAAATTCATCAGGAATGGGATTGTCTCTAAATGGGGCTGTTTTAAATGGGCAACTTGAATTTGACATCATATATGATACTGGATTGTATACTGACGAGGATGCTCAAACATTGGTATTGGCATATGAAAGAGCAATTAAGGATGTTGTCGAAACGTGTTTAACCAGAAAAGGAACAGTAAAAATGCCATTAGATGAAACATTAATTGGTGATAACCGTGATGGCGATCTAAAGTGCATGATACAAAAACAGTTGAATTATTATGGAGATAACTATATTAAAACACGTTCTACTTTAGAATGTCCTGTATTGACAGGACATGAGGATTTCTTGCGACCGGATACAGAAATTATTACTGAAATCATAACAATAGAAGGAACGGCAGAGAACGCTTCTTTATCACTCAGAGGAATAATTTCCAGGCATGGGGCATTAAGAACGAAATTAAATCAAAAAATGACCTATTTAGAAGAATACGATTATTCAGATGAGTGGGAAATTCCAGTAGTGAAAGGAACCTTAGAATTATCTGCAGAACAATTTAAAGAAATTGTGAATGAAATGAGTTTTCTAACTGATGATAAGCTGTTATCTAGATTTTTAATCGTAGAAATAGATGCAGATCATTGCTTAGTACTTAGTGCAATTCATCATTTAATATGGGATGGAGTCTCACAAGATTTGTTTAAGGTTATGCTTCATGAAACTTTGAACAACAGACTTACCACTCCCTATAACTATTCTTTCATAGAATATTGCAAAATGATTAAAAAGAAAGTTGACGAACTGGAAATTCCTGGTACTCAAGAGTCTAACATGGAAGAGTATATTGAAGCTGCTAAACAATCTGCTGATTTGGTCTCTCGACGAGACACTAAGAGGTCTACAGAAATTCATGTAAAACTAAATGAGTTACAATATCAGAAATTTAGCGAACAACCCATTAATACAGCAGTAGAATTTATATCAAGGCTTATGTATAGTGACTTACCTGAAGAATTAAATAACATCCCTGTTTCTGTTTTGACACATAACAGAGATGAATTCAATAAGGAAATGTTGGGGCTAACTTTAAATTTAGATTATTCAATTTATGATAGGAAAAGTAAAACGCAAAAACAGCTTTTATCAACATCAGAAAAATCGAGTATTAATCAATCTGCAATTACAGAAAAGTTGTTTCTTATAGCACAAAAGTACGGTTTTAATGAAATGTCCCATCGCATTCCAATCATTAATTATCAGGGAGTCCTTGATAAGTTTGCAAGTAGAGATGACATATCACTTGAGAAGATGTTTTTACAAACACAGATTATAGAGTCTGAAGATTTTGGAGTTAGCATGCACTTTTACATTCAAAATAGTACTCTAATTGCTCGCATTACAGGCATTACAATTGAAGAAGAGCTCCTTAATGATGTCATGAAGAATATTTAATGTTGTATCTTACCCGTAAAACCACCCGCTATGCGGGTGGAGGGGTCATAAAAAGACATATGATGCCAGATCATGTGCATATGCTCGCGGTCCCACCCAACATATCTGAAATATGCACATGATCTAGCAATAAACAATTGGAGTGTAAATTAGACATGCTCTAAATGAAATAGAAACAAGAAGGGGGCTTATAGTATGAATGAAAAAATTTCAAAAAGCATATACAAAAAGAATATAGGCTTATTTATTTTGTCCTGCTTACTTGGTATCATGACATCTATTCTGTTTATTGCATTGGCAATTATACTACAAAAGTTTATTGATTATTCTATTAATAAAGATATTGACAATATCTTTAAGGTGACTACTGTTTCCGTTATTTTATTGCCTTTAGGTGCAGTGGGAATGTATGTGGGGTATGCTGTTAAAAATTTATATACAAAAAGGGCAACGTTAAACCTGAAAAATACCCTTGTTGAAAATATTTTGCGGTTAGATATGAGAAGTTTCAACAAGGAGAGTAATGGAACCTACATATCACGATTGTCAAATGATATAACGATAATTCAAAACGATTATATAAAAGGGACCGTGGAAATATTTGTTCAGCTAGCTATGCTTGTAGGTGGAGTGCTTGCGATGTTTATCATTAATTCATTCCTTGCATTGAGTATATTACTCACTTGTATCATTCCACTTGCAGTTTCGAGTATATTTAATAATCGTATGCAAAAAGCACAAGGTGAAGTGGCTGAGCAAAATAAAAATTATGTATCTTTCATTAAAGATATATTGTCTGGAAATCAGGTTGTTAAGAGCTTTAACATCGAAAAGGAGATTTTTGAAAGGGCAAAGGCAAAGGCGAACAAGCAGGAAAAAGCAAAAATGGTATACGAAAATCTGTTGTCACTCATTATGTCACTTACTGATATTTCAACTTTTCTTGTTGCTGTAGTCATATTTATTGTGGGTACTCAGCAGCTAATGAAAGGAGAAATTACAGTAGGAGAGATTATGGCCTTTATTCAATTGTTAAATTGCGTAACAGTTCCCATTAATAGACTCATAACCGGTTTTACCAAAAGGCAGGCCAGTCGGGCTTTATTAATGAATTTCAATAAAATTGGAGAGGCAAAAACGGATCAAACTCAAAGAATTGATATCCCTAAATTCAGTAATAAAATTTCTCTAAATGGGCTTTCGTTAAGCGTAGATGGGAAAAAAATTTTAGATGATATTAATTTTGAATTTGAATATGGAAAGTCTTATGCCATTGTAGGAACAAGTGGGAGTGGAAAGACAACCTTATTAAAGATGTTGACTGGGTTTTATGATGGGTATGAAGGAAATATCAGGTATGACGGGGTTGATCTTGAGAAAATAAGTGATCAGTCCATTTTCCAAAATGTTAGTTTTATTCATCAGGACTGTTTTATCTTTGATGATACGATTGAACAAAATATTAAATTGTTTCGTGAATGTGACACAGATGAGTTTGAGCAAGTAATAAAGAAGAGTATGTTACAGAAATTGATTCATGACAGAGGCGGCTTTGATGTATTATGTGGAGAAAATGGAATCCATTTTTCAGGTGGGGAAAAACAGAGAATTTCTATAGCAAGAGCACTCCTGAGAAAATCACCTATATTACTTATGGACGAGGCGACTTCAGCGTTGGACAATCAAACAGCTAGTGACCTTGAGTGTATGTTAAGTGAAATGCAGGGCATTACGAGAATTTCCATTACTCATAGGCTGGATGAATCAATTCTTAGTGGGTATGATGAAATTGTCTTATTGAATAATGGGAAAATTGAAGAACACGGCACGTATCATAAATTAATGGAAGCCAAACAAAGATTTTATGCATTGAGTATGTTGAGTAGACATAATAATGATCTTTTAATAGAGAAAGGTATAACTAGTCTTGTATTTTAAATCTTGTATAAGATGAAAGGGGTGTCGTACGGATGGAGCAAATCGCAGTTGTTGGGTGTGGCGGAATGATCGGTGGAGTCATCTGTAAGAACTTATGTAAAGACTTTATTGTTAAGGGCGGACAGCGGCGTGAACCTACAGCATTAATGAACCTTAATAATTTTAACTACCAATTCCTGGATGTTTCTGACTGGGAGAACTTGATTGCGTTCTGTACTGATTGTACGGTTGTCATTAATTGTGCAGGGCCTGAATTTATAATTAAAGATAGAGTTGCTCAGGCAGCTATGGAAGTAGGAGCAAAATATGTCGATGCTTCCAATGCTTTATTATTGAGTCAGGAGCAAATAGAGCTTAAAGCTAACGGTGTAAATTACATAGGAGCTGGTTTTTGTCCTGGAATTACAGGTCTGCTATTAAAACGAGTAATAAATCATTTATTAGACGAAACGAAGTATGTGAATTGTTATATTGGTGGTGCGGAACATTATACGAAAACTTCTATCTCAGATATATTAATGAGTGGCCATAGTGTAATTGGAAAAACAGATTCTTATTGGAGTGATCATTGTGTTAAAACGGAAAATATAAATATGATGAAGAAAGAATTTGTACCTGAAGTGGATGTCCCTGTCTATAAGAAACCGTATTTAAGTCAAGAGATCATTGATATTCTGGAAGTTAGTTCGGTACAAGAACTCCACTGGTACAATATAGCAGCAAATGATAATATTTTTCGTTTAGCAATGCAATTTTATCAAATGCAACTTGAGTCTTCGGTTGAAGAAGCCCTGAAAAAACTAGACATTAGTTTAGAGGAGCAACCTAAAGAGGAATGGATAGCTTTAGTCATTGATGCTACAGGAGTGAAAAATGGAAAGGATGTTAGGTGCAGATTGAATTTACAAATGGAAACGAGTTCAGAGTTAACGGGTACAGTGGCTGCTGAAATCGCCCGACAAGTTATTTCAAGTAATAGACCTAATGGTACCTACTGGGCTTATGAAGTACTTCCTATAGATTTTATGAATCAATATGTTTTTTCTAATAAGCATGATTTTTATGAGGAAAAGTATGTTGAAATAAAGAAATGATATGACTAGGTTACATGGCGTACATCTGATATTTATTGGATAGGGGGAGTACATTATAAAAAAGCTTTTACTTAAGAGATTACCGTTGATTTCACTTGGAGTTATAGCTTACATACTGACAAAATACGCGCAGAACCATCAGGATTGGGCGGAAAAATACAGTAGGTCTGTATATCCGTTATTGTCAAAAATAGTAGGATTTGTACCTTCTTGGGTCAAGTTTTCTGTTAGTGAATGGCTCGTCGTGTTGGTTGTGTTACTTTTTCTATTTTATATCGTTTATTATGTGCGCAAGGTTATCATGAGTAAAGGTGTACGTAGGATGGTAGTTTATCGTGGTGCTCTAGGAATAGTTACGATCTGTAGCGTGATATATTTTTGTTATACTATTTTGGGTGGAATAAACTATTACAGATATTCTTTTTTGTCTTATACCGAATATAAAGAAGAGAACTACAGCAAGGAGGAACTGGTCAAATTGAGTAAGTCGCTTGCCGTTGAAATGGAATTGGCAAGGGAAAAGTTAGCGGACACTGATCTTTTGGCTCAAGTACCAGAGGTTTTTGATTATTATGCACAACACGCAGTGTTCTCGATGCAAATGTTATCAAAGGAATATCCTATTTTGGAGCATTCTTTATACTCAACACCAAAACCAGTTGTGATGTCAAAGCTAATGTCGCATGCAAGGATAAATGGTATCTTTGTCCCTTTTACTTATGAATCCAATATCAATGTTAATGTGCCCGTTTTCTTGGTGCCTGCTACTATGGCACATGAATTGGCACATCAGAGTGGTTTCATGCATGAGGATGAGGCAAATTTTATAGCATATCTGGCATGTAAGCAGCAGGATGATCCAATGATACTTTACAGTGGTTTTTTCTAGCATTTGATTATTCTATATCTGAGCTAAAGAAAGTGGATCCAGATCAGGCGTCTGATATAATGTCCAGTCTGTCCAAGGCGGTGCAGCATGATATAGAACAAAATGAGCAGTACCGGGATAAGTATGAGGGTGTTATTTCAAGTATTTCAAGAAATGTAAATGATGTATATCTGAAGGCAAATAATCAGACAGACGGTTTGAATAGCTATAGTGATATGGTGAATTTGTTGCTGGCAGAGCAGCGAGAGATAGAGAAGTACAATTAAATGTATGTTGAATACTTATAGGTTTATATAGTAATGATAGTGGGCTCAAGTTGAACATAGGAGTGAGTGAAATAAATAAAATAAAAGTATTTCCTATTCCATATGCTGGAGCGTCGGTAAATGCATATTATGAATGGAAAAACTACTGCCGGATAGATATGAATTGTGTATATGTGAATTGGCTGGAAGAGGAACTCGATTCACAGAGCCTTGTTACCAGTCTGTTGGTGAAGCAAGTGAAGATATCGCCAAAAGAATAAGTGAACAATTAGAATATGACGATGAATATGTTATATTTGGACACAGCATGGGAGCCTTATTGACTTATGAGATATATTATAAACTTAAGCAAATGGAAACTAAGGAACCAAGGCATCTGTTTTTTCTGGGCGAGATGCTCCACATATTTTGAAAAGAGAGAAGACATTGAAAATATGACTAATGAAACTTTCTTGACAAAGGTGGAACAATATGGGGGAATACCAGAGGAGTTTTATACAAAAGAGATTATGGATATGTTTCTTCCGATTTTGCGAGCAGATTTTATAATTTTGGACAATTATAAGTTTCAGCCCAAAGCAGAAAAAATAAGTTGTGGAGTAAGCGTTTTTTATGCGGATAGCGATTTTTCGACTCATATCAATGAAATGCATAAATGGAGTGAAGTTGTTGAAGGAAACGTGAAATTTCATAAGTTTAAAGGAGAACATTTTTTTTAAATCGGTATCCTAATGATATTGTAAATACTATTGTTAAAGATACAGAGACTTATTCTTGTTCATGAGAGATTCCTCGTTTCGTCAATGTTGGTGTGGTAACTTACATTGTACAAGAGGAATCTCTCTTTTGCATTCATTTTTTGGTAGAATTTAGATAATCGACAGACGTGTTATTATATAAATCTAAAAAGATTTTGGTTTAGACTTTCTTGTCCCAATCAAGTTCCAAAAATAAAAATTTAGACTTTCTTTTCTTTGTACAGTTTGAATGTGTTTTGAAATATTATATTTAAAATAAATTTTATCAGTCTGAGAATCCTTCAATGATTGTTACTTAATTTTGCTTAATTATAAAAGTAATATTCAATAATTGTTTTAGGTAGGTTTTAGTAAGGAGAATTATGAAAAAATTAAGAAATAACATTGGAAATAATAAGCTTTCAGTTTTAAGCCCGGTGCCGCTAACAACACGGCGGCCGGGCTTTTTTCACGGCCGGATTACGATGTCAGCGCCGAACTTGATCGGAACTCTCAGCCATTTACATTCCCCTTTTCTCTTGTAAATAAAAAGATTCTAAAACTAGAAAAGGTTCCGGAAAGCAGATGCTTACGGAACCTTTTTCGTTATGCCGAATGGCTTTTTTTCGTCTGAACGGTTTCCCCGGACTTAATTCCAAGCGATACGAACAAGCCGATCACAGAAACTCCGATCAATATGATAAACAGAATATGAAACCCGGAGATTAAACCGATCAGTGCTGAAGAAATAATGCTTCCGAAATAACGGAAGGTGGAGAAAATCCCGGATGCGATGCCGGACATGCCCGGTTCTACCGTCGCAAGAGAAGATACCTGCATGCTCGTCAGCCCCGCACCTGACGCGATGCCTCCTACAATAAGCGATGCCATAAGAAACGGAACGGAATGGGAATAAACCAAAAGCAGAAATAAGAGATTGGCTGCGGCCATCAGCCCGAAGGACAGAAAAATCATTCTTCGCGCGCCCCATTTCTGATGCAGCTGAGCTCCGCCCCAGTTGCTGGCGGACATGAAAACAGAAAAGACTGACAGCGCCATGCCGCTGTGCGACGTGTTCATGCTGAAGTGGCCGGTCATAAAGAGCGGCATAATCAATAACACGGCGTACATCATTAAATTGCTTAACAGAACCGACAGATTGGCGCTCGTAAAGGTCGTGTTTTTAAATAGATCAAAATCAATAATCGGATGTTTCGTGCGCAGCTCCCGCCTGAAAAATAGCGGAACCAATACGAGAATGAGCAGCGCGTACACCCAATAGCCCAAAGAGCTTTCATTTTTCGTCAGAAGAATAATAGACACAATGCTTCCGGCAAGCAAAACGGACCCGATGATATCAAGCGGAGCGTCGGACGTTTCTTCTTTATATTTTGGAAACATCATTAATGCCGTCACGAGTGCGATCGCAAGAAACGGAATGTTGACCCAAAAGATCGAATGCCAGCTGAAGCTCTCAATTAAAAGAGAGCCGATAAACGGACCGAGAGCCGCGCCCAGCCCGGCACCGAGGCCGAAAAAGCCGAATACTTTCGGAAGCCGTTTTTCAGACACGACATGTCGGATGATGGCGATGCTGTTTGGCGTAAGCAAAGCGCCGCCGGCAGCCTGAAGCGCCCGGAAGAAAATCAATAAGAAAAGACTTGGCGAGAGGGCGCACCCCAATGATGCGATGAGAAAAAGGGCGACGCCCCATAAATACATTTTTTGTTTCCGTACATATCACCGAGTTTGCCGGCAATGGGCTGTGTCACGGCCATCACGATTAAATACACGGTCACTACCCATGTGATGCTGGCAATTGATTCGCTGAATGAGCGGGAAATGGACGAAAGGGCGACTGCGATCATCGTAGAATTGATGGGAACGAGTATGGCTCCCAGCAAAAGCGAAACGATCAGCGCCCATTCTTTCTTTGAACCCATCCTTCATCCTCCTTGGAGCCGGAAAATGACCGGCCGGTAATGCCTTTCATGAAAATCTCAGTGCTGTGTTTCAGCATCGTTTCCTCAGAGAGAGTAATGACTCTTTTCCCCAGCTGCAGCCGGTGTATAAAATAACCGAAAATCATCGTCATAAAGACGTCTGCATTAGCTTCTTCGCTGCCGGGGCTTATCATATTTTTCTTTGTCAGCTCCTTAAAGTAAACGATTAAATGCTTTTTCACGGATTGCGGATATACGACAATATCCTGCAGGACGTCTTCGAATAGTTCCGGTTCGCGCAGGCAGATGCGGAACACTTCTTTTTTTGTTCCAATTGCTGCAGAAGGGTCGCGGCGAAATGAAGAAGATCCTCATACAGATCGCCTTCCGCCTTGGTGATCATGCTTTCCGGAACCGGCGCCTGCTGTTCAATCATGGCTTTCATTAATCCTTGTTTGTTTTTAAAATTACGGAAAATCGTTGCTTCGCTTACTTTTGCTTTTTCTGCGATTTCCTTTGTTGTCGCTGCGCGGTATCCTTTTTGGATGATCAGATTCATCGCGGCGTCAATAATTCTCTTGTTCGTCGTTCTCAACATGTTTCACCTCGCGTAAATACTGGCAGGACAAGTATACACCCGCCCTGCCCGTCAATAAAGAGGGAAACCTAGCATGAAGCGCGTTTGACAATCGTAATCTTGCCGTTTGTCCCGTCCACCGTGACGATATCTCCGTCGTTGAGCCTGTCAGTCGCGGCACGTGTGCCGAGAACGGCCGGGAGCCCGTATTCTCTCGCGATGATCGCCGCATGTGACAGGATGCCGCCCGTGTCCGTAATGACGGCCTTTGCATCTTGGAACAGACTGGTCCAAAGCGGTGTCGTCATTTTGCAGACAAGCACGTCTCCTGTTGAAAAACGGGAAAATTCACTTGCGTCACGAATGACTTTCACCGGGCCGCTTGCAATTCCGCTTGACGCTGCAAGTCCGTAAATTTGATGTTCAGTGTTTTTTCATCTTCTGTGATGGAGCCGGTAATCTGTTCAGCCGTTTTCAGCTGTTCCGAAGTCGGAGTCCCGAGATAAGCGGGGGCTTCAAGCAATTGATATTGCTGGAAGAGCTGTTTTCGTTCAGCGGCTTTTTCCTGCATCGGAACCGGCGACGCCAGCGCTTTCTCGACTTCATCGCTGTATAAGTACCACATATCCTCCCGATCATCGATTACGCCTTGTTTTTGAAGCAGCTCGCCGATTTTCAGAAGGCAAAGGCGTGCTTTGGCGTCCAGCATCGCATCAATATAAAAATGGTGATCATCTTTGATGACGGATGAAGACAATGTCCACTGATAATAGCGGTCAAACGTCTCCCGGAAGCCGTCATCTTCAATTCTATCCATAAAGTCGGCGTAGAGCTGTTTTCGTTTTTCTATCGTTTTATGAAACTCACTGTCAAAATCGTATCCGTTCCGGACATAGTTCTGAATGTTGGCCAAAGCGAAATAAGGGTTTTCCGCCCAAGTTTGTTCAATGAGATCATGACTTTTCACGGATCTCCAGCCGTATTCCTGTAAAAATTCGCCGACTTGTTCGAGAAAGCGTTTTCCCTCATTTGATTGCAGAAGCGTCTGATGCAGCTCATCGGCATGAGAAACCGTAAAGACGCGCCGCAGTTCAGGGCTGTCTTTTACTTGTCCGGAAAGCAGCCAGAGCTGTCTGTCAGTCTCCAATGACTTATTCATGACGCCGGCCAGCATTTCATACAGAAGGGAGGTGTTTTCTTTCTCAACCTGTCCGTACATAGATTCCAGTATCATGTTTAACGCAACCTGCGGAAAGACAATATTGAAATGTTCTTCGTATCCTTTTAAATAGAAGTCTTGCAGGTTTCGGAACGCATCAAGGGCAGTCTCCGGTGTATGGTCTGTATGCGCCAGTTCATCCAGCTTTTGATAAAAAGGCAGAAAGGTTTCCTGAATAATATCATACATGCGGTCAGCCAAGACGGGGAAAAGCGCTTCTAACTGTTCTGCGGGCAGCTTGTCGTCCGTCTTATGCTGTCTGGAAAAAACATGGCCCTGATGAAGTTTGACACGCTCAATCTCGATGCCCATCACAGGGAAGGCCTTCGTGCTCTCTTTGAGGCCGTATTCCAAAGCCGGCACAATGAGTGAAGCGAATAACGGGCTGACGGGACCTTCTATATTGGCCTCCATATTGAGCCAAAAATCTTTCTGATCCCGGGGCGTCATGATAAATTCCCGTTCTTCGTCTGCCGCTTTCTGATCCTGCGCGATCGTTGTAATCGGTCTGGCCTGAAGCAGATACAGCTTATTTTCGGCAAATCCGAATTCGAGATCCACGGGATAACCGTACAGTTCCTCCGTCTTTATTGTCAGCATGGCAAGCTCTTTGACGCTCTCGTCATCAAGGCAGAAGCGGTTTCTCATGTCAGCGGACGTCTCTTTTTCCGTCACGCCTTCGTCTTTAGAGACGATATACATTTCTTTTAAGCCGATTTCTTTTTCAATCTGAAATGTGTCTTTATTGACGATAAATGTGTCGGGCGTCACGCTGCCGGAGACGATTGCTTCTCCGAGGCCGTAGCTCGCGCTGATCATCAGTTCTCCGTCATCGTGTGTGACGGGGTTGCGGCTGAAAATGACCCCTGAAACCTCGGAATTGATCAGACCTTGCACGACAACGCCCATTAACGGTTCTGCGGTGTCATTGTTCATTTTCTCTTTATAACCGCTGACCCGCGACGAGAAGAAGGAAGCCCAGCACTCTTTCACTTTTCCGAGAAACTCTTCTTCTGTTTTGATATTTAAATAGGTTTCGTACTGGCCCGCGAAAGAAGCGCCTTCAAGATCTTCGGACGCGGAGGAGGAACGTACGGCGACAGAGGCGTATGATTCTCTCAATTCATAAAACGACGCTGTCAGTTCCTCCCGAAGCTCTTTTGAAAACGTGCCGTTCATAATGGCGCGCTCCATCTGTTCCTGATCTGCTTGAAGCCCGTTGTCTTCCATAAAACGTGTCAGGGCATTCGTCTGAATGATAAAACCGCCGGGAACGGGCAGCCCGTTTTTCGTCAGTTTAATCAGGTTCATTCCTTTTGCTCCTGCAGAGCGGCTCGATTCTTCCGCTTTTTGAAATCGCACTGAATACATGCGGTATGACCCCCTTTTTTCTTCATCCAAGAAAATGATAGTAAACACTATCATTACATTGTAAAGAGGGAGGAAGAAACTGTCAAAGATACAAAGACCTAAACCTTCTCATCCTTTCGGCTGAAGAAAGGTAATTCGATTCATCTGGTTAATGGTTCAATGGATTTATATTCACATTTTTTTTGACAGATGATTGAAGACTGCTGAAAAAGGGTATTGTGATAGCAGGGGAACGATTGTCCGATTCTTCATTTTTTACTATAATCAGATGAGATGAAGAATTCCCGAGGAGGGTTTTTGTGATTACAAAAGCCGTTTTTGCATTATGTTTCCCTTTTATGCTGGTTGTCCTTTTTACGCGCGTCACGTTTAACCACTATGTGGCGATCGCTCTCACAGCCGCACTGCTTTTCGCATCCTATTTAAAGGGTTACACCGAAACGTATTTTATCGTTGGATTGGATGTCGTATCGCTGGTGGCCGGAGGGCTGTACATGGCCAAAAAAGAAGCAGACAAAAAGAAAGACAATGCCTGACATGGTGAATATGAAATAGAATGCCTGCTTTTACGCCATAAAAGCAGGTTTTTTATACAAAAATTGACTTGGTAAAAATAAACCATCGAACTTTAGTTCGTATTTTTAGTGATTTTGCCCGTCATTGTGTTACTATATCAATAGGAAGATTTCGTAAAGAAACGGAGGCTTTTTTGTGAAAGATCGTTTTGAGTTAGTCTCGAAATATCAGCCCCAGGGAGATCAGCCGCAAGCGATTGAGAAGCTTGTCAAAGGCATACAGGAAGGCAGAAAACACCAGACTCTCCTGGGTGCGACAGGGACGGGCAAAACCTTTACCGTGTCCAATCTGATTAAAGAAGTGAATAAACCGACACTGGTCATTGCCCATAACAAAACCCTTGCCGGACAGCTGTACAGCGAGTTTAAGGAGTTTTTCCCGAACAACGCTGTCGAATATTTTGTCAGCTATTACGATTACTATCAGCCGGAGGCGTACGTGCCTCAAACGGATACTTTTATAGAGAAAGACGCAAGCATTAATGATGAAATTGATAAACTGAGACACTCCGCGACATCCTCTCTGTTTGAACGGAGAGATGTCATTATTATCGCGAGTGTGTCATGCATATACGGTCTCGGTTCGCCTGAAGAATACCGGGAAATGGTCGTGTCGCTCAGACCGGAAATGGAGATTGAGCGGAACGAGCTGCTGAGAAAGCTTGTGGATATCCAGTATGCCCGCAATGACATCGACTTTCAGCGCGGGACGTTCCGCGTGCGCGGAGACGTTGTGGAAATCTTCCCGGCTTCCCGTGACGAACATTGTATCAGAGTGGAATTTTTCGGAGACGAAATTGAGCGGATCAGAGAGGTCGACGCTTTGACCGGAGAAATTCTCGGCGACCGTGACCATGTCGCGATTTTCCCGGCTTCCCACTTCGTCACCCGGGCGGAAAAGATGGAAAAAGCGATTCTGAATATTGAACAGGAGCTTGAGGAGCGCTTGAAAGTGATGCGCGAAAACGGCAAGCTCCTTGAAGCGCAGCGGCTTGAGCAGCGGACGAGGTATGATCTTGAAATGATGCGGGAAATGGGTTTTTGCTCAGGGATCGAGAACTATTCAAGACATTTGACGCTCCGTCCGCCGGGCTCTACGCCGTATACGCTGCTTGATTATTTTCCGGACGATTTCATGATTGTCGTTGATGAATCACATGTGACGATTCCGCAGGTGCGCGGCATGTTCAACGGTGACCAGGCGAGAAAACAGGTGCTTGTCGATCACGGGTTCCGCCTGCCGTCAGCGCTTGACAACCGTCCGCTCCGATTCGAGGAATTTGAAAAGCATATGCACAATATCGTGTACGTGTCGGCGACTCCGGGACCGTATGAAATTGAGCATACGCCGGAAATGATCGAGCAGATCATCAGACCGACGGGACTCCTCGATCCCCTCATTGACGTCCGTCCGATCGAAGGACAGATTGATGATCTGATCGGCGAGATTCAGGCGAGGATTGAACGGAATGAACGCGTTCTCGTGACGACTTTAACGAAAAAAATGTCAGAGGATCTGACCGATTACCTCAAGGAAATCGGCATCAAGGTCAATTATCTGCATTCCGAGATTAAGACGCTTGAACGGATTGAAATCATCCGTGACCTCCGCCTCGGAAAACATGATGTGTTAATCGGCATCAACCTGCTGAGGGAAGGGCTTGATATTCCGGAAGTGTCACTTGTCGCCATTCTCGATGCGGATAAAGAAGGCTTCCTCCGTTCTGAACGTTCGCTGATTCAGACGATCGGACGGGCGGCACGAAACGCGGAAGGCCGCGTCATCATGTATGCCGATAAAATCACGAACTCGATGGAGATCGCAATTAATGAAACGAAGCGCCGCCGGGAACAGCAGGAGCGCTTTAACGAAATTCACGGCATTACGCCGCAAACGATCAATAAGGAAATCCGCGATGTGATCCGCGCGACGCAGGCCGCTGAGGATAAAGAAGAATATAAAACAAAAGCCGCGCCTAAACTGGCGAAGATGACGAAGAAAGAACGCCAGAAAGTCGTTGAGCAAATGGAGCACGAAATGAAAGAAGCGGCCAGAGCGCTTGATTTCGAGCGGGCGGCAGAGCTTCGTGATTTACTGTTAGAGCTTAAAGCGGAAGGATGATGAACACATGGCAATTGACCGGATCGAGGTGAAAGGCGCAAGGGCGCACAATTTAAAAAACATTGATGTAACGATTCCCCGGGATCAGCTCGTCGTCGTGACGGGGCTGTCCGGATCGGGAAAATCATCCCTTGCCTTTGACACCATTTACGCGGAAGGACAGAGGCGGTATGTTGAATCGCTTTCTGCCTATGCGCGCCAATTTTTAGGGCAGATGGATAAGCCGGACGTTGATGCGATCGAAGGGCTTTCTCCGGCGATCAGCATTGATCAGAAAACGACGAGCCGCAATCCGCGGTCAACCGTCGGAACGGTAACAGAGATTTATGATTATCTCCGGCTGCTGTACGCGAGGGTCGGGAAGCCGCACTGCCCGGAGCACGGCATTGAAATTACGTCGCAAACGATCGAACAGATGGTTGACCGGATTCTTGAATATCCGGAGCGGACGAAGCTTCAAGTGCTTGCGCCGATCATCTCAGGCAGAAAAGGCGCCCATGTCAAAGTGCTTGACCAAATCAGAAAGCAAGGTTACGTAAGGGTGCGGATTGACGGAGAAATGGCCGAGCTTTCCGACGATATTGAACTTGAAAAAACAAAAAGCATTCCATTGAAGTAGTCATTGACCGGATTGTCGTCAAGGAAGGGGTTGCCGCCCGGCTTTCCGACTCACTGGAAACCGCGCTCCGCTTAGGGGAAGGCCGTGTCATGATAGATGTCATCGGTCAGGAAGAGCTGATGTTCAGCGAGCATCACGCCTGTCCGCTGTGCGGTTTTTCTATCGGGGAGCTTGAACCCCGGCTGTTTTCGTTTAACAGCCCGTTCGGCGCCTGCCCGACTTGTGACGGTCTAGGTTTGAAGCTGGAAGTGGACCCTGAGCTTGTCATTCCCAATCCTGAACTGTCATTAAAGGAACACGCCATCGCGCCGTGGACGCCGATCAGTTCACAATATTATCCGCAGCTGCTTCAGGCGGTCTGCCGCCATTACGGCATTGATATGGAGACTCCGGTCAAAGACCTGCCGAAGCATCAGCTTGATAAAGTGCTGTACGGCAGCGGCAATGAACGGATCTACTTTAAATACGAGAATGATTTCGGACAAGTGCGCGAAAATGAAATTGAATTTGAAGGTGTACTGCGCAATATTGAGAGACGGTATAAAGAGACAAGCTCCGATTATATCCGTGAACAGATGGAGCAGTACATGTCACAGAAGCCGTGCCCGACATGCAAAGGCTACCGGCTGAAGAAAGAAGCGCTTGCCGTTTTGGTCAACGGGCGCCACATTGGCACCATTACCGAGCTTTCCGTCGGCGATGCACTGGATTTTTTCAAAAACCTGACGCTGTCTGAGAAAGATATGCAGATTGCCGATTTAATCTTAAGAGAGATTGTGGAGCGGCTCAGCTTCTTAGATAAAGTCGGTCTTGATTACCTGACGCTGAGCAGGGCGGCGGGAACGCTGTCAGGCGGAGAAGCCCAGCGTATCAGGCTTGCGACGCAGATCGGCTCCCGTTTGTCAGGCGTCCTGTACATTCTTGATGAGCCGTCCATCGGCCTTCACCAGCGTGACAATGACCGTCTGATCAGCGCGCTGAAAAATATGAGGGATCTCGGCAACACACTGATTGTCGTGGAGCATGATGAAGATACGATGATGGCTGCCGATTATTTGATAGATATCGGTCCGGGCGCCGGCATTCACGGCGGCCGCGTCATATCGGCGGGGACGCCTGAAGAAGTGATGAATGATGCGGATTCTCTGACCGGACGTTATTTGTCAGGGGCTCAATTCATCCCGATGCCTCCGGAGAGAAGAAAGCCTGACGGCCGGTACATTGAAATCAAAGGCGCTTCAGAAAACAACCTGAAAAAAGCGAACGCCAAATTCCCGCTCGGCACTTTTACGGCGGTGACAGGTGTGTCCGGTTCCGGAAAAAGCACGCTTGTGAATGAAATTCTGCATAAGGCGCTTGCGCAAAAGCTTCATAAAGCCAAAGCGAAACCGGGAAGCCATAAAGAAATCAAAGGCCTTGACCATCTTGATAAGGTGATCGACATCGACCAGGCGCCGATCGGCCGGACACCGAGATCAAATCCGGCAACTTACACGGGTGTGTTTGATGATATCCGCGATGTATTCGCGCAGACAAATGAAGCAAAGGTGCGCGGCTATAAAAAAGGCCGGTTCAGTTTTAATGTAAAAGGCGGGCGCTGTGAGGCCTGCCGCGGCGACGGCATCATCAAAATTGAGATGCACTTCCTTCCTGACGTGTACGTTCCGTGTGAAGTGTGCCACGGCAAACGTTACAACCGGGAGACGCTTGAGGTCACATACAAAGGAAAAAGCATTTCCGACGTTCTGGATATGACGGTGGAAGATGCTCTGTCTTTCTTTGAAAATATCCCGAAAATCAAACGCAAGCTTCAAACGCTTGCCGATGTCGGACTCGGGTATGTAACGCTCGGCCAGCCGGCGACGACGCTGTCAGGCGGAGAAGCGCAGCGCGTCAAGCTCGCTTCCGAGCTGCATAAGCGTTCCACCGGCCGGACGCTGTATATTCTGGACGAACCGACGACAGGCCTCCACGTTGATGATATCGCAAGGCTTTTGGTTGTGCTTCAAAGACTCGTCGATAACGGTGATACCGTTTTGGTCATTGAACACAATCTCGATATCATTAAAACGGCGGACTACATCGTCGATCTGGGACCTGAAGGCGGAGCGGGCGGCGGCATGATCGTAGCCTCCGGGACGCCTGAAGAAGTTGTCGAAGTGAAAGAATCTTATACGGGCCGCTATCTGAAACCGGTAATGGAACGCGATAAAAAACGGATGAAAACATTGCTGGCCGAAAAAGAAACGGCAGCCACGTAATAGATCAATAAAAACAGCCCAAAACTCATCGGTTTTGGGCTGTTGTTGTTACAGGCTTTTTTTCTGTTGGGGAAGCTGTCTGCTTAAATGCATTAAGTCCTGCAGAATATGGGTGCTGCTGCTGTCCAGCAGCACTTTTATATATTGGATATCATGGGAAATGGGAAGAGGGGCTGCTTTGATCTGTTCCAATTCAGCCAGCATTTCGCTGTTCATTCTTTTCTGTTCGCGAATTAAATTTCGAAGACTCTCTTCCGTTACTTGGGCGTTTTCGGGATCTTTCTCCATTTGTATGTCCTCCTTGCATACGGTCAGGCTTTGTTACATATTGTAATCGGTTCGGGGAAAAGATTCTATAGTGAAATCTCTGAAACCAAAAATTACGTATAACGAAGCATGTCCTTAGCATGAAAATGAAACCCGCTCATTCGTCATACGTATGTATAAGGAAGGGTTTTTTACATCACGGCACAGGGAGTGTTTTTATTGAACCGAAATCAAGCGATTATCGCATCAATCTGTTATTTCAGCGTGTTTCTCGCGCCGCTCATTCTTCCGATTGTGGCTTATTTTGTCGTCGATGAAAAAGAGACGAAGCGGCATGCCATGCGCGCTCTGATTTCCCATATCATTCCGTTTGCGGGCTTGCTGATTGTGACCGCGGGTGTTGTCGGCGGATTGATTACGGCCCAGGGGGAGAGTATGGTGCCCGTTTTTGTTATGATAACAGGAGCAGCTGTTTATTTTCTGATCCTCATCGGAATGGTCATTTGGAATATCGTGCAGGGAATTAAGGTGTTACGCCAGGTGTAAGAAAAGTCGGGGGAGGAGTTTTGTATGAAACAGGAGAAAGAACGGATTTTAAAGCTTGTGGAAGACGGGATGCTGACGGCGCAGGAAGCACTGACGCTCATTGAAAAACTGGATCATGAATATAAAGAAAAAGAAGAGCAGATCACCGCATTATCTGCGGAGGTTCAGGAACCTGCGGAAGATTTCGAAAGCGGGGCAAAAGAAAGCCAAAAGCCGTCGCTCGGGGCGAAGCTGTTCGACTGGATTGATTCTGCCGTCAAAAAAGTGAAGGAAGCGGATCTTGATCTGAATTTCGGCCACGCACACGAAGTGCAGCATATTTTTCAATTTAAAGACAGTGAATTCTCGGCCATTGATATGCAGATCGCAAACGGCAGCGTCAATATCGTGCCGTGGGCGGATGAAGATATCAGAGCGGAGTGCCAGGCGAAAGTGTACCGGGCGGACAGTCAGGAGGCGGCGCGCACCGCATTTCTACAGCACATTGAGTGTGAAGTGAAGGGCAATAAGTTTTTTGTCCGCACGGAAAAGAAAACGATGAAAACCAATGTTACGCTTTATGTTCCCCAGAAAGAGTACGATAAGATAAGAGTGAAGCTGTTTAACGGACCGATCAGAGGGGAACATTTACATGTAAAAGAATTCTCGGCGAAAACGACAAACGGCGTTCTGTCATTCTCTCATTTGACGGCTGAGAAAGCGTCGGCGGAAACGGCTAACGGACAAATCAAGCTGGCCGGACATCAATGCGGCGCGATTGAAGCGGAAACGATCAACGGCTTGATTGATTTGCGCGGATCGAGTGAATCCATTGACGTTCAAAGCTTTAACGGCAATATCATGCTTACCGTGACAGCGCCGCACTGCCGCTCCATCTACACGAAAACGACGACCGGAAACGTGGAGATCGCTCTGCCTGATGATTCGGCGGTGAAAGCGGAGCTCAAAAGCAATCTCGGCTCTCTCAGCCATGAGCTGATTGATGCGGAAATTTTAAAGGAAAAGAATGATACCATTCAAAAAGAACTGATGCTGGCATCAAATCAAGGCCATGATCAGCATCTCTCGATTTTCTCAGAATCGTTAACAGGAGCCATTAAGCTCAAGCATACTCAGAGGTGATTGGATGAAAAGACTTTACCGTTCAGAAAAAACCGTAAAATCGCCGGTGTCGTCGGCGGTTTGGCGGAGTACATCAATATGGATGCGTCGCTTTTGCGCATTATAACCGTTGTATTAGCGCTTGTCACGAGCGGAATCGTGCCGATTGTATATATTATCTGGTGTTTTGTTGTACCATTAGAAGGAGATTTGAAATAAATGATCAAATGGGCAGTCAGCATTTTAGTAAATGCTTTATTATTAATCGTTATCGCGGGATATTTTGATTCCGTCCATATCAGCAGTATCGGAGCGGCTGTCATCGCCAGTGTGATTCTTTCTGTGTTAAATGTGCTGATCAAACCGATCATCGTCATATTGACATTGCCTGTCACGGTTGTGACCCTCGGCCTCTTTCTGTTTGTCATCAATGCCATTACGTTAATGATGACCGCAGCCTTGATGGGAGACAGCTTTCAGATTGACGGGTTCGGCACCGCCATTTGGGCATCCGTCGTGCTGTCCGTTTTCCACTTGCTGATCCAAAAAGGCATATTGGAGCCGCTTAGAAAAGGATAAAAAATAAGCTGTCCCGAGAGGGCAGCTTTTTTATGTGCGGTTTACATAAGCGGCAGGCTCCTGACGCAACATAATGCATAGGGAGGTAATGAGATGAAACTTGTGATGACGCTCTTTTTTCTGATTGGTTTGCTTTGTGTGAGTCCTTCTGCGGATGCGGCGCGCAAAGAATCGGCAATCCCCGTGAATCAGCAGGAATTCGGACAGCCGCCTCATTACATACCGCTTCTGGAGAATCCTCCCCAAATCGAAGTAAAGGCGGAAATGAAAAGAAACCTGTTCATACAGGCTCATGTACGGAATGCTGACTATCAAGCGTTTTCGGCGTTTCTTTTTTATAAACAAAGCAATGAGCTAGGGTTTAAGATGGTGCCGATGGAGCCCGCGCCAGGCGCAATCCGGCTGTTTACGGCCCAGGTTTCAAAACGGGATATCTGGAATGGAGAATTGGAATATTACCTCGTTTTCACTAACGGCAGACAGCGGGCGGAATCGGAGAAAAAGCGGCTGAAGCTGGACGGCTATCAAGCCGATTTGAATCATATTCCCGAGCTGATGATTACGGAGCTTGCGGTTGATACGAAAAATGAAGACGGCGCTGATGCCTATGAATTTATCGAGGTGTATAACACGACGGACAGGCCCATTCATTTTAAAGACTATCATATCCGCTACCGCTATCCGAAGGAAGGGCCGGAATCAGATATGATATGGAGGCCGAAAGAAGATACCGTCATTCCGTCAGGCGGGACTTACGTGTTTTGGCTGAGACGCGCCGCATCAGAACTGACGATAGATGATTTCAACCGCTATTACGGGACACGTCTGAAGGAAGGAGAACATCTCGCCGTCATCGAAGGGACGGACGGAATGTCCAACGGCCGCCCGCGTACGGTCGTGCTGTCGGCAAATACCGGCAAGGATATCGCCTCAGCGCAATACCGGAAACACGCTTTCCGCCGGCTGACTTCTTTGCTGTACAAATATCCGCTGAACGGAACGGGAGAATTGCTGAAGATCTCCACGAGCGAGCATAAGCCGTCACCGGGCTCCGTTTTTCAGGCGCAGATTCCGCAGCAGAAAAGGGTGATCAAACCGGACAAGGAAAAACCGGTCATCGAAGACCTTACAGACAGAAAGCCCGTCCGGCCCGCTGAAAGCATTGAATTAAAGGCTGACATAAAAGACAAAAACCTTGTCAAAACAGCCGCGTTTTATTACCGGACCAATGAGAAAAAACCATTCAAACGAATTCTGGCCGAAAAAGACCGCAACGACAGCTTATACCATCACATTCTTTATTCCCCGGAACTGCTCGGCCAGGATCAGCTTGAGTATTATATCGCTGCCAGTGATGGAGAAAATGAAGCAAAAACGCCCGTCAAGATGATTGACATTGAACAGACGAGCAAATCACACGGACTCAGAATGAATGTTGAACCAGAAGATACGATATCCGGCACCTATCTGCTCAAAGCGACTTCCGACGTCAGCGCCGATAAGATCAAGCTGTGGATTGACGGCAAGCGGCAGGAGACCCGTCCGGCGCTGGAAAAAGAGGTCTATTTCGCCTTCGATGCCCGGAAAACGAATCTTTATTTTCAAAACACCGTCATGATGGAAAACGAGGTGCTGCACATTTTTGACGATCCGTCTCACCGCTACAGAACGCACTCGGTTCTGCTTCCGGAACGTCTGCTGCAAAAAGGCGGCAAAACACAGAAAGTATCCATCCGTTCGGGCTCAAAGGTTTCTCCGTATGACACGGGAGAGAATCGGGATGATTTTGTCGTGAAACATGCCCGTCTGGTGCTTTCGGACGGAACGGTGATCAAAGACGGGAAGACGGACCCGTCCGAGCAGCTGTTTATCGGTGACGGCAGGCGGGCGAATCAGCAGAAGACCTTCTCATTCAGCCTGCCGGATCATTTGTTTACGTCACGGCTGCTGCCGTGGAACACGGCGAAGCTTTCGGAAGGCTATCACCATATTTTTGTCAGTGACGGTGAGGAGCAGCTGAGCCAATCAGTGAGGGTGGACAATTCGGGGCCGAAGATTGTCCCGGGTATTAAAGAAGGCGCGGCGCTGAAAGGTAATGTTGAGCTGAATGCGGACATCCGTGACAAATGGAGCAAAGTGGAAGAGGTGAAAGCGTTTTTGGACGGAGAAAGCATTACGCTCCCGCATCACACGTCATCAGCCGATCTCAAGCCCGGAAAGCATACCCTTACCATCATTGCGGCAGACCTTGCCGGAAATGAAACAACGTCCGTCCGCACCTTCCATATTAAACGGGAGGAGCCGAACCAGCCGGAGCTTGCCGGTCAAAAAATCGGCGCCCGCAAAGCAAAGCTGTCCGTCCGGGTAAAAGACCCGACGAAGGATGACATGAATGTATCATTTTATCGCGGCTTCCGTTATACCGCGCGGAATCCGGGCAGCGTGAAAGTGTATAAACACGCCTCATTAACGGAACCGCCGAGGGGCATAAAAGAAAATGAAATGCCGTTTACCCTGCCGGAAATGAACCGTATCTCGGCAAATGACGGAAAAACCGTTTCGGCAGAAAGTATGGAGCGTTTTCCTTATCACCGGTTCGAAGTCTCCGTTGACCCGTCTGTCGACGAAACGGATCTGGCCGAGGCGGTCTGGAAAGGAAGCTCTCTGCCCGGCCGAAAGGTAACCATGTATATTTGGAATTACCGGACGAGCCGCTGGCAGGAGGCGGACAGCGTCCTTGCCAAAGATAAAAAGCCGTTTACATTAAAAGCCGCCGTTTCCGCAGCGGATGTGGTGAAGAACTCAAAAATGAATGTCATCGTGCAGGATCAAATACCGGCGAAAGGCAATTACACGTTTGTCTGGATGTCGGATACACAGTATTACGCACAAGGGCACCCGCACATTTTTGACAAAATGACGGAGTGGATCAAAGAAAATAAGGAAAAGCACAATATTAAATATGTCTTTCATACCGGTGATATTGTCGATGATTCAATGGTGATGAAACAGTGGAAAAACGCCGACCACTCCATGCGGACGCTTGACAAGGCGGGAATTCCGTACGGAGTGCTTGCCGGCAATCACGACGTCGGCCATAAAGACGGCACATACCGAACCTTCGGGGATTTCTTCGGGAGCCGCCGGTTTGAACAGAACATGCATTACGGCGGATCATACAAAAATAACCGCGGGCATTATGATCTGCTGTCGGCAAGCGGGAACGATTTTATTATGATTTATATGGGCTGGGGCATTACGGAACAAGAGATTGACTGGATCAATCAAGTGCTGAAGAGGTATCCGGACCGAACCGCCATCTTATGCTTTCATGAGTACTTGCTTGTGAGCGGAAATCGAAGCCCGATCGGGGAGACGATCTATCGAAAAGTCGTCAAGCCGAATCGCAATGTGGCGATGGTATTAAGCGGCCATTACCATAACGCCATGAAAAAAACCGATGCGCTTGACGATGACGGGGATGGAAAACCGGACCGCCTCGTCCACCAAATTCTGACCGACTACCAGGACGGTCCGGAAGGGGGGCAGGGCTTTATGCGCATTATGCAATTTGATCAGGCCGCCAATCAGGTTCACATGTTCTCCTACTCGCCGTACACGGATGACATCAATTACTATGACACCGATCTGTTCGCTGATAAAGACGAATTCTCAGCAGAAATGGATTTACAGCCGAAGAGGAAAAGGGTAGCGACTGATTATTTTGAATGCAACGTCTATACGAACGAACTGCTCGGTCATAAAAACACGTAAAAAGCGGAAAAACCGCAAATTGGGTCTGGGACGGCCTGCAGCCTGATTCCGTTTATTACTGGTATACCGTCGTGAAGGACCCGTACAACGGCAAAACAATATCACCGCTGTGGATGTTCAAAACGGGAAATACGCCGTATCACCCGGCTCCGGATCAGTTTGATTTCAGGCATGCCTCAAACCCATAGCAAAAACATACAGCCTGCTGATCGCTCAGAAGAAAATCTGACGGTCAGCAGGTTTTTTTCTGTAACATGCATGGCGGTACAAGTGTTTTTGACTTTTTTATGTCCCTTTTCTATACTAAAATCGATTGGTTTTCGTAATATGCAGGAGGAAACATAATGAACAGTAAAACCGGGACAAAAGAAAGAATTATTCAAACCTCTGCATATCTTTTTCAGATTCAGGGATACCATGCGACTGGTTTGAATCAAATTATAAAAGAGAGCGGAGCACCCAGAGGGTCTGTGTATCATCACTTTCCAAACGGAAAAGAAGAACTCGCCATTGCGGCGATCAAATATACGGGAAGATGCGTTGAAAAGCAGATACAGAATAGTATGGCGCAATTCGCGGACCCTGTAGAAGCGATTCAGCACTTTATTCATGTAACGGCTGAACAGTTTAATGATCCGCAGAATATTGAGGGCGTGCCGGTTGGATTGCTGGCGGGTGAGACCGCTCTGATCAATGAAACGTTAAGATGCACATGTGTTGAGGTGTTCAAGAAGTGGACGGATGTGTTTGCGGCAAAATTTCTTGAGCATGGGTTTGAACAAGAGGAAGCGGAGAAGCTTGGGATGACAATCAACTCGATGATTGAAGGCGCAATCATGTTTTCATTGGCTCATAAAAACAAAGAACCGCTGGTGCTGATTTCAAAGCAGGTTCCGTATATTGTCCAAAACAGAGGATAGCATTTTATTACTCTTTTCTTTATAAAAATAGATACCGGAACCCCAGCCTCTTCGTTTTGACAGAGTCATAGAGAACATTCACCGGCTTGGTTTGAAAATGGCAGATCAAAAAAACATCTCCAACCCGTAACGGTTGGAGATGTTTTATTTCACCCTGTCCATATAATGCACGAATGTGTAGCGGTCGCCTCTGTAGGCGGATTTGACGTGCTCAAAAGCAGTGCCGTCCTGCAGATAAGTGGTCCGCTTGATATAGAGGACGGGGGCGCCGGGCTGAATACCGAGCAGCTCAGCTTCTTCCTCGGAAGCGGCTCCCGGTTCAAGCTCTTGTTTTGCCCGTGAGATCGGCATCTGATTGTACGCTTCAATATGCTCATACATGGATGATTGAAAATGGGAGGCGTCCAGTTTTCCCGCCTTGTCAAACGGGATGTACGATGCCTCAATCGCCATCGGGATATCATTTGCCAGCCGGACGCGGATGATTTTATGAAGCGTTGCCGGATAGCCGCATCCCAGGATAGAAGATAATTCTTCCGTCGCCTGAATCAGCTGGTATTCGGCAAGTCTGCTCCCCGGCTTCATGCCCCGGCTTCTCATATCTTCGGTGAAGCTTGTCAGCCCTTGAAGCGGCTGTTCCATCTTCAGTTTGCTGACGAACGTTCCCCGGCCTTTCTGTCTGTATAAAAATCCTTCATTCACCAAATTGGAAAGCGCCTGGCGCACCGTCATGCGGCTGATGCCGAATTGTTCGGCGTATTCCCGCTCCGACGGAAGCAGCGCATCCGCTTTCAGCTCGCCGTTTTTGATTTGTGTTTTCAATTGTTCCATAATCTGAAAGTAAATCGGAATCGGAGATTGTTTATCAATCTGCATAGGTCAAATCCTTTCAATCGCCGCCCGCAGCCTTTTCATCAATCAAGACCGTCACATCCGGATGCGCGTGCAGGGAGGAGGCGGGGAATGCTTCGCTGACGCGCCTGTCCAGAAGTTGCTTCACCGCTTGGGCCTTGCTTTTTCCGGATGCCATGATCAAAATCCGTTTGCCGGACAAAATCGTCCCGATCCCCATTGTCAGGGCTTTTTCAGGGACTTGATCAATTGACGGAAAGTACCGCGCATTCGCCTGTCTTGTCTCTTCATTCAGCTCAACGACATGGGTTCGGGATTCAAATGGCGTCCCGGGTTCATTAAAGCCGATATGGCCGTTGTGTCCGATGCCTAAAAGCTGTATATCCGCTCCGCCGAGTGTTTGAATCAATCGGTCATAGCGCCCGCATTCGGCATCAAGATCGTCTGCCCGTCCGTCAGGGAGAAAGTGGCGGTCCTTTCGGCTGTCGATGTGTGCAAAAAAATGTGTATTCATATAATAATGATAGCTGTTTTTGTCCTCAGGAGAAAGCCCGGCGTATTCATCAAGGTTGATCGTCGTGACATTCCGGAATGACAAGCCTTCTGAGCGGTGCATCCGCACAAGTTCTTTGTATACGCCTTCAGGAGTGCCCCCTGTCGCAAGGCCGAGAACGGCATCCGGCTTTTGTTTCACTGTTTCAGCAATAATCGCTGCGGCTTTTTCACTTAATTCTTCATAATGTCTGCATGTGATAACATTCATGTCCAATCAGCCTCCCTTGAGATATATGCGGTGTTTCCGCGGCAAATCGTGGCCAGCACGCCGCATTTTCCGTCCGTCAGAACAACGTCGGCGTCTTTTCCTTCGGCGATGCTTCCTTTACGGTCGAATATGCCGAGGCGGCGGGCCGCATTTGCCGATGTCATATTTGCTATATCCAGCCATGAGCAGTTTGTAAACCTGCGCATGAGCGCCGCGCCTTCATTCATTTTTAAAATGGAACCGGCCAGCGTTCCGTCAGAGAGAAGCGCCGTGTCCCCGTGAACGGTGACTTTTTGCCCGCCGAATTCGTATTCTCCGTCCTTAAGCCCTTTTGCCCGCATGGAGTCTGTAATCATGATCAGGTTTTGGCTTCCTTTCGCCAAATAAGCAAGCTTTACAGCCAGAGGATGAGAATGAATGCCGTCAGTGATCAGCTCCGCCGTGATGCGGCCGCAGGCGAGAGCCGTGCCGATGCCCCCCGGCTCACGGTGATGAAAGGAGCTCATGGCGTTAAAGAGGTGCGTCATATGCACCGCCCCGGCATCCGCCGCTTTTTGTAAAAGCTCGGCTCCTGCGTCTGTGTGTCCCATTGACGGGATGATGTTTTGGTCTTTTAAATAACGGATCAGGCTGAAATCAGGATCTTCTTCCGGCGCAAGCGTCACGATTTTGATCAGCCCTCCCGAGAGCCGCTCCCATTTCTGAAAGAGCCCGGCATCAGCAGGAGTAATCCATTGTTTCGGCTGTGCTCCCGCCTTTTTCGGAGAGACAAACGGTCCTTCTAAATGAATGCCGATCAACTCAGCGCCTTTTTGGGCCTGCGGTGAGGAAGACGCCCATTTTTTGGCGTTGATGAGCGCTTTTTCAATGTTTTCGTGCTGCTGTGTGATCGTTGTCGCTAAAAAAGCGGTTGTTCCTTCTTCGGGCAGCCGGGCGGACATTGTATCAAGAGCTGCAACATCAGCATCCATCGTATCCGCGCCGTATCCGCCGTGAATATGAATATCAATCATTCCGGGAAGCGCATACGAGCCCGCGGGCGCCTTCCATTCCTTCTCATACGTTTCTTGCGGTCTTGTTTTCCCCGCGTAAGAAATGATGCCGTCCTTTATACCGAGAAAACCGTTTCGGATGATTTCTTTTTCTGTTACGATGTCCGCACCGCTGATTAACAAGCTTTCAGCCACTTTAAAACACGCCTTTCTGGTTAGTTGTTAGTTTTATTTTACTCCTTTTCAGACTAGTTATCTAGACCAGTTATGCCGGAATTGTATAAATCTGTTTTGGTTCAGACGGTAAAGTGATAAAATATAACTGTTCAAAGCTCGGAACATCCCAGAACAGGAGGAACATATCTTGGCAAAGGTTCGGACCAAAGACGTAATGGAACAGTTCCATTTAGAATTGATCAGCGGAGAAGAAGGGATTAACCGCCCGATTACGATGAGTGATTTATCACGGCCCGGTATTGAAATCGCCGGTTATTTTACATATTACCCGAGAGAACGGGTGCAGCTTTTAGGAAAAACGGAGCTGTCATTTTTCGATCAGCTTCCCGAGGAAGATAAGAAACAGCGGATGAAATCGCTGTGCACCGATGTGACGCCGGCTATCATACTTTCCAGAGATATGCCGATCCCGCCGGAGCTTGTAGAAGCTTCCGAGCAAAACGGCGTGCCTGTGCTCAGATCCCCTCTGAAAACAACCAGGCTGTCAAGCAGGCTGACGAATTTTCTTGAAAGCCGTCTCGCGCCGACAACGGCCATTCACGGCGTGCTTGTGGATATATACGGCGTCGGCGTGCTCATTACGGGAAAAAGCGGAGTCGGTAAAAGTGAAACGGCGCTGGAGCTTGTCAAACGAGGTCATCGTCTTGTCGCGGATGACTGCGTTGAAATCCGGCAGGAGGATCAGGATACCCTTGTCGGGAACGCGCCTGATCTGATTGAGCATCTGCTCGAAATCAGGGGGCTCGGCATTATAAATGTCATGACGTTGTTCGGGGCGGGCGCCGTCAGAAGCAATAAAAGAATTACAATCGTCATGGACCTTGAGCTTTGGGAGCAAGGGAAACAATACGACCGTCTCGGACTTGAAGAAGAAAAAATGAAAATCATTGATACGGAAATTACAAAACTGACCATTCCCGTCCGCCCGGGGCGGAATCTCGCCGTTATTATCGAAGTTGCGGCGATGAACTTCAGATTGAAGCGGATGGGCTTGAATGCTGCCGAGCAATTCACGAATAAGCTGGCGGATGTCATTGAGGACGGCGAACAAGACGAATAGGAGTTGGCAATAATATGAATGAAGCAGGAACACCGATCAATCCGATTGCCTTGCAGCTCGGGCCTTTATCCGTGCACTGGTACGGAATCCTTATCGGCGCGGGCGCGTTATTAGGGCTTTGGATGGCCATGAGGGAGAGTGAAAAGCGGGGGCTGAAAAAGGACATTTTTATTGATCTTGTTCTTTTCGCCATCCCGATCGCAATCATTTGCGCAAGGGCATATTATGTGCTTTTCGAGTGGAGCTATTACTCGGAACACCCCGGGGTAATCATTAAAACTTGGAAAGGCGGCATCGCGATTCACGGCGGATTAATCGGTGCGATCGCGACGGGAATCGTCTTTTCAAAAGTAAGAGGCATCTCATTCTGGAAGCTGGCGGATATTGCCGCGCCGAGTATTCTGCTCGGCCAGGCCATCGGACGCTGGGGGAACTTTATCAACCAGGAGGCTCACGGTGAAGCGGTCAGCCGGTCATTTTTGGAAAGTCTGCATCTTCCGGATTTCATCATTAATCAGATGTACATAGACGGACAATATTATCACCCGACGTTTTTGTATGAATCGCTGTGGAGTTTTGCGGGCGTCGTGATTCTGCTTCTGCTCCGCCGCGTGAACCTGCGCAGGGGCAATCTGTTTTTGACGTATGTGATCTGGTATTCAATCGGCAGATACTTTATTGAGGGAATGCGGACGGACAGCCTGATGCTTACGAGCCAGCTTCGGATCGCGCAGGTCATTTCCATTGTGCTGATTGTACTTGCGATTATTTTAATGATTTTCAGACGCATGAAGGGGTATGCCGATAAGCGGTATGCTGACACGGACTGACGACTGAAATCGGAAAGGACATAAGATGACTGATAAACGTGTAACCGCCATTTTATTCGATCTCGACGGCACGCTGATTGACACGAATGAACTGATTATCGCTTCTTACCTTCATACGCTTGATCATTATTGCCCGGGGCAGTTCAAAAGGGAAGATGTGCTCCCGTTTATCGGCCCGCCTCTGTACGAAACGTTTTCAGGCATTAATGCCGAAAAGTGCGATGACATGATCAGCATGTACAGAGCATTCAACCATGAAAAGCACGATGAGCTCGTCAAGGAGTACGAAACGGTTTATGAAACGCTTGATGAATTGAAAAAAGCGGGCTATCAGCTCGGTATTGTCACCACAAAGCTGAGGGATACAGTCAATATGGGATTGAAGCTGACAGGCATCGGGGCGTTTTTCGATACTGTCGTCACGCTTGATGATGTAAAGCACCCGAAGCCTGACCCCGAGCCTGTGCGGCTTGCTCTCGGCCGGCTTGGGTGCGATCCGTCGGAAGCCATCATGGTCGGTGACAATTATCACGATGTCATGGCGGGAAAAAACGCCGGCACGAAAACAGCCGGCGTCGCGTGGACGATTAAAGGCGCACAGACGCTTTCCGCCTATGAACCCGATTATATGCTCGAGAAAATGAGTGATTTATTGCACATCACCGGAGTGAAGTAACCCGTGAGAAAAACAGACCGCCATCCTGTTTCAGGTGCAAATTCATTGTGGCATGTTTATCAGACGGTTCCCTTCCTGAAGGTGATGAAAAATTTCATCATCATTCAGATTGCAAGGTATACGCCGTTTTTAAGCGTGAAAAACTGGCTGTACCGAACCTTTTTGAAAATGAATGTCGGAAAACAGACGTCATTCGCGCTGATGGTGATGCCGGATATCATGTTTCCCGAAAAAATCACTGTCGGAAAAAACAGCATTATCGGCTATAATACGACGATTTTGGCTCATGAATATTTAATACATGAGTACCGGACCGGTTTTGTCACAATCGGTGACGAGGTGATGATCGGAGCAAACACAACCATTCTGCCCGGCGTCACCATCGGGAGCGGAGCCGTTGTATCAGCCGGCACGCTGGTGCACAAAGATGTCCCCGCCGGGGCGTTTGTCGGAGGAAATCCGATGCAGGTGATCTATACGGACGAAGAAATGAAAAAACGAATGGAAAACCCCGCAGATTAACGTCAGCGGGGTTTTTTTTATGACTTGATCACAATGGCCTGGCTGCCCATCTGCTTCCAGGCTTTTTCAAAGTCAGACCGGTCTGTTTTTCTGTTTTTATAGCCGTAAGGATCATTAACGTATACATAATCGTGATCATAACCGGTTACGGCTACGCTATGCATGCTGAACGTAATGTCGATCTTTCCGTTCGGCGTATCCCAAGTCTGCATATGATCAACCGGCTTAAAGGATGTGGTGGTAATTACCCAGACCGGCCGCCCTTTTTCAAGCTGGCGGTACACTGAAGAAATGTCTTTTCCCGTAAGATCGTATACTTTGTTTCCCGCATATTCTTTGGCAAGTTTATCAATCGGCTCATGATAAACGCCTAAACCCGGGCCGTTTTCCATATCTCCGGCAAATCCTTCATTCGGATCTCCCTTCAGCCCGCTGCTGTATGTGAGCGGAACTTTATTGATTTTATCCGCCAATGTATTTTTTGACACATGATATCCGGCATTGTTCAAAATCATGGCAAGGCTGGTCACCTCACAGCCATTGTACAGTCTGGGAGAATCCATCTGTCTGTACAGAACGACATTCAGCGGTGACGCGCTCCCTTTTAACGGTGTTTTCTCATCAGGCTCGTCGGACTGCTGATTGAAAAAATTTAAATGAATATCGTTTGTATAGATGTTATATCCCAGATAGACAAGGACGGCTGTCAGAATCAGCACACATAATGTTCCAAGCGTCTTCATTATCAATTATTCTCCCTTGTTTCTGATGAAGCTGTTCTATGTATTATAGCACTTCTGCTCAATATGATTCGATCGTTCCGATATGTTTACAGGTTTGTTCATTCTTTAGCCATGTTTATGGAAAAGAATAGGCGGACATTGGGCGTTGCAATCCATTCTTTTATCTGCTAACATATTATCATATTAGCGAACTAAAGGATTCGGAATTTTCCTTCAGACAAAGCGGAGGTGTAAAAGGCAAATGTTTATGTTTGAGAAACCGCATGGCATGAGAGATACGCTGCCCGGTTTATACGAAGCAAAGAAAAAAGTCCGTTCCACACTGACGGATTTAATTGATAAATGGGGTTATCAGTTTATGGAGACGCCGACCCTTGAATTCTATGAAACAGTAGGCGTCCAGTCAGCCATTGAAGAACAGCAGCTGTTTAAGCTTCTCGATCAGGACGGAAAAACGCTTGTGCTTCGGCCCGACATGACCGGACCGATTGCCAGGGTGGCGGCATCTAAGCTGCACAAACACCATCATCCGCTCAGAGCGGGGTACGCGGCAAGCGTCTATCGCGCTCAGGAGCGGGAAGGCGGACGTCCGGCCGAATTCGAACAGGTCGGCGCGGAGCTGATCGGCGACGGATCAACAAGCGCGGACGCCGAGGTAATTGCGCTGGCGGCCGGCGCTTTGAAAAACGCGGGATTGCACCGGTTTAAAATCGCGATCGGCCATGCCGGACTCGCTGATGAGCTGTTTGTCGAGGTTTTGGGCAATGCCGAGCGGGCGGATGTTCTGCGGCGCTTTCTCTTTGAAAAGAATTACGTGGGATACAGGGAACATGTCAAATCGCTTCCGCTTTCTTCAATAGACAAAAGCCGGCTGCTCGCACTTCTGGAATTGCGGGGCGGGAAAGAGATATGCGCCAAAGCGGAGGAGATCATCGGAATCTCCGGACAAAGCTTAATTCAGGAGCTGGAAGACCTGTGGGACATTCTTGAGGATTACGGGTGTGCCGAGCATATTCGCCTTGATCTGAATATGGTAAGCCATATGAGTTATTACACGGGAATTTTATTCGAAGTGTACGCGGCAAATGTCGGTTTCGTCATCGGAAGCGGAGGACGCTATAACAATCTCCTCGGCCATTTCGGCAATCCCGCTCCCGCCACGGGCTTCGGGCTCCGTATCGACAGGCTGATTGAAGCGCTCGGCATTCAGGAAGAAACAAGTGAAGCGGACGCCGTGATTTTCAGCAAGGAGCAGCGGGCCCAGGCCATTTTATTCGCGGAGGAAGAAAGGGCGCGAGGCAGAAAAGTCGTCCTGCAGGATCTGGCGGGCATTGAAAATATCGATCATATGACAAAATCATTCGCAAACGTCACATACTTTATCGGTGCCAGAAAGGAAGAGCGGAATGGGTAAGGTACTCACAATGGCAATGCCAAAAGGACGGATATTCGAAGAAGCGGCCGGGTTGCTGCGGCAGGCCGGATACAGGCTGCCCGAGGAGTTTGAAGAATCGAGAAAGCTGATCATTGACGTTCCTGAAGAAAATCTCCGCTTTATTCTGGCAAAGCCGATGGATGTTACGACTTATGTCGAGCATGGCGTCGCTGATGCCGGTATTGCCGGGAAGGATGTCATGCTTGAGGAAGAGCGTGACGTGTATGAGGTGCTCGATCTGAAAATCAGCAAATGCCATCTCGCCGTTGCGGGGCTTCCCGGAGCGGATTGGAACGGAGTCGCCCCGAGGATTGCGACGAAATATCCGAATGTTGCGTCGAGTTATTTCAGAGAGCAGGGCGAACAGGTGGAAATCATTAAGCTGAACGGTTCCATTGAATTGGCGCCTTTAATCGGGCTTGCTGACAGAATCGTAGATATCGTATCAACCGGGCGGACATTAAAGGAAAACGGTCTCGTTGAATCAGAACATATTTGTGACATCACATCGCGTTTTATCGTCAATCCGGTCAGCTACCGCATGAAGGATGATGTAATCGACGAAATGGCGGCCAGGCTGGCCAGGGTTGTGGAAGGAGAAACGGCAAAATGAAAATAACCGCAGTAAAAAGAAGCGAGCGGTTCTCACTGAAGCGTTCCATCGACAGCGGAACCGAAGAGCAGCGGAAAACCGTCAGGGGGATTATTGAAGACGTCAGACAAAACGGTGACAAAGCCGTTTTGGCCTATACAAAAACATTTGACGGCATCAGCCTGAACCGAATGGCCGTGAGCGCAGAAGAAATCGCTGAGGCGTACCGTCTGCTTGATGATCAGCTGCTGGAAGTGATCAGGCAGGCGATTGCCAATATTAAAGAATATCACGAGCGCCAGCTGCAATCCTCTTGGTTTTACCATCGCAAAGACGGCTCGATGCTCGGACAGAAAATAACGGCGCTCGATTCCGCGGGCGTATACGTGCCGGGCGGGACGGCCGCTTATCCGTCTTCCGTTTTAATGAATGTCATCCCCGCTCTCGCTGCGGGAGTGGAACGGATCGTTCTCGTCAGTCCTCCGGGAAAAGACGGCCGCCTTTCGCCAGGCGTTCTGGCGGCGGCCTCTGAGCTCGGCATAAAGGAAATTTACAAGGCGGGAGGCGCGCAGGCGGTTGCCGCGCTCGCTTACGGAACGGAAACGATACAGCCTGTTGATAAGATCACGGGCCCCGGAAATATATTTGTAGCGCTCGCGAAGCGCGAAGTCTTCGGCGTTGTGGATATTGACATGATCGCCGGGCCAAGTGAAATCGTGGTCCTGGCAGACGATACGGCGGTGCCCAAAGAAGTCGCCGCTGACCTGCTTTCACAGGCCGAACACGATATGCTCAGCTCAAGCGTGCTTGTCACCGATTCACAGAAGCTTGCCGAAGCGGTATCAGATGAGGTGAATAAACAGCTTCAGACCCTGCCGCGTAAAGAAATAGCCGAAGCGTCGATCAAGGATCACGGCCGCATTTATATTACGGAATCGATGGAAGATGCGGTGGACACGGTGAATGAGCTGGCGCCCGAGCATTTAGAAATCATGACGCATTCGCCGGAGGCTTTGCTTGGAAGCATCAGACACGCGGGGGCGATTTTCTTAGGACGATACAGCGCTGAACCGGTCGGCGATTATTTTGCCGGACCGAATCACGTTTTGCCGACAAACGGAACGGCGCGGTTTTCAAGCCCGCTGAATGTAACAGATTTTCAAAAGAAATCGAGCATCATCTCTTACAGCCGGAAGGCATTTGAAACGCACGCGGACAGCATTTCCGCCTTCGCGAGACTGGAAGGGCTTGAAGCGCACGCAAGATCGATTGAAGCGAGAAACGGAGGAATGACCGATGAGAAAAGCGGAACGCGCCAGAACAACAAATGAGACGGATATTAAGCTGGCTTTCGAAATAGACGGAGAAGGAAAAGCCGACATCAGCACGGATGTGCCGTTTATGACTCATATGCTTGATTTGTTCACAAAGCACGGGCAATTCGATTTAACTGTTGACGCAAAAGGCGATACAGAGATAGATGATCACCATACGACTGAAGATATCGGCATCTGTTTAGGGCAGGCTTTTTTGGAGGCGCTCGGTGATAAAAAAGGGATCAAACGGTACGGATCAGCGCTTGTGCCGATGGACGAAGCGCTCGCCCAAGTCGCCGTAGACCTGAGCAACCGGCCGCACCTTGAGATGCGCGCTGCATTTCCGCAAGCGAAAGTCGGAACGTTTGATACCGAGCTGGTACATGAATTCCTATGGAAGCTGGCGCTCGAAGCGAGAATGAATCTGCACGTCATCGTTCATTACGGCACGAATACCCATCATATGATAGAAGCCGTGTTTAAGGCGCTTGGCAGAGCGCTTGATGAAGCGTCATCCATTGATCCGCGCGTCAAGGGTGTGCCGTCTACGAAAGGAATGCTGTAAATGATCGGTGTAATTGATTACGGTATGGGCAATTTATTCAGCGTGTCGAAAGCGCTGGAACGCATCGGCGTCCCGTATGTCGTATCAGACCGGCCGGAAGAGCTTGAAAAAGCGGATGCTTTTATTCTTCCAGGTGTCGGATCATTCAGTGACGCCATGGACAATTTACGCAGCACGAAGCTTGATCAATTCATACACCGTATGGTTGACGAGGGTAAGCTGCTCCTCGGCATCTGCCTCGGCATGCAGCTCATTTTCGAAGAGAGCGCCGAAAACGGCTCTGCAAAAGGACTTGGTTTATTAGCCGGAAAAGCTGTGAGACTCAAAGACAGAGATGCCGAAGGAAACAAGCTGAAGGTGCCGCATATGGGCTGGAACCGGCTGACGTTTCACCAAACGTCTCCTTTGCTTTCGGAAGCGGAAGAAGGATTCGTTTACTTTGTCCATTCCTATTATATAGACGGGCTGGAAGACGGCGATCTTCTGGCAAGCGCTGAGTACGGCGTTCGTGTTCCGGCAGTCGTCGGGAAACGCAATGTCTTCGGTGCACAGTTTCACCCGGAAAAAAGCGGTACGGCCGGAATGGCGATCTTAACGCAATTTACAAAAATGGCAGCGGAACAGAAGGTGAAGAAATGAACGCTTTTACATTATATCCGGCAATCGATATGAGAAACGGCAAATGCGTCCGTCTCATCCAAGGCGATTACGGCAAGGAAACGATATACGGTGACTCTCCTTTAGACATGGCGGCGCAATTTGCACAAGAAGGCGCCGAATGGATTCATCTCGTGGATCTTGACGGCGCGAAAGCAGGCAGGAAAGTAAACGACAGGCATGTTCTTGACATTGCGCGGCAGCTTGATGTCAAAGTCGAGATCGGCGGCGGTATCCGTTCTGAAGCGGATGTGTACGGTTATTTATCACAAGGCGTTGATCGCGTCATTCTCGGCAGCTCGGCCGTATCCGATCCGGCATTTGTGAAGAGCATGCTGAAACAATACGGCGGCAAAATCGCGATCGGCCTTGATGCAAGAAACGGATATGTCTCGACGGAAGGCTGGCTGGAAACATCTTCGGTAAGGGCGGCCGATCTGGGCCGTGAATTGGCGGCCGAAGGAGCGGAAACCTTCATTTTCACGGATATTGAAACTGACGGCATGCTGTCAGGACCGAACATCGAAAGCACCGTTCAGCTCGCAAAAGCAACGGGAAAAGACGTCATCGCTTCAGGCGGAGTCAGCTCAGTCGCCGACCTCAAAGCACTGGCCCGCTTCAAAGACGCCGGCGTATCGGGAGCGATTATCGGAAAAGCGCTGTACACAAAACAATTTTCATTGGCTGAAGCGCTCAGAAGGGTGAAGGACGCATGATCACGAAACGAATCATTCCGTGTCTCGATGTGAAAGAAGGACGCGTCGTCAAGGGCATTCAATTTCTCGGGCTGAAAGATGCGGGCGATCCTGTCGAGCTGGCCGAAGCCTACGACAGGGAGGGCGCTGACGAACTTGTTTTTCTCGACATTTCCGCCTCTCACGAAGGCCGCAAGACGATGACAGGCGTCGTAGAACAAGTTGCGGCAAAACTGGCGATTCCGTTTACGGTCGGCGGCGGAATCAATCAATTAAGCGATATGAAACGAATGCTTCGCGCCGGCGCTGACAAGGTATCCGTTAATACAGCGGCCGTTCTCCGCCCCGAGCTGATTACGGAAGGAGCTGAGTTTTTCGGCTCGCAATGCATCGTAGCGGCGATTGACGCAAAGTATGACGAAGATTCGGATTGCTATAAAGTGTACACACACGGCGGCAGACAGAAAACCGAGCGGGAAGTCACGGCCTGGGCAAAAGAAGCCGTCAGCCGGGGAGCGGGTGAAATCCTGCTGACAAGCATGGACGCAGACGGTGAGAAAACAGGCTTTAATCATACGCTCACACAGCTTGTCTCACGTGCCGTCCCGGTGCCCGTCATTGCGTCAGGGGGAGCCGGCAGCGCGCGCCATATGCTTGAAGCCTTCACAGTCGGTGAAGCGGACGCCGCGCTTGCAGCTTCCATTTTCCATTACAAAGAGACATCTATAAAAGAAGTGAAAGATTATATGAAGAAACACGGGGTGAATGTGAGATGAAACAGGCAGATGAACTGCGGTTTGACGAGGCCGGACTGATACCCGCCATCGTACAGGATGCGGCAAGCAAAGAAGTGCTGACACTGGCTTATATGAACCGAGAATCCTACGAAAAAACGATAGAAACGAAAGAAACCTGGTTTTACAGCCGTTCACGCAGAGAGCTGTGGCATAAAGGAGCGACATCGGGGAATACCCAAAAGGTGAAAGCCATCCGTTATGATTGCGATCAAGATGCCCTCGTCGTACTTGCGGAGCCCTCAGGACCCGCATGCCATAAGGGAAGCTACAGCTGCTTTTCCACGGAAAAAGCAGACGCGCAGGATCGTTTCGGCATCTTGAATGAACTGGAAAGCGTAATCGCCAAACGTCAGGCGGAGATGCCTGACGGAGCCTACACAACGTATCTGTTTCGGGAAGGCGTCGATAAAATCCTCAAAAAAGTCGGCGAGGAAGCCGCAGAGGTTATTATCGCCGCGAAAAACCGCGACCATGAAGAATTAAAATGGGAAGCGGCAGATTTGCTGTATCATTTGCTCGTTCTTCTGCGTGAGCAGTCGCTTCCTTTGGATGACGTGCTTGATGTCCTTGCGAAACGCCATTCAGCATCTGAGTAAAACAAACCTCACGGAGAGTCCGTGAGGTTTTTATTCTGTCAAACTTAAACATTCAATAAAATATTCCTTATTTCCGCAACCGGAGGCAGATGAATTTGATAATATTGACTAATAGAGTTTATTTTGGTTTTTATCAAAAATATACGTTTTGTTCATATTCCGTTCATGCACATCCGTTATAGTATAAACAGTGATATAGGAGGAAAACATATGCCGAATAAACAACCAAAACCTAAAGGGAAATTCAGCTCATTCTTTTCATTAGTCAAAAAACAAAACCATCATACGGTATGCTGGCATTCGCGCTGTCTCTCAGTATTGTGACAACGCTCGTCAGCCTGCTGATTCCGCTGTTGACAAAGCAGCTCGTTGACGGCTTTTCCATGTCGTCGCTGTCAGGCGTGCAAATCGGAATCATCGCAGCCGTGTTTATCGTACAGGCCGCATTAAGCGCCTACGCCACCTACGCCCTGAACTACAGCGGCCAGAAAATCATCTCGGGACTGCGTGATTTGTTGTGGCAGAAATTAATTAAACTGCCCGTCTCTTATTTTGACAAAAACGCCACGGGAGAAACGATCAGCCGTGTCACCAATGACACAATGGTGGTAAAAGAGCTGATCACAAACAATATCAGCGGATTTATTACCGGAATCATTTCCGTTATCGGGTCACTGACGATCTTATTTTTCATGAACTGGAAGCTCACATTGCTCGTGCTGGTCGTCGTGCCGCTGGCTGCGGTGATTTTAGTGCCGATCGGCCGGAAAATGTTTAAAATTTCTCGGGAAACACAGGATGAAACGGCGAGATTCACCGGATTATTAAACCACATCCTCCCGGAAATCAGGCTTGTAAAAGCGTCAAACGCTGAAGAAGCGGAATACGGACGCGGAAAAGCAGGCATCATGGCGCTCTTTAAACTCGGGCTGCGTGAAGCGAAGGTGCAGTCGCTCGTAGGCCCGCTTATTACACTTGTATTAATGGCGGCGCTGGTCGCTGTCATCGGGTACGGCGGGATGCAGGTGTCATCCGGTGAATTGACAGCCGGCGCACTCGTTGCCTTTATCCTGTATTTGTTTCAAATCATTATGCCGATGGGCCAGATCACTTCATTTTTCACACAGCTTCAAAAATCCGTCGGCGCAACGGAACGGATGATTCATATTCTTGCAGAAAAAGAAGAAGATATCCAAACCGGAAAAGCCATTGAAAACGCAGATCAGCCGATTAAGCTCGAACAAGTCTCATTCGGCTACAAAACAGATCAAACCATCTTAAAAGACATTACGGCTACGATTGAGGCCGGCAAAGTCACCGCGATCGTCGGACCGAGCGGCGGCGGAAAAACAACGTTATTTAAGCTGCTTGAACGATTCTACAATCCGACTGCGGGCAGCATCCTGCTCGGAAATGAACCGATTGATGCGTATTCCCTTGAGTCATGGCGGGAGCATATCGGCTACGTCTCGCAAGAAAGCCCGTTAATGTCAGGCACCATCCGCGACAATATCTGCTACGGATTAAAACGCGAGGTGACTGATGAGGAACTGAGGCAAGCGGCTGACATGGCCTACGCCCTGCAATTTATTGAAGACTTACCGAAGAAATTTGAAACAGAGGTCGGTGAGCGGGGAATTATGCTGTCAGGCGGACAGCGCCAGCGCATCGCCATTGCCAGAGCGCTCCTTCGCAACCCGAGCATTCTGATGCTTGACGAAGCGACATCAAGTCTGGACAGCCAATCTGAAAAATGGGTGCAGCAGGCGCTGGAAGTTCTAATGGAAGGCCGCACCACGATTGTGATCGCCCATCGTTTATCCACGGTTGTGGATGCAGATCAGCTTCTCTTTGTCGAACAGGGTGAAATCACCGGACGGGGCACACACCATGAATTAATGGCATCCCATTCGCTGTACCGCGATTTTGCGGAGCAGCAGCTGAAGCTGAATGCCGACTTAGAAAACAAAGCTGTGTAAAGCAAGACTTTATGAATAGAAAGCAGCTGAAAAAGCTGCTTTTTATTTTGCAGCCGGAGTTCTCTTCATAGAAAGCGGGGGTTGAATTATGAAAAAACGCACAAAGATTTTTTATTGTCACGCGGCCTTACTGCTCGTATTCATGACTGCCGGGTGTACGGACGGTAATGATGAAGAGCCGAGCCATTCTTCAAGTCCGGCCGGAGAAAGCAGCGGCATCAACAAGGCTGAAACAGCATCAGCGGCAGAAAAAAAGAACCCGTAAACAAAGATTCACATCACATCTCTGCGGATAAAAGCCAACCGAACAACATGTCGGCAGATTATTCTCCTCTGCAAATTGAATATGCCCGCATCTGGCTGCAGCTTGGGGAAAATCAGCAGATAGATGAATTGAACGTTCGCCGCATTCCGGCCGGAGCACTCGTCAATCCTGACGATCATACGAGCGCCCGCTATCCGGAAGATGTTACGCAGTTAGCAGGCTCCCGGTTAGTCGATGGGTCAGTCACTTACAGCAGCAATGGTGACGGCACCATTCAGGTATACAATGTTCCTTTGCGCTGGGAGTCTCGTGAAGATACTGATCAAGGCGTAATGAAAGAAGTGACGGAGAAAATGATCCGCCATACAAAAAAAGTGTCTGTCGATACAGGAGACAATGAAAAAATAAGACGGTTAATAGACATCATGTCGATTCATTAAAAGAAGACAGGCAAAAAAGCAGAAGGAGGGATTTTCATGGCTGTCATATTGGTTGCGGATGACGACCGCCATATCCGTGAGCTTGTCCGCCTCATGATGGAGCAGAGCGGCTTTGACGTCGCAGAAGCGGAAGACGGGGAAGCGGCGGTGCGGCTGATCGAATCAGCACCTATTGATCTCATCATACTGGATGTGATGATGCCGAAAATGGACGGGTTTGAAGTCAGTGAAGCCGTCCGCAGCTTTACGGACATTCCGATTTTGATGCTGACGGCAAAAGGCGAAACGCTGGACAAAGTGCAAGGTTTTACTTCCGGAGCGGATGATTATCTCGTCAAACCGTTTGAGCCGCTTGAGCTGGAAGCAAGGGTCAAAGCATTGCTGAAACGGTACCGGATCACCGCTGAAAAACTGCTGACCATCGGAAATGTCACATTAGATAAGCAATCCCGCACCGTAACGCGCGGCGGCGGAGCGGGATTGACACTGCCCCGGCGTGAATTTGAGCTTTTATTTAAGCTCGCCGGTTATCCGAATAAGACGTTTTCAAGAGAACAATTAATAGAAGATATTTGGGGCTTTGATTATGAAGGTGACGAGCGGACGGTTGATGTGCATGTTAAAAGGCTGAGGGAACGGTTTCCGGAAAAGGACTATCCGTTTGCCATCCATACGGTGCGGGGGCTCGGGTATCGGTTTGTGGTGACAGAATGAAACGGATCTTCAGAACGGCTGGAAAAATCATCATCCTTCTCACCGTCACCGCATTCTTATGGCTGGCGGCTCACCTGATCGTTCAGGGATTCGGTCTCATATGGCCGATTTTGCTTGTGCCGTACGCCGAGCAGATTCTGACGCTCTGGCTTGTTTTCGGCCTGCTGTTTGTAACGATGTTTATTTTTCAAAGTCAGCACGTGAAAGACATCATGCGATCTGGGATTCGCTGACCGCCACGATCAAGCAAATGTCGAGCGGCAACTTCTCCGCGGCCGCCTCCAGGAAAATGGAGAAGATTGAACGGGACCATCCCGTGACGAAATTGGCTGATGAACTGTCGACACTCGCCGCGGAACTGAGTGAAATGGAAAAGCTGAAACAAGAATTTATTTCGAACGTTTCCCATGAAATCCAAACTCCGCTTACTTCATTAAAGGGCTACGCGCATCTTCTGAAAAACCGGATTTATCATATGAGGAGCGGGGGCGCTACTTACACATCATCGAGACAGAAACAGAACGATTATCAAAAATCAGTGAAAATCTGCTGAAGCTCACTGCGCTTGAACGCCAAACCGAACCGATACAAAAAAACCGTTCCGCATTGACAAACAGCTGCGGCGCACCATATTGACCTGTGAGCCTGAATGGTCCGCCAAACAGATTGAGTTTCTCATTGATTTACAGGAGTCGTATGTGTACGGAGATGAAGCGCTGCTCAGCCAAGTATGGATGAATCTGATTCACAATGCCGTAAAATTTACCGGTGAAGGCGGCCGCATTTCCGTTAAAATTGTTGATCTGCCGGGAGCGGCGGCTGTCGAAATCGCCGACGACGGAATCGGAATGGAGCCTGAACAGGCGGAGCGTGTATTTGAACGGTTTTATAAAGCGGACAAGGCGAGAAACGCAGGGGGAAGCGGGCTCGGCCTGTCCATCGCCCAAAAAATCGCAGAGCTGCACGGCGGTTCGATAGAGGTTGAGAGCAAGCGCGGCGAAGGAACCCTTTTCCGCGTCATTCTTCCAGCCGAGCCTCGTGAAAAAAACAGCTAAAATCTGGTCGAACCAGCCAGTAAAAAACGAAGCCGATCCTGTCTTTTGAACTATTGAGGCGAAACCGTTTTATGGTATACTACTGACGGTAATACGTATAAAACGGAGGATATTTGTGGGAAAACACACTTCTGAACAGAAAAAGCACGCGCAAATTGTCCAGCTGCTTCAGGATGGACAATATTTTTTTCATAAAGGCTTAAAAGCATATAAAGAGCGGAATTTAAAACGGGCCAGCAAACTGATTCAGCGGGCCGTCCATCTTGAACCGAATGATTCCGAAATGCTGTCCCGGCTGGCCGTCATTTATTCTGAAATGGGCCACTACCAGCAGTCAAATGAGCTGTTCGACTTTATTTTGGTGAACCTGAAAGAAGAAATGCCCGAGTGTCATTATTTTAAAGCGAATAATTTCGCGCATTTGGGGCTCTTTCAGGAAGCATACAAAGAAGCGGCGGCTTATTCAGATGCCGATCCGGACGGGGAATTCAGCGAAGAGATTGAAAATCTGATGGAGCTTTTGGATTTCGGCGAAGCGGGTGAAAACGAATCGCTCTATGACCAGGATGAGCTGCTGATCAGGCAGGACCGGGCAAAAATGCTTCTTGAGAGCGGCCAGCTTCATGAAGCGGTTGTCATGCTTGAAGAGATTACGGCCGATTACCCCGAGCTTTGGTCTGCATACAACAACCTGGCGCTTGCTTACTTTTACTCAGGCAATGTTACAAAAGCGAAACAGACGGTATTCGAAGTGCTTGAGAAAAATGAAGGCAATCTCCATGCCCTGTGCAACCTCCTTGTATTCTGCTATTACGAGAGGGAAGATGAAAAAGTCGGAGAACTGAGCGGGAAACTCGCCAACGTGTATCCGATTTTATTCGAACAGCGCTATAAGCTGGGGGCGACGCTTGCGCTTGTCGGCAGACATGATCTCGGTTATAAATGGCTCCGTTCTCTTTACAAAAGCGGGTTCGAAGGCGACGAAACGTTTTATTACTGGCTTGCCGCCTCAGCCTACGGGACAGGCCGCACAGAATTTGCGGAAACCATTTGGAAAAAGGCCGAAGCCGAATTTCCCGAATCAGACCGGCCAGCGCCTTGGGCGGAGCGGCAGGAACCGTTGCCTGCTTCACTTGAACAGCGGCTTGCCGCCTATTATATCAGCAGCGCTGAAGGAGAGCGGAACCAGCTTGAAAAAGTTCTGACGGCAAAACGCGCCGTTTCACCGTTTGAACAAGATTTCGTCAGCCTGCTGCTTTCCGGTGAAAAAGGCGCTTCAGGCGTCTCCGGTGATGCGCTGTTCACGTATCGGACGGTCAAGCTTCTGGAGAAAGCGGAAGCCGACAGTTTAAAAACTGACGTCATGAGCTGCTGGGTTTTTCACGTCATTCAGCACATCCGCGCCGCCGCTGCCGTACAGAATGAGCGGGCGTGGGCCGCAGCCATCGCATACGTATGGAAAGAAGCAAACGGCGAAAAAACGACGAAAAAAGAAACGGCCGCCGTTTACGGTATAACCCCGGCAACCCTTTCGAAATACATCAGACAAATAGATGATATATTAGAATAAAACCGATTCTTTCTATATAAAGAGTCGGTTCTTTTTTTTATCATAAAGGGGCAAAACAGAACTTTACCGCCGAAAAAAGAGGTATTCATACGTATTTTTTTGCTTTTTGAATCGAAATCAGGCCGTAATCACCGTTTATTTTGCAAAATATGAGATTTGCAATCACATTGAAATATAACTGTAATAAAAATTGTCGAAACATGATGGTATAATGAGTCTCGTACATAAGAGATTAGTTTATTTTACATGTGCTGTATAATCTATACCAATTAACCAGATTCAAAGAATCGTACATAAAAATCATCAGCCTCACGGGTATGTGAGGGAGCGTAACTTTGATGTTCATAATAGAATTCCAAATGAGAACAGGTTTAAAGTAAAAGGGAGGAAAGAAAAAGTGAAAAAGAGTTTATTAACACTTGGTTTGGCTTCCGTCATCGGGACAAGCAGTTTTTTGATCCCGTTTACAAAAACTGCTTCGGCGGAAACATTAGACAGCAAAAAAGCGAAAATTGAAAGCAAGCAATCTGAGGTGGCTTCAAGCCTTGAAGCAAAAGAAAGAGAATTGTCCAAGCTTCAGGACAAGCAGGCTAAGATTGAAAAAGAACTGAAAGACATTAACGCTAAAGCGTTGGATACAAGCAATAAAATCGAAGATAAAAAAGCTGAAAACGAAAAAACGAAAAAGCAGATCGCTGATTTGAAAAAAGAAATCAAAGAAACAGAAGCGCGTATTGAAAAACGCAATGAAATCCTGAAAAAACGCGTTCGTTCTTTACAGGAAAACGGCGGTTCTCAAGGATACATAGATGTACTTTTAGGAGCGACAAGCTTCGGAGACTTCATTTCCCGTGCGACTGCAGTATCTTCTATCGTTGATGCGGATAAAGACCTGATCAAACAGCAGGAGCAGGATAAAGCGAAACTCGAAGACGCAGAGGCTGAACTTAACGTGAAGCTGAAAAAAGTTCAAGATGATCTTGCGAAACTCGAGTCTATGCAAAAAGACCTGAACAAACAGCTTGATCAGAAAGACAAGCTTTTCGACGAAGCGAAAAACGGTCAGAAAAAAGCGGCTTCCGCTATCTCTGATCTGAAAAAAGAAGCGTCACAGCTTGCAAACCAAAAAGCTGACACTGAAAAAGAGCAGAAGCGCATTAAAGCTGAGCAGGCTGCTGCGGCTGCCCTGATCAAAAAACAGGAAGAAGCGCAAAAAGCTTCTGAAGACCAAAACCAAAAAGATGACAGCCAGCCGGCACCGGCGGTTAAAACTGTGAAAAAAGCGGCTGTTTCAACATCATCTGATTCATCTGACAGCTCAAGCAAACCGAAGAGCACTTCAGGCGGATCATCTCATAACAGCGGCGGTTCAGATGATTCTGACGGCGGATCTGTTATTTCAAATTCAGGCGGTATTGAAGGCGCGATCAGCGTAGGATCAAGCCTTGTGGGTCAATCTCCGTATAAATTCGGCGGCGGACGCACTCAATCCGATATTGACAACCGTATTTTTGACTGCTCTTCATTCGTACGCTGGGCTTATGCTAACGCAGGCGTTAATCTCGGACCTGCAAGCGGCACAAACACAGATACATTAATCGGAAGAGGTAAAGCAGTAAGCGCGTCTGACATGAAACGCGGAGACTTAGTATTCTTCAACACGTATAAAACAAACGGCCACGTCGGCATCTACTTAGGTAACGGAACGTTCCTGAACGATAATACATCACACGGTGTATCCATTGATTCTATGAGCAACCCTTACTGGAAGAAAGCATTCAACGGCAATGTAAGACGTGTCGTGCAATAATGAATAAGACAAGGGCCTTCTATCCCGGAAGGCTCTTTCTTTATTTATATACCCGCTCAGGAGATGCCTAATCACGGTTTCTCAGAAAAATGAGCAAAAAATAGCGAATTGCCCTCAGATTTAATAGGATATGGGTAAGGAATACGATTGATGGGGATTCTTAGTCATATAGGGTGCGCCCCATTTCGAAAAGGAGTGAATCATGGTGTCAGAAGAAAAAATTTATGATGTGATCATTATCGGCGCGGGTCCGGCGGGGATGACCGCTGCTGTTTACACATCACGAGCGAACTTATCCACATTAATGATCGAAAGAGGAATTCCGGGCGGCCAGATGGCCAACACGGAGGATGTTGAAAACTATCCGGGTTTTGAAAGCATTCTCGGCCCTGAACTTTCTAATAAAATGTTTGAACATGCGAAAAAATTCGGTGCGGAATATGCGTACGGCGATATTAAAGAAATCGTTGACGGTAAAGAATATAAAACGGTCAAAGCCGGTTCAAAAGAATATAGAGCGCGCGCCATCGTCATTTCTGCCGGAGCGGAATACAAAAAGATCGGTGTCCCCGGCGAAAAAGAACTGGGCGGCCGCGGCGTATCGTACTGCGCGGTTTGTGACGGCGCGTTCTTTAAAAATAAAGAGCTTGTCGTTGTCGGCGGCGGAGACTCCGCCGTTGAAGAAGGCGTCTATCTGACACGCTTCGCTTCAAAAGTCACCATCGTTCACAGACGTGACAAATTGCGTGCGCAAAGCATTCTTCAGGCGCGTGCCTTTGACAATGAGAAAATTGACTTCAAATGGAACAAAACCGTAAAAGAGATCCATGAGGAAAACGGAAAAGTCGGCAGACTTACTCTTGTGGATACCGTGACGGGAGAAGAGGAAGAATTCAAAGCTGACGGCGTCTTTATTTATATCGGTATGCTTCCGCTTTCTAAACCGTTCGAAAACTTGGGCATCACAAATGAAGAAGGCTACATTGAAACAAATGCCCAAATGGAGACAAAAGTTCCAGGCATTTTCGCCGCGGGAGACATCCGGGAAAAAACGCTCCGCCAGATCGTAACGGCGACAGGCGACGGAAGTATTGCGGCTCAAAGCGTTCAGCATTATGTGGAAGAGCTTGAGGAAACGCTCAAAACCGTTAAATAATCACTGTAATGTTCAGTTTTTGAATCGTTACTGTGTTTTAATTACGCTGTAACACGGGTGAAATACTGATGTTTTAAGATGAATGTAGTAATTGACCCCCTTTTTAATGAATACACTTTGGCACGGATTCCAGTATCCGTGCCCTTTTTTTGCGATTTTTTGTTTTCTGTCAAATAAAAGAAAAGGATGTCGGTGTCTCTGCATTGTGAGAGACATGCCGAAACGGTATAATGAAGAGACGATGATTTGTTGAGAAGGTTAGGTGACGTACTTGTGCAAAGAGTGACAAATTGTGTGCTGCAGACAGATGATCAGGTTCTCCTTCTCCAAAAGCCGAGACGGGGCTGGTGGGTCGCGCCCGGCGGGAAGATGGAAAGCGGCGAATCCGTCAGAGATTCCGTCATCAGAGAGTACAGAGAAGAGACGGGCATTTATATACTAAATCCGCAGTTAAAAGGCGTGTTTACCTTTATTATTAAGGAACAGGAACAAATCGTGTCAGAGTGGATGATGTTTACTTTCGTCGCCGACTCCTACACGGGGCGGAATGTCGCTGAATCAGAGGAAGGCGTTCTGAAGTGGCATGACGTAAAAGATATCCACAGCCTTCCGATGGCCCCCGGAGACGGGCATATCCTTGATTTTATGATCAAGGGCCAAGGGCTTTTGCACGGCACCTTTACGTATACGCCGGACTTCGAGCTGCTCAGCTATCGTTTAGATCCGCAGCTTATCAAATAAAAGAAAGACCGCAGGGGGGAGAAAGATGAGTATGAATGAAAACCATGATATTCAGCTCGTCATCATTACGGGAATGTCTGGAGCGGGGAAAACCGTCGCCATTCAAAGCTTTGAGGATCTCGGCTATTTTTGCGTCGACAATCTGCCGCCTTCCTTGCTGCCGAAATTTTTGGAGCTGATGAAAGAATCAAGTTCAAAAATGAGCAAGGTCGCGCTTGTCATGGATCTGCGGGGACGTGAATTTTTTGACAGGCTGATTGAGGCGCTGGATGAAATGGCGGAAAATCCGTGGATTACACCGCGTATTCTCTTTTTAGACGCTAAGGATTCCATCCTTGTGACGAGATACAAAGAAACGAGGCGTTCTCACCCGCTGGCAGCTACCGGGCTTCCTCTTGAAGGAATCGCACTGGAACGCCAGCTGCTTGAAGAATTGAAAGGGCGCTCTCAGCTGATCTATGACACATCGGATATGAAACCGCGTGATCTGCGTGAAAAAATCGTGGCGCATTTCGCCACGAACCAAGGTGAAACATTTACAGTGAACGTGATGTCATTCGGTTTCAAATACGGGCTTCCGATAGATGCCGACCTCGTGTTTGATGTAAGGTTTCTGCCGAATCCGTTCTACATTGAAAGCATGAGACCGCTTACGGGGAAAGATGAGGAAGTGTCATCCTATGTGATGAAGTGGAACGAAACACAAAAGTTGATTGAAAAGCTTGTTGATCTGCTCGGCTTTATGCTTCCGTCTTATAAGCGGGAAGGGAAAAGCCAGCTTGTCATCGCGATCGGCTGTACGGGCGGCCAGCACCGCTCCGTCACGCTCGCTGAGTATTTGGCTGACTATTTTAAAAAAGATTTCTATACTCATGTCACTCACCGGGACATTGAAAAGAGAAGCCGGAAATGAATAAGAAGCCGAAAATCGCAATCTTCGGCGGCGGAACGGGTCTGTCCGTGCTGCTTCGGGGGTTAAAGCATAAGCCCGTTGATATTACGGCGATTGTGACAGTTGCTGATGACGGCGGAAGTTCAGGCCGTCTGCGGGATGAACTTCAAATTCCGCCGCCGGGTGACATCCGTAACGTACTGGCCGCTTTGTCAGATGTTGAGCCGCTCGTTGAAAATCTGTTTCAGCACCGTTTTAATAAGGGAGGCGACTTAACCGGACATTCGCTCGGCAATTTGATTTTGGCAGCGATGACAAATATAACCGGTGATTTCTTTCACGCTGTCACCGAAATGAGCAAGGTGCTGAATGTCCGCGGCAGAGTGCTGCCTGCTGCCAACACCAGTGTCGTTCTTCATGCTGAAATGGAGGACGGGCAGGTCGTCTCCGGAGAATCGACAATCCCTTCTTACGGCCAGCGGATTAAACGGGTGTTTCTTACGCCTGAAAAAATTGATCCGCTGCCGGAAACGATTGACGTCATCCGTCAGGCCGATTTAATCATTATCGGTCCGGGAAGCCTGTACACAAGCATTCTTCCGAATCTGCTCGTGCCGAAAATCGGAGAGGAAGTCGTCAAGGCCGCGGCCAAAAAAGTATATATATGCAACGTCATGACACAGCCCGGCGAGACGCTTCAATACAGCGCGGCCGACCATGTCAAGGCGCTGAACGATCATATGGAGCAGCCGTTTATCGACACGATCTTAATCAACAATGAGGAGATCCCTGACGAAATCAAAAGCAAATATGCGAAAGAGCTGGCCCGGCCCGTCGACTTCAATGTTGAAAAGCTGAAATCCATGGGGCTTGAGGTCATCAGGGATCAGATTATCACGTATAAAAATGGCGTAATCCGTCACGATACACATAAAGTGGCTTCTCTTCTTGTCGATTTATTAAGGGACTAGAGGCCTTTTGAAATGAGGTGGCTAATATGTCATTTGCATCGGAAACAAAAAAAGAACTGACGAATCTGGAAGTGAAGGACTGCTGCGCCAAGGCGGAGCTGTCCGCGCTGATTCGGATGAACGGTTCCCTGTCATTTTCAAACCGCCATCTCGTGCTTGACGTTCAAACCGAAAATGCGGCGATTGCCCGCCGCATTTATACATTGCTGAAGAAACAATATGATGTATCGGTCGAACTGTTAGTCAGAAAAAAAATGCGGCTGAAAAAAACAATGTTTATATTGTGCGCTTTTCTGAAAATGCAAAGCTGATTTTAGAGGAATTGAAAATCCTCGGGGAGAACTTTATATTTGAACGGAATATTTCTGAGGAACTGGTGGCGAAACGGTGCTGCAAACGTTCTTATATGAGAGGGGCGTTTTTAGCGGGGGGATCTGTGAATAACCCGGAAACCTCGTCGTACCACTTGGAAATCTTCTCGCTTTATAAGGAACATAACGATTCATTATGCGCGCTGCTGAATGAATTTCATCTGAACAGCAAAACGCTTGAACGGAAAAAAGGCTATATTACGTATTTAAAAGAGGCGGAAAAAATCACTGAATTTCTGAATGTCATCGGCGCTCACAATTCACTGCTGCGCTTTGAAGATGTGCGGATTGTCAGAGATATGAGAAACTCAGTGAACCGCCTCGTCAATTGTGAAACAGCAAACTTAAACAAAACCATCGGGGCTTCTCTCAGACAGGTGGAAAATATTAAATACATTGATGAACGGATCGGTCTTGAAGCGCTGCCGGAAAAGCTTCGCGAAATTGCGCAGCTGCGGATTGATTATCAGGAGGTCACGCTGAAAGAACTGGGGGAAATGGTTGCAAGCGGGAAAATCAGCAAATCCGGCATCAATCACAGGCTGAGAAAGCTCGATGAAATCGCAGAACAGCTGCGTACAGGACAAAGCATCACTTTGAAATAACCGTACAGAAAAGGGGAGATCTTATGGTTCAGGGGAAAGTGGAAGTGCGTTTAAAGACGGGATTGCAGGCGCGCCCCGCTGCATTGTTTGTACAGGAGGCAAATCGTTTTGCATCAGATGTGTTTCTTGAGAAAAACGGCAAGAAAGTGAATGCCAAAAGCATTATGGGATTAATGAGTCTGGCGGTCAGCTCGGGGACGGAAGTCACTCTGATCGCTGAAGGCGACGATGAAAAGGAAGCGCTGGAAAAGTTGTCCGCTTATGTGCAGGAAGAAGTGTAAACACTTTGTAAGGGGGACGGAACGATGAATGAGTTTCTGAAAGATTGTTATCAAGCGATAGGCTGGGAAAAGGATTCCCTCGATTTCAGCAACCTGCCGGAGTTTTTAAAGGCGCTCGCGTATCGGTTTCCGTTTGAAAATCGCGCGGTTTTGTCCAAAAAAGAATATGACGTCACGAAAGAAGGACTGTGGCGGCACATGGTGAAGGAACCTCATGGCGGCCTTTGTTATGACTTGAACGGACTGCTTTATTTCATCCTGAAAGATGCCGGATTGGATGCCAAATTGATCCGCGGAACGGTCTGGAAAAACGGCTGGGCGCTGCCCGGCACACATGCGGCCGTACTTCTTTCCGCCGGGGGAAATGAGTACATCGCTGATGCAGGCTTCGGCCTCAATCTCGCCATGCAGCCTGTGCCGATGTCGGGAGACGAGACGGTATCAGCGGCCGGAGCGTTCCGCGTGAGGATAGAAGAGACGGAATTCGGGGCATACGTGCTTGAAATGAACAAAGGGGACGGCTGGCAGACAGGTTACGCATTTTCGCTTGAAGAAATCGATGAAAAGGACCTCAAGTCTATGAAACAAACAATCTTTGAACATGAACGTTCTCCTTTCAACAAACGCCTGCTTGCTTCTAAGCGGACACCGGAAGGGCACATGGTTCTGTCTGAACGCAATATAACAATAAAAAACACGATGGCACGGCGGAAAACAGCAGAATAGACCGATCAGAGTTCGAAGAAAATTTACTGCTCATTTTATATGAAGCTCGCAGGTTCTCTGCAAAAAAACGGCCTCCGCAGGGAAGCCGTTTTTTGTATGTGTTTATCTCATTTTTGTAAAGGTTTGATAGTGGTCTGTCGTCTTATAAATCAGCCAGTCGCTTGAGTAAAGAATCCGGTCTGAATTTCTGAAGCCTGATGTATAGTTAATATCCGCTTCACGCCACGTCCGTCCGCTTTTTGCAGGGAGTTTGCCTTCCCTGTTTGAGAAGATGTCTCCGCCGATGCTTTTCCCCGGGGCGACGTCCGCCAGATTCCCCTTTGATGCCACCCAGCCGAGGGCCTGCGCTTCTGACTTTGTAATATAATTATCAGGAAGCTTGTGATAGGTCTGAAGATAATCCGCAACCCCGTCAAACGTGTTGATAACCTGTGCTTCAGTGTGTGCCTTGTGAGAAGATGTATCCGTCTTGGCAGCCGTTGAAAACAGCATCCCCGCCGCGGAGAACAGCACCAGCAAACAAACGGAAATCCACGATAATCGTTTTTTCAAAGCAATACCTCCCATTTTTATCATGTGAAGCTGATTCCTTTTCATTGTATCAGCATCGAGAGAAAGGAATAGAAAGAATTTAAAAATAGTACTTTTGATCTAGCGAAAAATAAACCCGGCTGAAACGGCCGGGATTTTTCATCTCATTGAAATTCCTTCGTGAGGTTTTTCGGTGTTTTTCCGTATACGGCGTCAATCATGTTTTGTGCGGCTTGCTTGAACATATTCAAGCGGATTTTTGCCGTTGCTGACCCGATATGAGGAAGCAATGTGACGTTTTCCAGCTGCAGGAGCGGATTGTCTTCGGCGATCGGCTCTTTTTCAAACACATCTAAACCGGCGCCTTTTATCCAGCCCTCCTGCAATGCGCGGATGAGCGCTTTCTCATCAACCGTCTTTCCCCGGGAAATATTGACGAAACATGCCGTATCTTTCATCAATTTAAATTCCCGCTCTCCCATCATATGATACGTTTCGTCAGTAAGCGGCGTAATTAAAAGCACAAAGTCTGATGTTTTCAGCAGTGTATCTAAGTCGGCATATGTAACCCCGAGTTCCTTCTCAGCATCTGGTTTTCTGCTGCGGTTATAATACAGCACGTCCATATCGAAGCCGAATTTTGCCCGTTTGGCAGCTTGTTCACCGATTCTGCCCATGCCGATAATTCCTAATGTCTGATGGTGGACATCCATACCGAAAAGAGATTCCTCCTCAACGGTTCCCCATTTGCCGGCGCGGACGAATCGATCCAATTCGGCAACCCGTCTGGCGGAAGACAGGATTAATGAAAAAGCCAGATCAGCGACAGTGTCATCTAAGGTGTACGGCGTATGCGTGCCGACAACCCCGCGTCTTTTCATTTCTTCAATATTAAAATTATCATAGCCGACTGAATTATTGCTGACGACCTTCAGCTTCGGCGCGTGATCCAGCAAATCACTGTCAATCGCCGTTCCGGATGTCAGCAGCCCTTCAGCATCTTTCATTTTTTCGTACAGTTTCTCTTTTGGAATGGTATCTTCTTTCCAGATGTCATAGCGGCAATGCTCGCCTATCATTTGTTCGACTTCGGGCGGTATCGGTTTCGCGATGAATACATAGGGTTTCAACGGGCTTCTCCTCCTTTGTCTTTCTTCTCTATTTTATTATATAAGAGAAGCGGTAACGTGAGAAATAATCAAACGCATTACGATAAATTTCTGGTTCTTTTGAACTTAAAATGAAAGAAAAAGAAATGTACATGCTTGATTTCTCCAAACAATAACAGAATCCGCCTATATTTCTGAAGGCAAAAAGAGCGGAACCGCTGTTTTCAAAAGCTTTATAGGTTGGTGTAAAGATAAATTTTATTATTTTTGAAAGATATAAATGAATATAATCTGAATTTACAGTTAAATTATCGTGTCTTTTTTTGAAAGCGCTTTTGAGGCCTTTTTCTGTGCTATAATTCCTTACTGTAAGCTGGGTAAGAAGGCTTGCAATACAATCGGATGGGAGATGAATAGAAAAATGGTTTCTTTATCAAGCATTTTGGAGCACAACCAGCAGTTTGTCCAAGAAAGGAAATATGAACCTTACCAAACGACAAAATTCCCGAAAAAAAAGCTTGTCATCGTATCCTGTATGGATACAAGGCTGACGGAGCTTCTGCCGCAGGCGATGGGACTCAGAAACGGCGATGCCAAAATCATAAAAAACGCGGGAGCCATTGTTTCTCACCCATTTGGAAGTGTCATGCGGAGCATTTTGGTTGCCGTTTATGAACTGCAGGCAGAGGAAGTCTGCATCATAGGTCACCGCGAGTGCGGAATGTCGGGATTAAATGCGGCTTCCATATTAAATAAAGCAAAAGAGCGCGGCGTGGAGGACAAATGTCTGAGCCTTCTGCAGCATGCGGGAGTCGATTTGGAAACATGGCTGACCGGTTTTCACAGCGTCGAAGAAAGCGTGGCCCACAGCGTGAATATGGTCAGGCATCATCCGCTCTTGCCTGAAGAGGTGCCGGTGCACGGGCTGGTGATCGATCCGGGAACGGGGACGCTGGATGTAGTCGTTGACGGTTATGAAACAGTCAAAGGAGGATGCAGCTGACGATGCAATTTACCGGCAGATACCAGGGGTACAATATGCAGAAATTTCAGAAAGACTTGGTCGCAGGAATTGTCGTCGGAATTGTAGCGATTCCACTGGGAATGGCCTTTGCCATCGCCTCGGGGGTCGGTCCGGAATACGGGCTTTACACCGTTATTGTGGCCGGAATTCTGATTTCGCTTTTGGGCGGCTCTAAATATCAGATCGGCGGGCCTACAGGGGCGTTTGTTCCCATTTTATTTGCCATTGTGATGCAGTATGGTTTTGAGAATTTACTTGTAGCCGGTTTTATGGCAGGCGTCATGCTCGTCCTGTTTGGCGTATTTAAGCTCGGAAAGATTATGAAATTCGTGCCGAAGCCGGTGATCGTCGGATTTACGGCCGGGATCGCGGTGCTGATTTTCTCGGAGCAGATTGCCCATTTTCTCGGTCTGCGCGATATCCAAAAGCATGAAAGCTTTATCCTCAACATTGCGGAAATAGGCAAGAAGATCGGAACCTTTAATTTGTACAGCATCCTCATCGCGGGAATTGCTTTGGCCATTTTGCTGTTATCAGCCAGGCTGATGCCGAAGATTCCGGGCGCGCTTGTGGCGCTGCTTGTCTCTACAGCCGCGGCGGTCGTGTTTTTCCTGACAAAATGGCGACAATCGGTTCTGCTTACGGGGAAATTCCGCGGCAGCTTCCGGCTTTCCAGCTTCCGGATTTCTCAATTGATAACATGATAATGATGTTTCCGTCGGCTCTGATCATTGCGCTTCTCGGCGGACTTGAATCCATATTATCGGCGATGGTCGCGGACAATATGAAAGGATCACGGCATGACAGCAATAGGGAGCTTGTCGGGCAGGGCATCGCCAATATGGCAGCGCCGCTTTTCGGCGGCATACCGGCAACGGGAGCGATTGCGCGGACCGCAACAAATATTAAAAACGGCGCAGTTTCTCCGATTTCCGGTGTTGTCCACGGAGTCACCGTCCTGCTCGTCCTGCTCGTCTTCGCCCCGCTTGCCGTTCACGTACCGCTGGCAAGCATGGCGCCGGTATTGATGGTAGTGGCTTGGAACATGAGTGAGCGGAGGGAAGTCGCCAATATGATGCGGCTGAAAAACACTGATTCATTTGTACTGGCGGCAACCTTTTTGCTGACGGTTCTGTTTGATTTAATCATCGGCGTTTCCGCCGGTCTCGTGCTCGCTTTTGTTTTCTTTATCAGAAAAATGAGCGAATCAACAAGCATTAAAACACCGCATGCCGCTGTCAAATCGGTTAAAAATGATTCATCCGTCAGCACATATTCCATTGAAGGGCCGCTGTTTTTCGGTTCAATTGATTCACTGGAATCATCGCTGCTGGAGAGGCTTCAGGAAAAGCCGAAGACGCTTATTCTGCTGATGAATAATGTGCATTACATGGATACCTCCGCAGAAGCGGTGCTGGGGAATGTGATGAACCGGATCAAACGGCATAACGGGAGATTGATGATCGTCGGATTGCAATCACAGCCGAGAGAGCTGATCCGGAAGACGGGGCTGTTTCATAAAATCGGGAAACAGCATTTCTTTGAGCATCAGGACGAGATAACGGGATAAATTCAGATACGGCCTGTCCATGAAAAAGCGGACAGGCCGTGTTTTTATTCGGTTTCAAAGCGCTTGATCAGTTTTTTCTGATGGGCTTCCATCGCATCTTCTAACGTGATTCCGTACTTATCGGCAAGGATAGCCAGATTTCCGAGGACGTCACCCATTTCTTCAATCAGCTCCTGCCTGCGTTCAGCCTGGGTTGCGTCCTTTTCATCCGGCCGGTCTCTGCCGATTTCATATGCTCTTACCGCCCGGGCGAGCTCACCCGCCTCTTCCATTAAAAAGCCGATTCTGATAAATGGCCCGTACGCCGTCCATCCTCGTTTTTCGTAAAAATCTTTCGTCCATTGTTCTGCTTCAGCCATCTGCATGTGAAACACTCCTTATGTCCTGTATGATTCTTATTGATATTATCATATAGAGATGGGACAATATATAGTGTATTTTGATTTATTGATGTACATATATAGATGCGGAGATGAAAAAATGAAAACCATTTGTGTATTTGCGGGGTCAAACCCGGGGGTAAATGAAGAGTACAAACGCAAAGCGGCCGAACTGGGTGAATATATGGCCGAGCAGGGAATCGGCCTTGTTTACGGCGGTTCACGGGTCGGTCTGATGGGAACCGTCGCTGATGCGTTAATGGCAGGCGGCGGAAAAGCTGTCGGCGTCATGCCGAGCGGGCTTTTCAGCGGAGAGATTGTTCATCAGAATCTGACGGAGCTGATTGAAGTCAGCGGCATGCATGAGCGGAAAGCGAAAATGAGTGAACTTGCCGACGGGTACATTGCCATGCCCGGCGGTTTCGGAACATATGAAGAGTTATTTGAAGTGCTGTGCTGGGCGCAAATCGGCATTCATCAAAAACCGATCGGACTGTACAATGTGAACGGGTATTTTGAGCCGATGATGAAGATGGTCAAGTACAGCATCCAGGAAGGATTTTCGAATGAGTCTCATTTAAAGCTGATACACAGTTCCTCCCGGCCGGATGAGCTGATTGAGCAGATGAATCGGTATACATACCCGATTTTAGATAAGAAATGGCAGGAATTGTAAGGTGGCGGTCAGAAATATGTTTCGGCGGCTGCATCTAATTTATTCTGACGGAAAGTTCTTTTCTCTTTCTCGTGCGTACCACGCCTTTCTTCGTAATAAGAGATATGGCTGAGAATAAGATGCGAATGAGAATGCTGTTGGGGTTGAAAGAAGAACATCCATTTCCTCAGAGGAGATGGATGTTTTGCGGTTTGCAGACTGTATGCGTTTACAACTTTTGTTGTACGAATGTTTCTTCCGATATGAAATCATCCTGCTGCATCTTTTGTTTTTTTGAACCGATTCCAAATATACCGACTGTCAGTGCACAAAGAAACCAGCAGCCTGTAAAGAACAAGAAAACACTTAAAAATCCGTAGCCTGAATACAGGAAACTGACGACAAAGGGGCCGGCTACATTTGCAAGACGTCCTACGCCGTAAGTGAGGCCATTTCCAGATGCCCTGGCTTCAACCGGATATAATTCCGGCGTATAAGCATATGCGATCGAACTGAAAGTACGCTCAAACATATGCATGAGAAATCCGCATACGATAATGACCATCGGCAAAGGATTGATGCCGTAAAAGAATCCAAGCGCCATAATAATTAACGATAAAACAGAAATGGCCCACTTTCGGTCCACACGGTCAGAGATTTGCGACGCAATGAGAGCGCCCAGCGGGGCACCGATCGTTCCCAGAGTGACGTATACGATAGACTCATCCATTGATACGCCTTCTTTCACCAGAAGGGTGGGAACCCACGTGCCAAAGCCTTGAATTGCAATCGTGGAAGCTGCCCACATCGTCATTAAAACAAAAGTTCTTCCTGCCAAAGGCTTTTGAAACAGCGTCCGATATGGAACGGATTTTACAGCGGTTTGTCTGCTTTGCAGAGCCGGAGCTGGTTCAGGCAGTTCACCCTTTTCTTTTTCTGCTTTTGCCTCCAGTTCAAGCAGAATGCGGTGTGCTTGTTCGCTTTTTCCTTTCGTGTCCAGCCATTTCGGTGATTCTTCCAGTTTTCTGGCGATCAGCGGGAAAAAAATACCGACAGCGCCGAATAGAAAGATAAACCGCCAGCCGTAAGAGGCGGACGGCACGACCAATTTAGCCACCCAGCCGGCCGCAGGAATTCCGCATATGCCGATTGTAATACAGATTGCCTGGTATTTTCCCTTAGTTGCGGATGGGAAAAATTCGCTGATATACGTACTTGCCACAATCGTTGTGGCGCCGATACCTAAACTCGTAAGAAATCTAAAAACACCGAGTATTTCTGGGTTCCAAGCCAGAGAAGAGAGGAGGGAGAAGGAAGAGAAAAAGGTGACAACCAGAATTAAACCTTTTTTCCTTCCGAAACGGTCTGAAAACCATCCCCCGGCAGAGGCGCCGATAAACATCCCGAAATAGGAGACAGACGTAATAAAAGCGATGGTATGAGTGGATATGTTCCATTCCTTTAAAAGTGAAGGCGCCGCATATGAAAACGTATTTAAATCGATAAAATCAAAAAAGTAAGCGAATGAAAGGATAACGAGCACTGCTTGATGGGCCCTTGAAAAAGGCAGTCTGTTTAATCGATTAGACGCATTTACATTGATCATCTCGTATTCCTCCGTTTATCTTTGACTTGTCTGAAGACGGTATTAACCAATGTGATTCAGCGTATTCATGTTGTAACTTTGTTTAGTAAACACATAGCCTTCAGAGATTTTTCTTGCTGTGCGTACTACTTTAATCGTTGTTCCATCCGAATCAACATCTGCCTCGGTTTTTAAAATACCGCTTGGATGCCCCAATCGGATCGTTCTGCCGGAGAATGAAAATTCAGATAATATTGTATCTTGCAATAGCATGCCGGCAGTCGTACATACCGCCCCTGTAATGGCTAAAGCTTGATGCGGTTTTTGCATGGACATCATACGAATGACAAGATCCATCTCTTCTGCGTGTCTCTTTATCCCTTTTGTATCGATATAATCCGCTGGAGATGAGATCAATGTTAGTTTTGGTACGGCCGGTGATTTTGCAGCAGCCTCATGTCTCGGAGCGAATCTGCATTTCTCGGCTGCAATCGATCGGATCATTTCGAGCTTTTCCAATATATCCGGGGTGTATTCATCCGGAAGTTCTAAGCCGGTAAGCCCCGTGTCCTCTGCTTTTACAAAGACAAGCGGATTGGCGTAATCAATAATCGATACCGAGATATTTCCATACGGTGTATCGAGAACATCAATAGGCTGACCAGTGGGAAACAGCTTACCGGTCACCGCTCCTTCAGCCTGGTGAAATGAAAGATAAATAGGAGAAGCTGTACCTGGAACCCCCGGAATAGAGCAGTCCCCCTGGTAATGAAATGTTCCATTTCTGACTTCGACTTCTGCTGCGATCACTTTTTGAGTGTTTGTATTTAAAATTCTGACTTTTGTAACCGGCTCTTCAGCTTGAACGAGCCCTTTCTCAATAGCATAAGGGCCTACCGCAGAAGAGATATTTCCGCAATTGCCTTTGAAGTCGGTAAAATTGTCAGTCAAACTGACCTGAGCAAACGTATACTCAACATCAGCATCCTTTCTGGCGGATTTCTTAATAATGGCTGCCTTGCTTGTGAGAGAATGGCCGCCGCCGAGACCGTCAATTTGTCTCTCGTCAGGGCTCCCCATAATGTCTAAAAGAAAATCGCTCCATAGGTTTGTATCGTCTGGCATGTCTTTTTGAAGAATAAAAACGCCTTTGCTGGTGCCGCCTCTCATAACGGTTACAGGAACTTTTTCCATGGTGTCTCATCCTTACATCATTTTGTGTGGATAAAAAGGTACCGGTCCCTTTGGAAAATATCGTATGATAAATAAGGATTATAAGTAAAACATATAATTTTTATAAAGTTGAATAAAAAACTTTTATAATATGAGAAAATTTTATAGCAGAAAAATATTTTGGGGGATTTCATATGGATGAAAAGGATTGGATTGTGCTCATTACATTATTCGAAGAAAAAAATATGACGAAGGCGGCAGAGCGATTATATATGACACAGCCGGCGTTAAGTTATCGGCTCAAAAACCTGGAAGCACAATTCGGAGTGCGCCTTTTTATAAAAGAAAAAAGGGATGGAGTTCACTTCAGAAGGTGAACATCTGGTTGATTATTCGAAAGAGATGCTGCAGGAATTCAGAAGAGTGAAGGATGATATGCTCAATATGAGCCATGAAGTCAGCGGGGTTCTCAGATTAGGAGTCTCAAGCAATTTTGCTCAGTATAAGCTCCCGGCGATTCTAAAACGGTTTTCTGATCAGTATCCGTCTGTACAATTCCACGTCAATACGGGATGGAGTGCGAAGGTGATGGATCTGCTTCATCATTCGGGGGTACACCTTGGGATTATGAGGGGAAATTATGATTGGCAAGGGGAAAAACAACTGTTAAATGAAGAGAGACTGTACCTTATTTCAAAAACTGAAATCAACAGTGAGGACCTTCCAAAATTGCCGATGATTTATTATCAAACTGATGCTTCTTTGAAAAGTTTGATTCAAAAATGGTGGAATAACCAATTTACTGAACCGCCTTTCATTGCAATGGAGGTAGACAGACAGGAAACCTGTAAAGAGATGGTGAAAAACGGCCTCGGTTATTCTGTTGTGCCGGAAATCTGTCTTCAGCCTTCTGATGAATTATACACATTGGCGCTATCCTATAAAAATAACGAGCCTGTGATACGCGATACTTGGCTCATGTATGATTCTTCAGCGTTAGAATTATCTGTCGTCAAAGCATTCATTACTTTTTTGAATGGGAATAAAGCATAAAAAAACCTGCAAGAGACATCATCTCTTGCAGGTTTCTGAGGCATTACTTCTGGTCTTCCGTATTGCGTGTCAGCACTTTATCGATTAAGCCGTATTCTAAGGCTTCATCAGCTGATTTGAAGTTGTCGCGATCTGTATCGCGCTCAATGACTTCAAGCGGCTGGCCGGTACGTTCAGCAAGCACTTTGTTTAATTTGTCGCGAAGCAAGAGAATGCGTTTTGCCGCAATTTCAATTTCTGTCGCCTGTCCTTGCGCTCCGCCAAGCGGCTGGTGAATCATAACTTCACTGTTAGGAAGCGCGTAACGTTTGCCTTTTTCTCCGGCTGCAAGTAAAAATGCTCCCATAGAAGCGGCCATACCGATGCAGATCGTGGATACTTTCGGTTTAATGAACTGCATTGTATCATAGATTGCCATACCGGCAGTGATTGATCCGCCAGGGCTGTTAATGTAAATGGAAATATCTTTTTCAGGGTCTTCCGCTTCAAGGAATAAAAGCTGTGACACGATGGAGTTCGCAACGTTGTCATCAATCGCAGATCCAAGCATGATAATACGGTCCTTCAAAAGACGGGAGTAAATGTCATAAGCTCTTTCTCCGCGGTTCGTTTGTTCAATGACTGTAGGTATTAAATTCATAATGCTCCTCCTTCACCTTTTAGGTAAGTATGTATTTACATGATACATTTTTGGTCAATAAAGGTCAAACAAAACGCTGACCAAAATGCCAACCTTTTCTTCTAACACCATTTTTCCCATAAAACAAAAAGTTCAAACAGCAAAGTGAAAATGAGGATGATCAGCGCCGGAGCCTTGAGAAAATGATATGGCCGGAGCGCTCAAAATAGACCGCAGTCGCGTCGGTACATACGGCTGAACGGTCTGACTACGTTGTCCGTCCTTCCAAAAGCCGTACCGGCAAACACGTTTCCAGCGGCAAATCATCAAATTCGCCTTCAATTTCTTTTGCTAAAATCTCGATGGCTGTTTTGGAAATCAATTCGATCGGCTGCTGGATGGTTGTCAAGTCCGGCAGAACCGTTTGAACGGTTTCAGTGCCGTCATAACCGATCACTTTTAATTGATTCGGGATGTCTTTCCCCCGTTTTTTAGCCTCGTTCATCACGGCAGCCGCCATGATATCATCGCTGGCAAAAATTCCGTCGGTGTCAGGCTGTTCATCGAATAATGTTGAAATAATATCATGGTAATGCTGATAAAAGGGTACTTCATATGTAATAGGCTTCCGTCCGTGTTTATGCATGACGTCTTCGTATGCTTTTCTTCTGAGGTTTGCCGGTGTTTCGAGTTCAATCGGGCCGTTGAGATGGACGATGTGCCGGCACCCTTTTTCAATCAGCAGTTCAGCCGCCTTTTTTCCGCCGTCATAGTTGTCTGAGCCGACGACGGGAATCTTGTCCGATAAGTAATGATCAATGGCGACAATCGGCAGATTCTGCTTGTGATAATTGAGAATTCCCCGGTTATAAGTCACGGCGATCACGCCGTCCACTTGGTTTCTTATCAGCATCTCCAAATATTTTTCTTCCTTATCCTTTCGATGTAAACTGTTGCAAAGCAGCAGTTTGTAGCCCATGGACGTACAAATGCTTTCAATATGAAAGGCGAGTTCGCCGAAAAACGGGTTGCTGGAGTTTGGAATGATAAGTCCTATTAAATTGGTTCGTTTTCGGAATAAAGAGCGGGCCAGATCGTTTGGAAAGTAATTGATTTCTTCCATCGCCTTGTACACTTTTTCTTTTGTTTTTCGCTGATATAGCCGCGGTTATTTAATACCCGCGAAACGGTTGTAGAGGAAACTCCCGCTATTTTCGCAACATCATGAATGTTAGGCTTCATTCCCGTGCCCTCCTGCTTACTGAAATGGCTTACAATTTCCGTCACGCACTTATTTTAGAGAATCAGGCTGACATGTGCAAGGACATTCCATGTTTCTGTTTTCATATAAAGAGGGTGCATTTTGTTTGATTGAAATAATCAGAAAATTGTATGTCAACCGATTGACATATGAAACCGGTTGACATACAATTCTTTTTGAAAGCGCTTTATTTACGGAGTGAAGGGAAGTGACGGGTATGGAGAGATGGCTGGCGGCAATAAAGTGAAAGAATCAAGCAGCGGCGGAAAGTAAGCGCTTACTCGGAGCTCGCATGTATGTGATGAATATGAAGAAGGAAGTATGCGGCTCAAAACGGCTGTTAAAAGGTCCTATTAAAGGAGCGGTGCAAATGAAAAGCTCAAAAAGTCTGTATTGGAAACTGAGTGCTTATTTCTTCTTTTCTTTTTACTTGGTCTTCCAGCTATTCTTTATTTGCGATTTGGTTAGGGCAGGAAATCAATTTAAACGGATCAGCGACAGGCATTATCTTTTCTGTAAACGCCGTATTTGCCCTGTGCATGCAGCCTCTTTACGGTTTTATCTCTGACAAATTGGGGCTGAAGAAAAAGATATTGTTTATGATCAGCTGTCTTCTCATATTCACGGGTCCGTTTTATATCTTCGTCTATGGGCCGCTTTTACAATACAACGTCTTTCTTGGCGCCGTTGTCGGAGGCTTATATTTGGGAGCCGCTTTTTTAGCGGGAATAGGCGCGATTGAAACGTACATTGAAAAGGTCAGCCGTAAGTATGATTTCGAGTATGGAAAATCAAGAATGTGGGGCTCGCTGGGCTGGGCGGCGGCTGCATTTTTTGCAGGGCAGCTTTTCAATATCAATCCCAATATCAACTTCTGGATCGCCTCTGTTTCAGCCGTCATATTAACGGCCATTATCATGTCTGTGAAAATAGAAATGACCGATCATGAGAAAAACAGAGCGGATTCGGTCCGGTTAAAAGATGTGGGGCGGCTCTTTTTACTAAGAGATTTCTGGTTTTTTATGATGTACATTATCGGGGTGACTTGCATTTACGGCGTATATGATCAGCAGTTCCCGATCTACTATGCGTCTTTGTTTCCTTCAGTGTCGACGGGTAACCAAGTATTCGGCTATCTGAATTCATTCCAGGTGTTTTTGGAGGCCGGCATGATGTTTCTTGCGCCTTTTATCGTCAATAAGTTCGGAGCGAAAAACAGTTTGATTTTAGCGGGGTTTTTAATGGCTTTCCGCATCGTCGGGTCCGGAATTGCAGTTGAGCCTGTAGGCATTTCATCAATGAAACTCATCCACGCACTGGAATTGCCGATTATGCTGATCGCCGTTTTTAAATATTTGGCTGCCAATTTTGATACGCGTCTGTCGTCCGTCCTTTATCTCGTCGGTTTTCAATTCGCATCTCAGGCAGGCGCGTCGATTCTGTCGCCGCTTGCGGGAGGATTATATGACAGTGCGGGGTTCCGTCAAACCTATCTCATCATGGGAATCGTCGTCTTCGGTTTTACCGTCATCTCCATATTTACTTTATTGGGCCCGAAACAAAACAGCAGGCGTGTCCAGCGTCTGCAAAAAATCGGATAGAGAGGATGTTACAAATGGATAGAATTCAGCATGCGGAAGAAGCTTTGAAGGAAGCCGAGGGTAAAGTGAAACAAAGATATCGATTGGGGTTCCATATTATGCCCCGGGCGAATTGGATCAATGATCCGAACGGGCTTATTCAATTTAAAGGAGAATACCACGTCTTTTTTCAGCATCATCCGTATGATGAGCATTGGGGGCCGATGCATTGGGGACATGTAAAAAGTAAAGATCTCATTCATTGGGAGCACCTGCCGGTTGCCTTAGCTCCGGGCGATGCATTCGACCAAAGCGGCTGTTTTTCGGGAAGCGCGGTCGATGATCATGGAAGATTAGCCCTCATCTATACAGGACATAATATAATTGATCAAGAGAAAGACCTATTCTATCAAACTCAAAATATCGCTGTCAGCCAAGATGGAATCGTGTTTGAAAAGCTTCAGGAAAACCCTGTTATTGCGGAACCGCCGGAAGACAGCGCTCGTCATTTCCGCGATCCGAAAGTATGGAAGCATCGCGATGTTTGGTATATGGTCATCGGCAACTCTTCAAAAGAAAACGTCGGACGGGTCGTTTTATACCGTTCACCTGATTTGCGTGATTGGGAATACGCGGGGGTTCTCGCCCAAAGTGACGGTAATCTCGGCTATATGTGGGAATGTCCTGATTTCTTTGAATTAGGCGGCAAACACGTCCTGCTGATTTCGCCCCAGGGTATCGAGGCGGACGGTGATTCCTATCAAAATTTACATCAAACCGGCTATTTAATCGGTGACTATAATAATGAAACAAACAAATTTACACACGGCGCTTTTAAAGAACTGGATCACGGCCATGACTTTTACGCCGTGCAAACATTATTAGATGATAAAGGACGCAGAATTGCTATCGGCTGGATGGATATGTGGGAATCTGAGATGCCGACAAAAGCGGACGGATGGTGCGGTGCACTGACTTTGCCGCGAGAACTGACTTTGCGTGATGATCATAAACTTTTGATGAATCCCGTGGAAGAAACCAAGCAGCTGCGGAAAATGGAATATCGGGAATGTGCCGGACGATCGGTTTCAGGGAGTTACTTGGCAAAGACGTCCGAAGACCTGCTTGAAGTCCGAGCCGTGTTTGATGTAAACGATTCTGATGCCGAAACGGCAGGTTTTAAAATTCGCGGCCTTGACGAAGAAGAACTTGTGCTGACATACAATCTAACGGAGAAAAAGCTGATACTTGATTGCACTAAGATGGGGAAAGAGAAAGACGGTGTGAGAAGGGTGCGGCTGGATGCAAACGGCAAGCTGGCGCTGCGTATCTTTATTGACAGATCCTCGATTGAAGTATTCGCCAATCATGGAGAAACAACGATGACAAGCCGTATCTATCCGAATGAGGGCAGATTGGGGATTGAGCTGTTTTCTGAGAAAGGCGCCGTAAAGGTTGAGGAATTCACCTATTGGACGTTAAAAGACATTTGGAAAAAAAGCTGAAACGAGTGATTGCCGCTTTTTCTGAAGCGGCTGAAAATGTACCGAGCCGGGGGCAGTCCGCCTGAAATAAGTTTTTTGTGAAAATCAATGCCGTTAAATGATGCAGGATTATGCTGCATGAGGACGCTGCATAATCCTGTTGTGTATAATCAAAAAAGAGTTGCTTTCTGTGCGTTTCTTTATTATAATATAAAGGTATCTGATTGAAAAAACGTGCGCTCGTAGCTCAGTTGGATAGAGCGGTGGTTTCCGGTACCACGTCTGTCGGGGGTTCGAATCCCTCCGAGCGCGTCTCAGTTAAGACGATAGGAAAAACCTCGCAGATGATAATCTGCGAGGTTTTTTTATTTTATCTTGTTTTGAAACTGTTAACGAATGTGTCTCTGTTATTTTCGGTTCCGGCAATCAGCCGCGCACTTTCACTGATCCGCTGTGCGAGAGCTTTTTGCGCCTTGCCTTCAAAGCTGTTCAATAAGGCTGAATACACTTCATATAATTCATCTTTCAAAGTGTCCATTTCGAATGTCGGTTTCAGCGTTTGGCGCACTGTTTCCAGTTTTGTCCCCGCTGCCTGCGTCATGGCGGTTTTCAGCATCTGCCGCTGCAGCCTTTTCTTCATCGGGTCGTCCTTGTGTTCTAAAAGTTCGTCTAATGTCGGCATTATGTATCCACCTCTATCATCTTAACCAGTTTGCGAGCATCTGGTCTTTTTCCTGAAATTCGTCCGCTATTTTATGTAAGAATCCGCCGATCTCTTCAAGGTCCGTGATCGCCGCCTGCAAAGAATCAATAAACGCCTGCTCAGCCTGTGTGTCGTAAAAAATCGGGCCTTTATCGTAGGATTGCGCAATATCTTCAATTGTATTGGTCACGTCCTGTGCTTGAAGCTGATCAAACAAGCCGTGTCCGACTTGGCCGTAAAATTCCGTTTTCAGCTCGGCGATTTTTTCATCGTGCTCTTGATAGGCGTTCTGCGCTTCTTTTTTCATCGTCCGCAAATCCTCAGTCATGGCCTGCACCTTTTCAGCCAGCTTCTTTGCGTTTTTCGGCGTTACTTTTATCGCGTCTCCGCTTCCGATCGCACCGGCCGGCAGAAGAGCGCCGAGATTTTTCTCGAAGACTAACTCATCTCCGTTCGGATTTGTGATGTTTCCGTTTCGGTCAAATATAAAATTCGCTTCGTTTAAGCCGTGTGTATCCGGATTTCTCAGAATGACGGTAGTAAAGAAATAAGCGAGATTCTTGCTGATCTGCTCGTTTAAGTTCCCATCAAGCCGCTGCTTTCGGCTGAACTGTGAGAGTGAGGGGTTTTTCGTATAAATCGTTGTCCCGTTGTGGCGGTCATATTCGTTCCAATAACCTGCCCCGACCATGTCGTCCGGATTGATAATGGACCGGATGTAAGGGTCGTATATGCCGCTGTTGATGTCTTTCTGTGTTTCTTCATCGTGCAGTTTTACGACGGAAGGGCTGTTAAACGCGACGGCGTACACATCATTATTCACCGCGCTGTATTCGGCCTCAGCGCCGCCGAGTGAATGGCCGGTTGTTGAAATAATCGTTGACGTTCCGGCATACTTTTTCTTTACGCTGCGTACCAGCTGATCGGCTTGATCGATTTGCGATGTTTTCGTTATCAGCTTATACTTTCCGTTTGTGAGCATGGCGTCTTGAGAGGGCGTTCCATTGTATTTTCCGAGTGTTTTCGAGGTATCCTCCGCGTCTTTTTTACAATATAATACACTTCTTTTTGCGGATCATTTCCGAAAACAATATTGCCGCCGTCCGCTTTTACGCCGTCATTGATCGGGTCTTTTCCGATATCGGTTCCCGCAAAGGCGACGACCACGTTTTCGGGGTTTTTTGATTTTACCCATTTTCCATCTTGTGTTTTTTCTCCTTGTGATAGTACAACTGCGTCTAATCCGGTATCTTCGTCCGTTTTTATTTTTTCAACGTACCAATAAGTTTGTTGGTCTGTTTGTATCGGTTTCCCCGTTTTCAATTTATCAACTAATCTTTCGTGGTTGTAAGATTCCTGACTTAGCGTATAATAAATTTTATCTGTTAATTTTGGAACTTTAATCTTGTGATTCATATACATTGCCTCCTTATTTTTGTAAAATAAGATAGGAAAGGGTTGATTTCCAAATGAAAAAGAAAAAGTACATAATTATCCTTATTTTAATAATTATAGCAGTTGGGGGACTTTTTATGAAGCATCAGTATGATCAAAAGGAAAAAGATATTGCGTTATTCGAAGAAGCCCAGAATCATATGGAAAAGTTTTTAACAACGAACTATAAAAATGTGGATAATATCCATTTTTCCAAGGATTACCATATTAATCCAATGGGTGGTATTAGTATTAAGGGTTATACGAATGGAAAAAAAGAGTTTGAAGGTCTATATGATCCAGGCAATAAAGAAATATTATCATATACGGTTGATGCCGAACCCAAAGAAGAATGTAAAGATAAGCTTTGTACAAGATAAATTAGCCAGCTCAATCGAGCTGAGCTAATTTTGTTTTATTGCTCTTACTCTATCTCCTCGACATAAAACAAATCTTCCATAGGTACATTTAATCCTCAGTTAATAATGAATAGTGTTGTGATATCATATCTTGTATTTGTTTTAAATCTGCTTATCGCAGCCTCAGTAGAACCAACTAAATCAGCCAATTCCTTCTGGATTTGAATTCCTTTCTCCTTCATCACTTCATTTAACCTAGATCTAACTATAACTAACGCTTATAAAAAAGTATTCTCGATCACTGATACTTGATACGTTGATGTTTTTTAGACATGTACAACACCCCGAGGTTGATATAAATTTAATCTAAGAAAGGATGAGTTTGTGAAGAGATGCAAAATTGCCCTAATATTTGTGATAACTATAGCGTCAGGAAGTATCTACATGAAGTACCACCATGATAAAAAAGCAGCAGAACAAGAACTTTTTATCCAAGCGAAAAATAAAATGGAAAGCTATATAAAAGCTAACTACAAAAATATAAAGCGGATTACATACATTAACAATTATAAAATAAATCCTATGGGTGGTATTCACGTGAAGGGGTACTTGAATGGTAATAAGGAAAAAGAATTTTTCGGACTTTATGACAAAACGAATGATGAAATAGGAGTTTCGTCAGTCGATGCAGAAGAGAAACCCGAATGTCAGGAAAAAGAATGTGAATACTAAAAAGACGCTGGAATAAAGAAGTACTCTGGATTGCCGCTTATATGATCCTCTGCGGACACTGAAGAAAAATCTTAAGACCCTAAATGCATCGGATGTCACCACCATTTTCTAGTCCGCGAGCTTCATCATAACTGATGGGACGGATGATTCTGTGAAAAAATATATTATTATCTTCATTATCTTAATAGCAGCCGGAGGTTTTATAATGAAGAGTATGAATGATAAAAATGTTCAGGCTGAAGAGATAAAGATTGCGCAAGAACGAATGGAGAAATTTATCAAAGCGAATTATGAAGGTATACATAACGTTACATTTAAAGATAAATACGAGATAGATCCAATGGGCGGGATAGAGGTATTTGGCTATTACAACGGTGATACATCGAATAAATTTGATGGTATTTATGATAAAGCAAATGACAAGATCATGGGGCACTCAATAGACGCTGTAAGTAAGAAAGGATGCAGAGATAAAGATTGTGATTACTAAGAAGACGCTCGTCTGCGTTTTTTATAGATGAGCTTAACAAAAAAGACAAGGGTTTCGGCATGTGCCGCCCTTGTCTTTTTTTATTGAACACTGTAAAACATAACCGGAAACAGCTCATTATTTGACAGTCCATTTTAACAGCGTTACAATTAAACGTGTAAATAGTTACATGTTTAAATAAACATAATGTCTCGGGAGGTGATACGTCCTTGAATGAACTTTCTTTAAAAAAGTCATTTATGAGTCAGTGAACCGCATCATTGATCCCGAGCACGTGTATTTCCGCACTGTGCCTGTGTTTGAAACAAGCAGTGAGGCATATCAGCATCTGCAGGACCGGCTGTTTATCGGGGCTGCGATCAGATGGCCGGATGACATTCGGTTAGATATTTATGAAATTCAATAATAAGATGGAGAGTGAGTCAACATGGAAAACTTTATCGGAAGCCATATGATTTACACGTATGAAAACGGCTGGGAGTATGAAATCTATATTAAAAATGATCATACGATCGACTATCGGATTCATAGCGGAATGGTGGGCGGCCGCTGGGTGCGCGACCAGGAAGTGAATATCGTCAAACTGACAGAAGGCGTATACAAAGTGTCATGGACTGAACCGACAGGCACAGACGTTTCCTTAAACTTTATGCCGAATGAAAAACGGATGCACGGAATTATTTTCTTCCCGAAATGGGTGCATGAGCATCCGGAAATCACGGTGTGCTACCAAAATGATTACATTGACGTGATGAAAGAGTCACGTGAGAAATATGAAACGTATCCGAAATATGTCGTTCCCGAGTTTGCGGATATTACGTATCTCAACAATGCGGGAATCAATAACGAAGCACTGATTTCAGAAGCGCCGTACGAAGGAATGACCGATGATATCCGTGCGGGAAAATTAAAATAAGAGAAAAACCCGGCAGCTTGGCCGGGTTTTTTGTATCCTTTTACGACAGGGTTTTGGTCATGATAAAGTCGACTTGTTTATCATCCCCCATATAAAAAGAGTGTTCTCCGGTTTGGACAAACCCCATTTTTTGATAAAAGGCGATTGCATTTTCGTTTTTTTCCCATACGCCCAGCCAGATGTTCTTTTTATTGTGTGCTGTTGCGATTTTCACAGCTTCATTCAGCAGATATTTGCCAAGCCCGTGTTTCTGATGGCTTTTTCTTATATAAATTCTCTCAATCTCAAGAGAGTCTTCCCCCATTTTTTCTGACTGTGCTTCGTTCATGTTGACTTTTACATACCCCGCAAGGTCATGATGATAATAAACAAAATAGAATTGAGAAGACGGATTGGATAATTCCTTTTTCAGCTGTTCAGAGCGGAATGCATTTTCCAAATAAGCTTTCATATTTTCAGGTGAATTTTGATCTTTAAATGTATCATTGAATGTTTCAATGCTTATCTCCCGGAGCTCTGTTATATCGTTAAGGCTGCACTTTTTTAATTGAATGCTCATGGTCATACAGCTCCTTTCTTCATTTATCATATCAGCTGAATTTTGTTGTATTTGCAATGAAAATACCGTATAGTAAACATATCGTAATTTTGTTGTATTTGCAACATAAAATAAGAAAATGAGGATGATAAAGTGAAATATGTTTTTTATGTTTTAGGAATCATGATCTTGACCTTTGGTATTTCTGTCACGATTCAATCAGATCTTGGAACGTCGCCTTTTGATGCGCTTATTGTGGGATTGTCCGTCCATGCAGGGCTTACCGTGGGAAGCTGGGAAATCATCATCGCTTTCCTGTTAATTTGCTGTAATTCAATGTTAAAAAGACAAAGACCGGAATTTTCAGGGATGATTACGGCGTTTATAACGGGAATCGGGATTGATATGTGGCTTTTTTTTCTGCATCGAGTCATAACGCCTGAACTATGGTACGGAAAGGCGGGCTGTTTTGCAATCGGTTTAGTTGTGATAGGGATAGGAACCGCAACCTACCTGCACACAAATTTCGCACCGATCCCGGTTGATCGGTTAACGTTAATTGTCCGCGAATTAACCGGGAGAAGCATCTTTTTTTCAAGAACAGTCATTTACTTCATATTTTTCATACTGGCCGTGATGCTAAAAGGTCCGGTAGGCATCGGAACATTATTAACCGTTTGTTCAGGAGGGATCATCCTTCATTTCTTTATGCCGATTACCGGAAGATGGATAGACGGCATATTAACAGCATCTCCAAAGCAGGAAGAAACGAAAACCCGGTAACGGAGGTTTTTACCCGATTCTATCATTTTTCATTTCACCCGCATGTTTAAGGTATAATAAAAAAGGGGGAGGGATTTTTATGAGCGGTCAAAGAAAGCTCGTTTTTTACGGAGCTGTCAGCGCAGATGGCTATCTTGCGCGGGAAAATCATTCTTTAGATTGGTTAATCGGAACTGAAGGTGAAGACAGCACCGATTATGAAGCTTTCTATGAATCTGTCGATACGATCATTATGGGCAGAAAAACATACGAGGAAATATTGGTTTTATTGCCTGAGGAATTTCCGTACAAAGGTAAAGAATGCTATGTGTTTTCGCGGACATTGACAGGGCGTACTGAACATGTGCGGTTTATTCATGAAGAGCCTGCCGATTTTATAAAAGCATTGAAATGCCAAGAAGGCAAGCGGATTTGGATTGTCGGCGGGAGTGATCTGCTGCACCCGGTTTTGGAGGAAAAACTTGTCGATGAGTTTATCATTCAGATCGCCCCCGTTCTGCTCGGCCGCGGAATTTCTTTGTTCAAACCCGGAGACCGGGAGACAGGGCTGAAGCTGACTGATGTCAGGCGTTACAAACAATTTGCGGAGTTGCATTATGAAGTGAGATAAAATGAAAGGTATGAAAGAAACCCAGTAAAGGTTACCGGGTTTCTTTTTCATGTTTGTTTTTATGTTTTGAAATGGTGTGGGCCGGACCGCATGAAAACCCTGCAACCATGATAACAACCCCTATCCACCTCACGGCATAGAAATCAGTGTCGCGCAGGAAGATAAATGAAACTAAGGTCATAAGCGCCCCGATTATAACGGCAGCTGTGCCGATAATACTTGATTGCTCCATATAGAAACTCCTTTATGATGTTTGGTTAACGTATTGGGTTAGAATATAACATATCAGGGGTAATGCGGAAATGGATATGCTGCGAAGCTGACTGATGTCTGTAAGATGAAAATGAAACGCCAAGGGAGCCGGCTCCCTTGGCGTTTTTTAGGCTTGAAACAGGATGCGGCGTTTTGCTGAATCGGGATCACTTTCGACAGCGGTATCCGTGTTGAAAAGCAAAGTTTCGCGTGAATCGGTTTCATATTCAGGCCAATTGAAGTGAGAGGTGTTCGGGTTTCCGGTTTTTGCAAAAGCGAGCCATGCGGATTGGATTTGTTTGGAAAGCTGTTCTGCGTCATCACCGAGCGGCTCTTGCAGCGTCTTTCTCAAAGAATCAAAGTTTCCGAACACAAACGGCAATTCCAGAGCGTGAACGGCTTTATGAAACGGCGGTGTTTCGCCATGCCAATCAAAGCGGTACATCCAGACCGGTGCGTGTTGCGACTGTCCTTGTGCGAAAGCGACAGCCGGCCGCCAGAAAATCAGATCCGTCATCATATCGATTTGTCCCGTTAATGAATGCGGATATAAATCTGCCGCTTGCTCGGTGCAGTTCTCTCCAAGATGATAATGCAAATAATCTTGCTGCTTTTTCTCGGAATGAATGTCTGTGTCAGGGGTGAAAAACAAATATGCTTCATCACGATTGGTTCCGATGATCATAGGTATGCCTTCTGCGGCCCCGTCTGCTATGGCTTTCACCGGTTCCGCAGGCAATGTGGCCGGATCGATGGCGGGCTGAAACAAAAGCTGAAAAATGTTTTGATCCAGTGAGCGCCGCACTTTATCCGCAGTCTTAAGCAGGTCATTAACGGAAAGCTCCTGCAATTGATCAGTGCCGGCTTCATGAATAAATGCCGCCGCGATGTCTTTTGCCATGTCCGCCGGGATCGTATGAGAGGCGCCGCTTTCTAAAATGGCTTTATGAAACAGGCCTTTTGCGTCAGGCATTGCCATAAGTGCGGCGATGCTCATGCCGCCTGCCGATTCACCAAATATCGTGACGTTATCCGGGTCTCCTCCGAATTCGGAGATATTGTCCTTCACCCAGCGCAGCGCGGCGATCTGATCGAGCAGCCCGATATTGGCGGAATACGCGTCATGAATAGAAGACAAATGTAAAAAGCCGAACGGTCCGAGCCTGTAATTGAGTGTCACGACAATGACATCTCCCTCAGCGGCAAGGGCAGATCCGTCGTAAAGCGGTTCGCTTCCGGCACCTAAATAAAATGCCCCGCCGTGTATCCATACCATGACAGGCTTTTTTTCGCCCTCTGAATCGGGGGCAAAAACGTTGAGGTAAAGGCAATCTTCAGATTGAGGCGGTATATCCCCGGAAAACGATATGGACAGCATATCATCCGGCTGCGGACAAACCGGCCCGAACGAATCGGCATGTTTTACGCCGTCCCAAGGTGCAGGCGGCTCCGGCGCTTTAAATCTCAGCTCTCCGACGGGCGGCTTCGCGTACGGTATGCCCTTCCATGTGCGGGCACCGCGGCCGGCAGTTCCTTTCAGTGCGCCGCAGCGGGTTTGAACGGTAAGTTTTGTCATGATTTCATCCCCTTTTTTCTTTTCATTATAAACAGAGATGAAGACATGAAGCGAATAAAAGCCCTTTCATCAGCATATCCTCAGTAACGCTTCCGTTCTAAAAATGATCTGACTTCCTGAACGGACAAGCCGAGTTCTTTTGCTTCCTGCATCAGCGCTTTCCATTCTTCAATGTTGGATTCAGTCAGTTTTCTGTTGCGGTAGGGTGCGGGCTCCGGCCGTTTTTCAGTCAGTTTGTTCGTAAAGGTGAACAGTTCTTCTTTCGGCATGCCCGACTGCACGGCCTGCACAAGGTGGATGCGCCACTCATCTTCCGTGTCTCCCATCTGATGCAGCATCGTTTCGGCATCAAAAAGCTCCGTCAGATCGACCTGCAGGGTGGCGGATACTTTTTTCAGAAATTGGATGGACGGATTTGAGTGAACCCCCCGTTCTATCTTGCTTAAATAAGATTTAGAGACACCTGCTTCAACTGCTAGCTGATTAATAGAGTAGCCTTTTCTTCTGCGGTATAAACGAATTATTCTTCCAATCATTGTGCTGAATTCTCCCCTGTATACTGGCATTTTTTTGTTCATTATAAGAAATTCTTCGTTCTTTATAAAATTTAAAATTATAAGGTAAGTGCAGTAAATAAGAGGAAAATCATGATAATGTTCTCTAAAAAGAACCAAATGGCTTAATTTGAAATTTTCAAATTTCGACCTTTTCTTTTATAATCCAATCATTAACAGAAGGGGGCGTTTAAGCCTGATGCAATAAGGATGAGGCTGTAATTACATGAATGAGAATATGAGTTTTAAAGAATTATTTGACATTATTAAACACAGACTTTTACTGATTTTTATCATGACAGCAGTTGTAACGCTGGTGACGGGATACATCCAATTCCGGGTGGTTTCGCCCGTTTATCAGGCATCGACCCAAGTGCTCATTCATGAAACAAGCGGTGAAAAAAATTCGAATCTCAGCGACGTTCAGCTGAATCTTCATTACAACAATACGTTTCAAACGATCATGAAAAGCCCGGTTGTGCTTGAGAAAGCGAAACAGAAGCTGCATCTTTCTGAGACGGCATCCGCTTTAAAAGCAAAGATCACGACAAGCAGCGAAACCGATTCAGAGATCATTACCGTAGCGGTGCAGGACGAGAATCCGAAACAGGCCGCCGCTATAGCGAACACGCTGATGAAGACATTTAAAAAAGAAGTCCGTGACAGGATGAATATAAAAGGCGTCATTGTTTTGTCCGAGGCAAAAGCATCGGAAAGCATGATGGTCAAGCCTTCGCGCATCAGGAATATCATGATGGCGTTCGGTGCGGCTCTCATGGCGGGTGTGACGCTTGCGTTTTTTCTCCACTTTCTTGATGAAACCGTTAAAAGCGAGCGGCAGCTCAGCGAAAAAACAGGCTTGCCTGTTTTAGGGGTTGTGTATGACATCAAAAATCAGCAGACACGGTCTGATGAAAAACATTTCGGGGAGTGAGGCGTTTGGGATTCAGAAAAAAGAAATCAAGAAGGGGACTGGCTCAAATATCCGTTTTACATCACAAATCATTGGTGGCTGAACAATACCGCACCATTCGGACAAATATTGAGTTCTCCTCTGTTCAGACCCATTTGCGCTCCATTCTCGTCACTTCCTCCGTTCCGGGAGAAGGAAAGTCATTCAGCGCCGCCAACCTTGCCGCGGTATTTGCGCAGCAGGAAAAAAAGGTGCTGCTCGTTGATGCGGATTTACGAAAACCGACGATACACGAGACCTATCAGCTTGAAAATGTACAAGGCCTTACGAATGTGTTAGTCGGAAACGCTTCCCTCGGCGAAACGGTGCAAAAAACGCTGATTGATAACCTTTACGTCTTAACGAGCGGGCCGACGCCGCCGAATCCGGCTGAGCTTTTATCTTCAAAGGCGATGGGAGAGCTGATTCAGGAGATGTACAGCCGGTACAGTCTGGTTATTTTCGATTCACCTCCGCTTTTGGCGGTGGCGGACGGACAGATTTTAGCGAACCAGACAGATGGAAGCGTTCTCGTCGTCTTGAGCGGAAAAACGAAAATGGATACCGTCCAAAAGGCGAAAGACGCGCTTCAGCAGTCTAAGGCAAAGCTTTTGGGGGCGCTGCTGAATAAAAAGAAAATCAAAAAAACAGAGCACTACTCGTATTGAGCGGTGCAGGTGATGTCTCCTTACCTTTATCAACGGAGGCACTCGGCTCTGCTGTGGGCGGCGTTTTTCGCCGCCTTAGATGCTGGTCGTCGGTGGCGGGGTGTGAGGACGGGTTAAATGCCCAATTTATCTTAAGATGATGCATTGTTATCGGCTTAGCTGTTATGTCTGTTTTTACGAAAACCGTATCAGCTAAACCGATAAATGAGGAGGGGAAAGATTGACTTACCGGAGAAGACTTTCAATGATTTTTGCATTGGATACGTATCTCGTTTTACTTTCCGTTGTTATAGGATATCAATTTTTTGAGGATTCTTATCACTTTTATGACTCCGGAGCGTTGCTGCTGACTGCCGTAAGCATGCTGATCAGCCATCATGTATGCGCTTTTATGTTTCACCAGTATAAGCAGGTATGGACGTATACGGGAATAGGCGAGCTGCTTGATCTGCTGAAGGGGATCACGCTGTCCGCAGCTGTGACAGCCGCCGTCCAATACGGGGTGTTCCACACGATTTTATTCCGGCTGTTAGCCGTCAGCTGGATGATTCAGCTATTGTTCATCGGAGGAAGCCGGATGATTTCGCGCGTACTGAAAGAAACGATCGGCAGGAAGCAAAATGACTCTTCCCGGGCGCTGATCATCGGCGCGGGCGCAGGAGGAACGCTGCTCGTCCGTCAGCTTACCCAGAAAAACGATCTTGGAATCATGCCTGTGGCTTTTATTGATGATGATCAGACGAAGCATAAGCTCAAAATTATGGGCCTGCCCGTCATCGGCGGAAAAGAAAGCATTATGCCGGCGGTGCAGAGGCTGAGAATTCACCACATTATCATCGCCATTCCGTCTCTTTGCACCCATGAGCTCCAGACGCTGTACAAAGAATGTGTACAGACGGGCGCCCATATCAAAATCATGCCGCAATTTGATGAGATCCTGCTCGGAACGCAGGCTGCCGGACACATCAGGGATGTGAAAGCCGAAGATCTCCTCGGCAGAAAGCCGGTCACCCTTGATACGAGCAAAATTTCTGACAGCATCAAAGGGAAAACGATTCTGGTCACGGGCGCCGGCGGCTCTATCGGTTCTGAAATCTGCCGCCAGATCAGCTCGTTTCTTCCGCATGAAATCGTCCTTCTCGGCCACGGGGAGAACAGCATTTATTCGGTGCATAACGAACTGTCCGCACGCTTCGGCAAAGAGGTGCTTTTTCACGCGGAGATCGCCGATATTCAGGACAGAGATAAAATCTTTACCTTGATGAAAAAATACGAGCCGCACGTCGTCTATCATGCGGCCGCCCATAAACATGTGCCGTTAATGGAACATAATCCGGAAGAAGCCGTCAAAAACAATATTATCGGCACGAAAAATGTCGCCGAAGCCGCCGATATGTGCGGAACGGAAACATTCGTGCTGATTTCTTCTGACAAAGCGGTCAATCCGGCCAATGTCATGGGCGCGACGAAGCGGTTTGCGGAAATGGTCATCATGAACCTCGGAAAGGTCAGCAACACCAAATTCGCCGCCGTCCGTTTCGGGAATGTGCTCGGAAGCCGCGGCAGCGTCATTCCGATTTTCAAAAAGCAGATTGAAAAAGGCGGACCCGTCACCGTCACGCATCCGGCGATGACAAGATATTTTATGACGATCCCCGAAGCGTCAAGACTCGTCATTCAGGCGGGGGCGCTTGCAAAAGGGCGGCAGATTTTCGTTCTGGATATGGGAGAACCCGTCAAAATCGTCGACTTGGCAAAAAACCTGATTCATTTATCAGGCTATACGACAGAACAGATTCCCATTGAATTCTCCGGCATCCGCCCGGGAGAAAAGATGTATGAAGAACTGCTGAATCATAATGAAGTACATACGGAACAGATTTTTCCGAAAATCCATATCGGGAAAGCGATCGACGGGGATTGGGCCGTGCTCATCCGTTTTATGGAGGAATTCAGCCGTCTGCCTGAAGATGAGCTGAGAAAACGGCTGTTTGAGGCGATCGAATCAGTACATGAAGAAGCGGCCGCAGGTGTGTGATGGGAGGACAGAAAGATGACGAAAAAAGTATTATTCTGCGCCACTGTCGATTATCATTTTAAAGCCTTTCATCTTCCGTATTTTCAATGGTTTCAGGATATGGGCTGGGAAGTGCACGTCGCGGCAGGCGGCAATATGAATCTTCCATTCGTTGATGAAAAGTTTTCCATCCCGATCCGGCGCTCGCCGTTTCATCCCGAAAATCTTTCTGTTTACAGGCGGCTGAAACGGCTCATTCAGGACAACGGCTACGACATGATTCACTGTCATACGCCGGTCGGCGGCGTGCTTGCACGCCTTGCGGCGAGACAAGCGCGCCAAAAAGGGACGAAGGTGCTGTACACCGCGCACGGCTTTCACTTCTGCGACGGAGCGCCCCTGAAAAACTGGCTTCTTTATTACCCGATCGAAAAATTTCTCTCTTCTTACACGGATTGTTTGATTACGATTAATGAAGAGGATTACGAACGGGCCAAGCAAATGAAAAAAACAGCTTGCGGCGCGAAGAAAATACACGGCATCGGCGTGAATACAGACAGGTTTCGCCCTGTGAGCCGGGCAGAGAGTGAACGTCTGAGAGAAAAACACGGCTTCGGCGCCGGGGAATTTATCCTCATATACCCCGCTGAATTAAACGGCAATAAAAACCAGGGACTTCTCATTGAGGCTGCGGCATTGCTGAAGAACCGCATTCCGGAGCTGAAACTCGTATTTGCCGGAGAAGGCGCGATGGAAGAGCCGTACAGAAGAAAGGCTGAATCACTCGGGGTATCTGACATTGTGCGGTTTTACGGTTTTTGCCGTGACATTCATGAGCTGATTCAGCTTGCCGATCTGTCTGTCGCCTCAAGCATCCGCGAAGGGCTCGGCATGAATCTGCTTGAGGGGATGGCTGCCGAAAAGCCCGCCGTTGCCGCAGACAACAGGGGGCACCGTGAGATCATCGAAGACGGTGTGAACGGTTTTCTCGTGCCGGCAGGGGACAGCGCGGCATTTGCCGATCGGATTGAAAAGCTGTACCGATCCCCGGGTCTGCGAAAAGCAATGGGACAAGAAGGGCGCAGGACGGCGGAATGTTTTTCAGAAACACGTACGGTAAAGGAAATGGCGCACATTTACGCCGGTTATATGGATAAAAAGGAGAAAAGCGTATGAATGCAGGAGCACAACCGAAAATTTCCGTCATCATGGGAATTTATAATTGCGAAGAGACTTTAGCGGAGAGTATTGAATCCATCCTGAGCCAATCGTATAAGAATTGGGAACTGATTATGTGTGATGACGCGTCAACTGACGGAACGTATCAGATTGCGCGCCGTTACGCGGATCATTACAGCGACCGGATCACGCTGATTCAAAATAAGACGAATCAACGGCTTGCCGCTTCGCTGAACCGCTGTCTGACATACGCAACGGGGGATTATATCGCCAGGCAGGACGGTGATGACATCTCCAACCCGAGGAGACTGGAAAAACAGGCCGCTTTCTTAAACAAGCACGCCCACTATCAAGTCGTGGGCACGGGGATGCTCGTATTTGATGAATTCGGCGTCAGGGGCGCCCGGCTTTTGCCGCCCGTGCCGAAACCGGGAATTATGGCGAAAGGCACACCGTTCTGCCACGGCACCATTATGATGCGGGCTGAAGCGTACAAAGCGCTTGGAGGCTACCGGTCAGTCAGGCGGACGCGTCGGATGGAGGATATCGATTTGTGGCTGCGCTTTTTTGAAGCGGGTTTCCGAGGGTACAATCTCCAGGAAACGCTGTATAAAGTCAGAGAGGACAGTGATGCGTTTAAAAGGAGATCGTTTACGTATTCCATTGATAATGCGGTGCTCGTTTTTCAGGCATGCAGACGGCTGAAGCTGCCGATTTCCCATTACGCGTATATCGCAAAACCGCTCATCCGCGCCATTACGCCGCCCGCGGTCATGAACCGTTATCATAAAAACAGGGACATCCGCCAAAAAGAAGGGCTTGCCGAACATGACTGACAAACCGATGCGGGTGCTGCACATCTTCAGCGGTATGAACAGGGGCGGCGCAGAAACGATGATGATGAATTTGTACCGGAAGATGGACAGAACGAAGGTGCAGTTTGATTTTTTAACCCATAGGAACGATCCGTGCGCTTATGATGAGGAAATTCTCGCTCTCGGCGGACGGCTTTTTTATGTGCCGAGCATCGGCAGCACAAACCCGATTACATTTGTAAAACAGGTCAAGCGGGTGATTCAGGAAAAAGGCCCGTTTGCCGCCGTGCACGCCCATACCGATTTTCAGTCGGGATTTATCGCATTGGCCGCTCGTTTAGCCGGCGTCCCGGTGCGGATCTGCCATTCGCACAGTACGTCGTGGCGGGGGCGGGCGTCGCGGCTTGCCGGGATGCAGCTGTTTGTGTTCAGACGGCTGATCACGGCAAACGCCACGGCACTGTGCGCCTGCGGAAAAGAGGCGGGCCGTTTCTTATTCGGGAAAGAAAAAGACGTGCATCTTTTGCCGAACGGCATTGATCTCGACTTATTTGCCGGCGGGTGGGCGGACACAGAAGCTGAAAAAAGGAAGCGGGGCATTGCAGACGGCCGTTTGGTGATCGGCCATATCGGCCGCTTTACAGAAGAAAAAACCACGAATTTCTGCTCCGGCTGGCCGCTGATATGAAAGAGCGGGGCATCGGCTTACAGCTGGTTCTCGCCGGAGACGGTCCGCTTCGCACCGATATGGAAAATCTGGCGGCGAAGCTGGGGCTTGATGATGATGTGCGTTTTATCGGCATAGAAGACCGCGTTCATGATCTGCTGAAAATGCTGGATGTATTTGTCATGCCGTCTCTTTATGAGGGGCTGCCCGTCACGCTCGTTGAAGCGCAGGCCTCCGGGGTGCCGTGCGTGATATCAGACGGCATAACGGAAGAAGCCGATGCCGGGATCGGGCTGGTCAAAAGGCTCAGCCTCAAAGAACCGCCAGGACAATGGGCATCCGCGGTTTTACGGGCAGCAGAGGCGGCAAAGCCTGACGGGGCGCGCATTAAAGAAACCCTCAGGCGGCTGGGATATGACGCGGGAGAAAATGCGGGGGCTGTTATGAAGCTTTACAATATGAATTGGAAAAAGGAACAGTAACGAATGATTGTATATGTAGTCAATATGGGAATTGTTTATATTTGGTCATGGTTCGCGAAAATGTGCGGCGGGCGTGATCAATCGCTTTCGACCGGATACCGGCCGAATCAGCTCGTCATGCTCGTTCCGCTGCTATCGCTGGTATTGGTCTCCGGTTTGCGCTACAGAGTCGGGACGGATTTTCAGACGTACGCGCTGATGTACAAGCTGGCGGGAAATTACGGCAGCATTTGGGAGATCTTCGGGTTCGGAGCGAAAAAAGCAGCCGTTGATCCGGGGTTTACGGCTCTCATCTGGCTCATGAATTTTATCACGAAAGATCCGCAAATCATGTATTTCACCGTGGCGGTCGTGACGTGCAGCTTTATTTTAAAGGGGCTCGTTGAGTTCGGCCGTCCGTTTGAGCTGAGTGTATTTTTGTTTTTGGGCACGTATCACTATTACGCTTCTTTTAACGGGATCAGGCAGTATATGGTGGCGGCCGTTTTGTTTTGGGCCGTCCGCTACGTGATCAGCGGAAGCTGGAAGCGTTATATGTCAATCGTGCTGCTGTGTTCGCTTTTTCATTCCTCAGCGCTGATTATGATTCCGGTTTATTTTCTCGTCAGAAAAAGAGCATGGTCGCCCGCGATTTTCGGACTGTCGGCATTGTTTCTTCTTATGACGTTTCTGTATCAGAAGTTCATTTCGCTGTTTGTCGTCGTGCTGGAAAACAGCTCGTACGGCCATTATGAGAAATGGCTGATGACCAATACGAACGGGATGAACGTCGTAAAAATCGCGGTGCTGCTGCTGCCGCTGTTTTTGGCTTTCTGCTATCGGGAGCGGCTGCGGAAGCTCTGGCCTGACATTGATGTCATCGTGAATTTCTGTCTGCTCGGCCTGCTCTTCGGTCTTTTGGCGACAAAGGATGTTATTTTTGCCCGGTTTAATATATATTTCGGCCTGTATCAAATGATCCTGATCCCTTATTTTGTGAGGATTTTTGATGAAAAATCAAATGCGCTGATTTATATCGCCATTATTGTCTGTTATTTTCTTTACAGTTACTTGCTTATGCCGGTCGATTCGTCTGTGCTTCCGTACAGAACGATTTTTTTCCCGGTAATGGACACTGGAGGTTTATATGGAAACACCCGCGGTCAGTTTATTAATTGCTGTGTATAATACGGAAACTTATTTAGAAAGATGCTTAGATTCATTGCTCAATCAGTCGCTCGCCAATATCGAAATCGTGGCCGTTAATGACGGATCAACGGATCAAAGCCCGGCCATTCTTGAAACCTATCAGAAGCGGGATGAGAGAATCAGGGTCGTTCATCAGCAAAACCGGGGGCTCGGCGCGGTCCGCAACAGGGGAATCGAGGCGGCGCGCGGCGAATTTATCGCTTTTATTGATGCGGACGACTGGGTTGAACCTGATTATTGCCTCAGCATGTATGAAAAAGCGAAGGCTGATCAGTCTGATCTCGTGATTTGCGAATATGCGGCTGAATTTGCGGATACGGGGAAAACCGCCGTTTCAACGATCGCTTCAGCGTACGAGGGCCGCCCGAAACAACGGTACCTGAAAGATTTATTTGAAGGAAGAGTCAGCGGTTTTTCATGGAACAAGCTGTACAAAAGATCCATGATCGAGCATCATCAGCTGCGCTTTCCGCTTCGTGATGAGCTGGAGCACGTGGAGGATCAGTACTTCAGCCTCCGGGCGCATGTTTTCGCAGGTGCCGTCTCATACGTGGATCAGCCGCTCTATCATTATCGGATTCACTTGACTTCCATTGTGCAAAGCTATCAGAAAAAGCTGTTTGACTCAGGTCTCGTTCTCTATCGGCTGAACGAGGCTTTTTTGCGTGAAAACGGCTGCTTACAGGAATACCGGCAGGAGCTGGATTTTTTCATCGTTCAGCACGGAACGGTCTGCCTGCTGAATGAATGGAAGCGGAATAACGGAGGCCGGTTTTCTGAGAAGTGGAAGAATATCAGCCGGATATGCGCTGATCCCGTATTCCGCCTGAGCCTTTCCAAAACGGGAACGGCGCCGTTTGACGCCAAACGCTCATGCCTTCTGCTTTTGGCGAAGCTGAAGCTGATTCCGTTCGTGTCGCTGGCATCAGCCGCGTATCAGCGGGCAATCGAGTACAAAATGAAAATCAGAGGGTGAAGACATGTCGATACAATCTTTAAAAATCAATCTCGCGGAATGGCTGTTGCTTAAAGTCAAATACCCGTCCCAATTTCATTTCGGAACGGCAGCGGATGGGGCGGGGCTTACAGCGGCAAGAAAAAGATCATTCTGACGCTGCTCCCGTCCCACGATAATCTCGGCGATCACGCCATCGCCTACGCAAGCAAAACGTTTCTTGAACGGGAGTATCCCGATTTTGACATTGTCGAGGTGGATATGAAGGATATATACAGATCGGCAAAAGCGCTGATCAAAAAAGCGCCACCCCGATGATATGGTATTCATCATCGGCGGCGGGAACATGGGGGATTTGTACCGGTATGAGGAATGGACGCGCCGCTTTATCATAAAAACATTCCGGCAATATCGGATCGTTCAGCTTCCGGCGACGGCTCACTTTTCTGAATCAAAAAAGGGGCGGAAGGAACTGAAGCGCGCCCGAAAAGTGTACAATGCGCATCCCGACCTTTTGTTAATGGCGAGAGATGAGACGACGTATCAATGGATGAAGCGTCATTTTCCCGGAAAAACAGTGCTCAAACAGCCTGACATGGTCTTATATTTGGATAAAAGCGAGCGGCGCATCCCGCGGGAAGGGATCTACCTCTGTTTACGGGAGGATAAGGAGAGCGCGCTGACGGCTGAGGACAGAACGATGGTAAAAGAAGCTTTGGCCAAAGAGTACGGAGAGCTGTATTTCTTTACCACGACGGTCGGCCGGAGGGTCAGCCGCCATACACGCGAAAAGGAGCTGGAAGCGCTTTGGAATACGCTGAAAGGCGCGGAAGCCGTCGTCACTGACAGGCTTCACGGGATGATTTTTTGTGCGCTGACGAAAACGCCTTGTGTCGTCATTCGTTCGTTTGATCATAAGGTGATGGAAGGCTATCAATGGCTGAAAAACATACCGAACATGACATTGCTTGAACGTCCCGACCCTGAAGCCGTAACATCCGCCGTAAATCGGCTGCTCAGCGGCAAGCATGAGGAAGGCGGTTCTTTGCGAAGTGTTTATTTTGCCGGGCTGCGCTCGAAAATCAGCGGTGATGCCCAATGACCGCGCCGCTTGTGAGCGTGATCGTGCCGATGTATAAGACAGAGCCTTTTATTAAAGAATGCGCGGTTTCTTTAACAAAACAGACGCTGAGAGACATCGAAATCATTTTCGTCAATGACGGTTCACCGGATCAGTCAGGCCGGATGGCTGAACAATTCGCCGCAGAAGATGCGAGAATCCGGGTGATTCATAAAGAAAACGGCGGCCTCAGCTCGGCCCGCAATGCCGGAATAAAAGCCGCCCGCGGCCGTTATATCGGTTTTGCGGACGGCGATGACTATGTGACGGAAACGATGTTCGAGCGGCTTTATGAAGAAGCGGAGAAGAACCGGCTGGATATCGCCGGCTGCGGTTATTATAAGGAAACGCCGTCTAAAGAAAGAACGTATATGCCGCCGTCCCTTCCGCCGGGCCGCGTCTTCACAGCGGATGAAATGACTGCATTGCTGACCCGCGCGCACGAACATCGGTTTATTTGGTATGTGTGGCGCTATATATACCGGCGAGAAGCATTGCAAGGGCTGTTGTTCCATGAAGATATCCGGTTTGCCGAGGACTCTCCGTTTAACTTGGCAGCGTTCCGCCAAGCCGCGCGTGTCAAAGTGATAGACGAAGGGCTGTATATCTACCGGGAAAATCCGCAAAGTCTTACAGAAACACCGTTTAAGCCCCGCTTAGATCACGAACTGCAAAAGCAATATGCAGCGAAAATGGCTTTTTATGAGGAAAACGGGCTGACGGACGCCTGCCGGAGCGATATTGATACGTATTTGTGCAAGCATCAAATTCCGATGCTGATCGCCAACGCATGCGCCGCCCCGCAGCCGTCACACCAGATTACGGCGCATATCGGCAGAATCTTAGCGTATGACATGGTAAAAACGGCGGTGCGCAGGACGCCGTGCCGCCATAAACAGCTGCTGGCCGGGGAGCGCGTGGTGCTCGGTCTGTGCAAAATGCGCCTTCCTCTTCTTCTGCATGCGTTTTTCGAACGGAAATCGAAAGAGAAAGGCAGTGCGGAAGGAGCATGAAATTTGCCATTAATTTCGGCGCCAATGTGACGGCGTTTTTACTATCGGTGTTTTTATCAGTGTGGATGACGCCCTTTATTGTGAAAACATTAGGTGTTGAGGCCTTTGGGTTTGTCCATCTGACACAGAATATCATTAACTATTTCTCTATTATTACCGTTGCGCTGAGCTCTGTCGTTGTAAGGTTTTTCTCCGTCGCCGCCCACAGGGGGAACAGGGACGAGGCCAATGCGTATGTAAGCAACTATTTAGCCGCGTCTGTCGTGATATCTCTATTACTCGCTGTGCCGCTCGCCGGGACTGCTTTTTTTATTGACAAGATTATGAATGTACCGGCCGGGCTCTTAACGGATGTGAGGCTGTCTATCGTAATCGGCAGCGTGCTGTTTATGCTGACGTTTTTTATGGCGGGGTTCGCGACGGGGCCGTTTTTTGCCAACAAGCTTTATATCACAAGTTCCATTCAGGCCGTGCAAATGCTGGTCAGGGTGCTGTGTGTGCTCGCTCTGTTTACGTGCCTGCCGCCGAAGATCTGGCAGATCCAGCTTTCGGCATTAGCGGGAGCCGTCTGTGCAGCTGTGCTGACTTTTTCTTCTTTAAGAAATTGATTCCATGGTTTTCTTTCAGCCGTAAAACCTTGTCATTACAGACGAGCAAAGTGCTGTTTTCGGCTGGTGCCTGGAGTTCTGTCAACCAGATCGGCGTGCTGCTGTTTCTGCAGATTGACCTCATGACGGCCAACCTCGTGCTGGGGCCGTCTGAAGCGGGTGTCTATGCGGCGATTATTCAATTCCCGCTTCTGCTCAGAAGTCTTGCCGGGACGCTTGCTTCACTGTTTGCGCCGGTTTTGACTTCCTATTATTCAAAAGGCGATATGGAAGGTCTCCTGTCTTACGCCAATAAGGCCGTGCGGATGAACGGGCTTCTCCTCGCGCTTCCCGCTGCGTTATTAGGAGGGCTTGCCGAACCGTTTCTGGCGATTTGGCTGGGCCCGTCGTTTGTGCAGACGGCGCCGCTTTTATATATTCACGCCGCGTATTTGGCGGTCAGTCTCTCTGTCATGCCGCTTTTTTACGTATGGACGGCTTTTAATAAACAAAAAACGCCCGCCGTCGTTACTTTATGTTTAGGCGGACTGAATGTCATATTGGCCGTGGTTCTCAGCGGACCGGCACATCTCGGGCTGTACGGCATCACCATTGCCGGGGCTGTCTCCCTCATTTTGAAAAATGCCGTCTTCACACCGCTGTATGTTTCGCATATTACCGGCTTTCAGAAAACCGCGTTTTACAAAGGCATGTTCGGACCGTTGGCGGCGGCCGTATTTGCCTGGGCCGTCTGCCGGGGTATCCGGCTGTTTTCACCGCTTGACAGCTGGGCCGGTCTGATCGCCGCGGGGCTTGCCGTATGCATAAGCTATGCCGCATTCGCTTTTTTCTTCATTTGTACGAAAGAAGAAAGGCGGCTTGCTTTACAGAAATGCCGAAAAGTGAAAGGAGCTGTTCAGATTTGAAGGCGAAACGTGTATTTGATATAGCGGCCGCGACGCTGTTATTGTGCGGCGCGAGTGTCATTCTTCTCTTCGCCATGGCAGCCGTCAGATGCGCCATCGGGTCTCCGGTATTGTTCAAACAGACGAGACCGGGGCATAATGGGCGTCCGTTTACGTTGTATAAACTCAGAACGATGACGGATGCGCGTGATGAAAACGGTGTGCTGCTTCCGGATCATCTGCGCCTGACCAAAACGGGAAGGCTGATCAGAAAACTGAGCATCGATGAGCTTCCCCAGCTTTTTAATGTGCTCAAAGGCGATATCAGTCTGGTCGGCCCCCGCCCTTTGCTGATGGATTATCTGCCGCTTTACACGGCGGAGCAGGCGAGGCGGCACGAGGTGAAGCCGGGGATTACGGGCTGGGCGCAGGTCAATGGGAGAAACGCGATTTCATGGGAGGAGAAATTCAAGCTCGACGTGTGGTACGTCGACAACCGCACCTTTCTTCTCGACTTAAAGATTCTGCTTTTAACAGTGAAAAAAGTTCTCGTGTCAGAAGGCATACACCAAGCCGGCCATGTGACGGCAAAGCGCTTCACAGGCAGCGGAGATATGTCATCGTGAAAAAGGTCGTGCTGATCGGAAACGGCGGACACGGAAAAGTCGTGAAGGAAATCGTGCAGGCCCGTTCCGATATGGAGCTTGCGGGCATATTGGACGACGGATTCAGCGGTTTTACCGCTCGGAACGGTTTATATACGGGCCGGACGGAAGACGTGCACATGCTTCGGAAACTCGTCCCCGAGGCCGTGTTCACGATATGCATCGGCCGCAACGGCGTCAGAAAGCAGTTCGCTGAAACGCTTGGGATTGAAGATGCCGATTATGCTTCACTCATTCACCCCGGGGCGATCGTCAGTGAAACGGCTTCCGTCGGACACGGAACGGTTGTGATGGCGGGGGCCGTCATTCAGGCGGGCGCTGACATCGGCGCCCATTGCATCATCAATACGGGGGCGGTTGCCGATCACGACAATGCAATCGGAGATTACGTCCATCTTTCACCGCGCGCGGCGCTTGCCGGCGGAGTGAAAGTCGGGGAAGGAACGCACATCGGAATCGGCGCGTCCGTCATACCGCAGATGGACATCGGCCCTTGGTCCGTTATCGGCGCGGGGGCTGCGGTCATCAGCAGAATTCCCGGCCATGTGACGGCGGTCGGCGTTCCGGCCCGCGTCATCTCCCCTATCCATAATGAAAAAGGATGATTTCATGCAAACAAACAAACGGATTTATTTGTCTCCGCCTCATATGAGCGGAAAAGAACAGGAATACATCGCAGAAGCCTTCCGATCCAATTGGATTGCCCCGCTCGGTCCGCTCGTCAATTCGTTTGAAGCGCGGCTCGCGGAATATGCGGGAGTGAAAAGCGCGGCGGCCGTAAGCTCGGGAACGGCCGCCATCCATCTTGCCCTGCGGCTTGCGGGTGTGAAAAAAGGAGACGCTGTATTTTGTCCTTCCTTTACGTTTGTCGCCACGGCGAATCCGATTGTGTATGAGCAGGCTGAGCCCGTTTTTATTGATTCGGAATGGGAGACGTGGAATATGTCGCCCGATGCGCTTGAGCGGGCGCTGCGGGATGCAAAGCGGCGCGGCAGACTCCCGAAAGCGGTGATCGCCGTCAATCTTTACGGGCAAAGCGCGAAAATGGATGAATTAATGAGCCTTTGTGACGCATACGGCGTCTGTCTGATTGAAGACGCTGCCGAGTCCTTAGGATCAACATATAAAGGCAGGCAGAGCGGCACGTTCGGCCGTTTCGGCATTTATTCCTTTAACGGCAACAAAATCATTACAACATCGGGAGGCGGCATGCTCGTGTCTGACGATGAAGCCGCGATTGAAAAAGCGAGGTTTCTTGCGTCACAGGCGAGAGATGCCGCCGTTCATTACCAGCACAGCGAGCTCGGTTACAACTACAGGCTCAGCAACATTCTCGCGGGCGTGGGGATATCGCAGCTGGAAGTGCTTGAAGATCGCGTCCGGGCGAGGAGAGAAATCTTTCACCGGTATCGGGAAGCGCTGGAAACATATCCGGGCATCCGCATGATGCCGGAGCTTGAAGGAACGGTTTCAAACCGCTGGCTGACGGCTCTGACGCTTGATAACGGCGTGACGCCGGAAGAAGCCGTCGCCTGTCTTGCGGAACAGAACATTGAGGCCCGGCCGCTGTGGAAACCGCTGCATACGCAGCCGCTTTTCTCATCTTCCGTCTTTTATCCTCACAGCGAACATGAGCGTGTCTCTGAGAACCTTTTCAGCCGGGGCATCTGTCTGCCGTCCGGGTCTGACCTGTCTTCTGAGGAGCAGCAGCGTGTCATTGACGCACTTGCGCAACTGTTTGAAACGAAAGGGGAGAAAACATGGACAGCCGCCATGTTATGAGCCGATTAAAAGAGACGCTGACGGGTCTGCACAGCGTTATACCGCCGCAATCCGACATCATATATGCCGACTATCCCCTCTACGGAAATGTAGGGGATTTATTGATTATGAAAGGGACGGAGGCGTTTTTTAAAGCGCACGGCATCCGCGTGAAACAGCGCTGGAATCCCGACAATTTTCCATTCGGGCGCCGGGCGGACAAAAAGACGATCATCGTCTGTCAGGGTGGCGGAAATTTCGGGGATCTCTATCCGTACTATCAGACGTTCAGGGAAAAAATCGTCAAATCCTTTCCGGAAAACAGGATCGTCATCCTGCCGCAATCGATTTATTATCAGGATAAGACACGGCTGCAAAAGACATCGGCGCTTTTTGCGGAGCATAAGGATCTCCACCTGTTTACGAGAGATCATCTGTCATACGAGACTGCGAAACGCTTTTTTTCGGCGAATCATATCGGGCTTATGCCTGATATGGCCCATCAGCTGTATCCGATCGCGGCGTCAGCGGCTCCGTCACGCGGCAGGCTTCATTTTATCCGCACGGATGGGGAAATCAACCCGAAGCTGCAAAACAATTCTTCCGTTAAAAGCTGTGACTGGCAGGATGTTCTGTCAGCAAGCGACCGCAGGGGAATCGCTTTTTTCCAAACGCTGAATGTTTTGAATAAAAAAGCGGGAAACCCGCTGTCGATTGCGCGGTTTTGGAAACGCTATTCCGATTTCTTAACGAAAAAAGCGGTCCTGTTTTTCAGCAGGTACGAATCGGTGGAAACGTCAAGGCTCCACGGCCACATCCTGTCCTCGCTTCTCGGGAAACCGAATACCGTCATTGATAATTCATACGGGAAAAACGCGAACTATTATTACACCTGGACGCACGAAGCGCCGGACGTCCGGCTGATCGGTGAAACCGCCGGCACGAAGGAAAACCTTCCGCTTTGAATGAGCGGAAGGTTTATTTTGTTTCTCCGCGTTTTACTTTGTTGTACGCCTCATCCAAATGCTGAATTCTTTTGAGCACAACCGAGTTTTTCGTCAGCTGATCCTGTACAAGGGTTGAGACGACGGAGCGGTAATAGCTGTTCATCGCATGAATTCGGTCTTCATTCGGATTCATTTCAATGTGCTGTGTAAAGTTTTCAATAAAATAGGGAACAGAAAAAAGTTCTGACATCTATAAAGCAACTCCTTTTAATAAGTATATACGGTATGAAACCAATCATGTACAATGAAAAAGGGGAGTGAGCATGATGGATATCAAACTTCAGCAAACACAAATGTTAAAGCCTCAATTAACGCAAGAGCTTAAACAGGCCATCACATTACTCGGATACAATTCCGCGGAACTGGCCGGATATATTGATGAGCTCTCACTGGAAAACCCTCTGATTGAACGAAAGGAAACAGACACGCCGCCACTATCTTACCATAAAACAAATAAAACAGGATGAAAGAACGGGACGGAAGCCAGCAGATCAGACTTACCCGTAAAACGCTGCAGGATTCGCTCAAACAGCAAGCCTTAGACATGAAGCTGTCCGATGATGAGAAAAAAATTTTCAATTATCTGATACATTCATTGGATTCAAACGGATATTTAAAAGAGGACATATCAGCCGCCGCCGACCATGTATCCGCTTCACAAGAGGAGACGGAAGCGGTTTTGAAAAAGCTTCAATCCCTTGAGCCCGCGGGAATCGGCGCCCGGTCTTTGCAGGAATGCATCCTTCTTCAGCTCCGCCGTCTGCCTGAGCGGAACGAACAGGCGGAATGGATTGCCGAAGCCTATTTTGAGCTATTTGCCAGAAAGAACTGGAAAGCGCTTACACTGAAAACGGGCATTCCGCTTAAAGACATTCAGGGCATCGCTGACATGATCAGCGCGCTTGATCCGAGGCCGGGGCTCCGTTATGCGCATGAGGAGCCGGGTTTTTACGTAGAACCGGATATTTTCATCACGGTGAAAAACGGCATCATTCAAGCGCGGCTCAACAGCCGTTCGTTTCCTGACATCCAGCTTCATGCCCATTATCAGCCGCTCCTGTCAGCTGCCGGGTGCCGTGACACGAAAAATTATCTGTCGGCAAAATATCAGGAATGGCGCTGGCTGAACCGGGCTTTGTCGCAAAGAAAACAAACGATCACGAGAATTATCGGCGTCCTGACTGAACGGCAGGAATCCTTTTTTCTCACAGGAAAAAGCGGAATGCAGCCGCTGACCTTAAGAGAGGTGGCAGAAACGCTGGAGCTCCACGAATCAACGATCAGCCGGGCCATCAAAGGGAAGTACGTTCAGACGCCGTACGGACTGTATGAAATGAAAACATTTTTCTCGGCGAAAGCTGAATCATCGGGGGACGGCGGCGCCTCCAATTATGCCGTAAAAGCGCATCTGGAAGCATTGGTCCATAAAGAAGATAAAAAGAAACCTTTTTCAGACCAAAAGCTTGCCGATCTGCTGCATGAACAATATGACATCCGAATCTCAAGGCGCACCGTCGCCAAATACCGTGACCAATTAAATATTCCGCCGTCATCGGCGAGAAAACGGTACAGCTGAAACCTCCCCGAGCCAAACCCCGGGGAGGTTCTCCGTGTTACGGGATCATCCATGAAAACAGATGATGCTGTAAAAATGTAATGAGACAGACGAGCAGAAGCAAAAACAGACTGTGCTTAATCGTAAAGCGGAAAAGGCCGGCTTCCTTGCCCGCCAGACCGACAGCGGCACAGGCCACCGCAATGGATTGCGGAGAAATCATTTTTCCGGTGACACCGCCTGATGAATTGGCGGCAACGGAGAGAACCGGGTCCATCCCGACAGAGAGCGCCGTCACCTTTTGCAATCCGCCGAACAATAGGTTGGCCGATGTATCAGAGCCGGTAATAAATACGCCGAGCCAGCCGAGCACCGGCGAAAAAAGGTAAACATCGCGCCCGTCATGGCAAGCGCAAGACCGAGTGTCGTGCTCATGCCGGAAGCATTCGTCACATAAGCAAAGCCGACAACAGAAACAATGGTCACAACCGGAAGCGTTAACTCTTTCACCGTTTCAATAAACGCTTCGCCCCACGTCTTCCACGACATGCCGAGGGCGAACTTGGAGATGACGGCGGCAATCAGAATCGCCGTCCCCGCTGAACCGAAAAGCTCAAGTTTGTATACGGCTTCAATCGGCGTGCCGTCCGCCTGAAGAATCTGCTGATTTACAAATGGGACGGGAGGCGTGAAGGTCAATGCGCGCCCGGCTGCATTCAGCCAGGAAAGCCACATTGACGTTCCTTCATAATGACCGGTTAAGGCAGCCTTCACGCCGGGAATCCCCCAAACGGATATCATGGCCGTCAGAAGAAGGAAAGGAGACCACGCTTTAAACACCGCGGCGCCCCCGTACTTGATCGGCGCACGGTCAGCGGCCGCTGCTGATTCCCGTTCTGCGGCGAAACGAAAGGCCGTTTTCGGTTTCCAAAATTTCAAAAACAGAGCGAGCGCGGCCATGGAAACAAGCGCCGACAGCACATCCGGAAGCTCGGGCCCTAAAAAATTCGAGCTTGCGTACTGCACGGCCGCAAAGGAGACGCCGGAAACAAGAATGGCCGGCCATATCTCAAAAGCCTTTTTAAACCCGCTCATTAAAATGATTAAGTAAAGCGGAATAAAGACGGATAAAAACGGAAGCTGCCGGCCAACCATTTGGGAAATTTCCATTGCAGGTATCCCGGTCGGACCTTCGACGGCGGTAATCGGAATGCCGATCGCACCGAAGGCAACGGGGGCCGTATTGGCAATCAGGCAAATTCCCGCCGCATACAGCGGCTGAAAACCAAGTCCGACGAGCAAAGCGGCCGAGATCGCGACGGGAGCGCCGAAACCGGCGGCGCCTTCTAAAAATGCCCCGAATGAAAAGGCGATGAGCAGCGCCTGCAAACGCCGGTCATCTGTAATTGAGAGCACCGAACTCCGGATAATCTCGAACTGTCCCGTTTTCACGGTGATTTTATACAGAAAGACCGATGTGACGATAATCCAGCCGATCGGAAGCAGCCCGTACACCGCTCCCTGAGAAGCGGACATCACCGCTTTTTCCGCCGGCATGCCGTAAACAAATACAGCGATTAAAAGTGAAACGGCTAACGTTAAAAGCCCCGCTATGTACCCCTTCATCCGTTTCACCGCAAGCGCCCAAAAAAAGAAGATAATCGGCACGAACGCGCAAGCTGCCGATAAAAGCAAATTTCCCCCTAAAGGAGCGTACCCCTGTGTCCATTGCATCCCTAAAAAACCCCTCCTTATGTCATGTAAACGATTACTTTTTATGATAAGGTCATCTGATGACCGGGTTAATTAGCATTATATTTTGAAAGTTTTGAAAGTACAATACTTTTCTTGAACAAATTGTCTGAACCTGTCGGCAACACAAAAAAAGAAGTATAATAGACGATAAACATCAAGATTCACAAGTGACGGGGTGATCGCGTTGAAATATAAACAAATTAAAACGAAAAAAATCTACGAAGAAGTCGCTGACGCATTGCTGGAGAAGATAAAAGCGGGCGAGCTTAAGCCGGGTGAAAAGCTTGATTCCGTTCAGGCGCTTTCTGAGAGTTTTCAGGTCAGCCGCTCGGCGGTCAGAGAAGCGCTGTCGGCTTTGAAAGCGATGGGGCTCGTCGACATGAAGCAGGGAGAAGGCACATACATAAGAGAATTTGAGCCGTCTCATGTTTCCCAGCCGCTTTCTTCCGCCCTCTTGATGAAAAAAGAGGACGTCAAACAGCTGCTCGAAGTCAGAAAGCTGCTTGAACTCGGCGTCGCCGCCATGGCCGCTGAAAAACGCACCGAAGACGATTTGCAAAAAATCCGCCAAGCTCTCTTGGAGATGAAAGACATCGACGGAGATGAAGAATTGGGCGAAAAAGCAGATTTCTCCTTTCACATGGCGCTGGCGGAAGCATCACAAAACGGGCTGCTTAAGCATCTCATGAATCATGTCTCCGCGCTCCTTTTGGAAACAATGAGAGAAACGAGAAAAATTTGGCTGTTTTCTAAACGAACGAGCGTGCAGCGATTGTATGAAGAGCATGAACGCATTTACAGCGCCGTCGCCGCCGGAGACGCGGATGAAGCGGAAGCCGCGATGACGGCGCACCTGACGAATGTGGAAGAAGTGCTGGGGGCTTATTTTGAAGAAAATGTATAGAAGCTGACTTGTGAAAGGGGATAACATCACATGCAGGCCGAATCTTTTTTTTCTGACCATGTAAAGAAAGCTCTGACAAACGATCCTCCCGGGGAATGGATGCCGGCAGTTCCGAAAGCGTGCATCCCTCTGCACTCCGGCTATCCCGATCCCGCACTCGTTCCTGATAAGGAGCTGAAAGAAGCCGCCTCCCGCCTTCTGGATGAGGAGCGTGATCTGCCGCTGCATTATATAGGAAGCCCGAGGACGGCCGTTTTAAAAAAGCAGATTCAAGAACGGTTAGCCATCCGCGGCATTCACTGCCGGGACGATGAGCTGATCGTGACATCAGGCGCCTGTCAGGCGATAGATCTGGCTGCGCGGGTTTTCCTCGATGAACAAACCGCCGCTGCCGTTGAAGCTCCGGTCTATATGGAAGCGCTCGAGATTTTTAAAAATTATACACCGCATATCATGAGCATTCCGACAGATCAAGAGGGCCTGCAAACAGAAACATTAGCCTTCATGCTTGAGGAAAGAAAACGAAAAGGGCTTGTGCTTCCCCGTCTTCTCTACACGATACCCGCTTTTCAGAATCCTGCGGGAACCGTAATGTCAGCGAAGCGGAGAACCCGCCTGCTTCAGCTTGCCGAAACGTATGATTTTCTCATCTTGGAGGATGATGCATACGGCGAGCTCGGATTCACCGATATTCCGCCGCCCTTGAAAGCCATGGATCAAAACGGCCGGGTGCTGTACGCCGGTTCATTATCAAAAGTCATCGCCCCGGGTATGAGGATCGGCTGGATTGCAGGAGACGCCGCATTCATCACGGCATTGTCATGGTTAAAAAAAGACTTAGGCCACCCGTTTTCCCAAGCGGTGACCGCCGTCTATCTGGAACAAACGAGTATTGAAGAACGGCTCGCCGCCTTGCGGGAAGCATATCAAAGCAAACGTGATGTTTTGCTCGCCGCATCAGCGCGATATCTTCCGGAATCCGCATCCTGGCACGTGCCTGAAGGCGGTTACTTTGTATGGGTGAAAGCGCCGGGGGCTGATACGTCCGCAATGCTGGCGCGGGCTCTGTCTCACGGCGTTTCCTATGTACCCGGAAAATATTTTTTCCGCATCAGGAAGACGGTGCCGAATATCTCCGCCTGTCGTTCAGTTTTGCCGGTAAAGGCGCGATAAAAGAGGGTGTGCAAAAACTGGGACGCCTGCTGAAAAACGGGATGTAGAGCAGCATGGGAAGCTTTCAGGCTTCTCTTTTTTGCACCCTTCAGCGCATCGGGCGAAAGGATTTTTCAGAAAACCTTCCAATCCATATTCAGAATAGTGTAGGATATTTATAGAGCTTTCCAAAAACAGGTCATCAGATGACCGGATCACATACTGAGGATGAAAGAGGGGTTCATCATGAAAGTCTCATTATTTGTCACGTGCCTTGTGGATATGTTTCAGACCAATGTCGGAAAGGCGACGGTTGAGGTGCTGGAACGGCTCGGGTGTGAGGTGGATTTTCCCGAGGGGCAGATTTGCTGCGGGCAGCCCGCATACAACAGCGGGTATGTGACGGATGCGAAAAAAGCAATGAAGCGGATGATTGCCGCGTTTGAAGAAGCGGAGTACGTCGTCAGTCCGTCAGGTTCCTGTACGACGATGTTCCGTGAATATCCGCATCTGTTTCAGGACGATCCGAAGTGGGCCGCAAAAGCGCAGCAGCTTGCGGGCAAAACATATGAGTTAACGGATTTTATCGTCAACGTTCTCGGGGTGGAGGATGTCGGGGCGGTGCTGCATAAAAAAGCGACAGTCCATACATCATGCCACATGACGAGGCTGCTCGGCGTGTCGGAGGAGCCGATGAAGCTTTTGCGCCATGTCAAGGGGCTCGAGCTGACCGCGCTTCCCGGAAAGCACCAATGCTGCGGATTCGGAGGAACATTTTCTGTGAAAATGGCGCAAATCTCTGAACAAATGGTGGATGAAAAGGTCTCCTGCGTGGAAGACACGGAGGCCGAGGTGCTGATCGGGGCGGATTGCGGATGTCTGATGAATATCGGCGGGCGTCTTGACCGTAAGGATAAAAACGTCAGAGTCATGCACATCGCCGAAGTGCTGAACAGCAGATAAGACGAGAAACAACAAGGGGGTAAAATCATGGCGATGAAAATCGGTACCGCCGCTTTTAAAGAGCGGGTATCAGAAGGAATAGATAATGAGTTTATGAGAGGAGCCGTCTCCGGAGCGCAGGAACGGCTCAGGACAAGAAGGCTTCAGGCGGCCGAGGAATTGGGAAACTGGGAGGATTGGCGTTCCCATGCGGAAGAAATCAGACAGCATGTGCTGGACAATCTTGATTTCTATTTGGAACAGCTCGCCGAAAACGTCGCCAACAGAGGCGGACATGTCTTTTTCGCCGAAACGGCGGAAGAAGCGTCCTCCTATATCCGCGATGTCATCCGGCAGAAAAACGCCAAAAAAATCGTAAAATCCAAATCCATGGTGACAGAAGAAATCAATATGAACGAAGTGCTTGAGGAAGAGGGCTGTGAAGTCACAGAAACGGATCTCGGCGAATACATTCTCCAGATTGACGATCATGATCCGCCGTCACATATCGTTGCTCCCGCTCTTCACAAAAACAAAGAGCAGATCCGTGACGTGTTTAAAGAGAGACTCGAATACAAACAGACGGAAAAACCGGAAGAGCTCGTCATGCACGCGCGCAGCGTCCTCCGGAAAAAATTTCTCGAAGCGGATGTCGGCATCACGGGCTGCAACTTTGCAATCGCGGATACCGGATCGGTCAGTCTCGTGACAAACGAAGGAAACGGCCGCCTTGTGTCCGCGCTGCCGAAGACGCAGATCACCGTGATGGGAATGGAGCGGATCGTTCCTTCATTTTCTGAGTTTGAAGTGCTTGTCAGCATGCTGACGAGAAGCGCGGTCGGCCAGCGGCTTACAAGTTACATTACGGCGCTGACGGGCCCCCGGCAGCAAGGAGAAGCTGACGGGCCTGAGGAATTCCACCTCGTGGTTGTGGATAACGGGCGTTCCCGCATACTCGGCACGGAATTCCAATCGGTGCTGCAATGTATCCGCTGCGCCGCCTGCATCAACGTCTGTCCCGTGTACCGGCATGTCGGCGGACACTCGTACGGGTCCATCTATTCGGGTCCGATCGGCGCCGTCTTATCGCCTCTTCTCGGCGGATATGACGAATACAAGGAGCTCCCGTACGCATCTTCCTTATGCGCGGCCTGTACGGAAGCGTGTCCCGTTAAAATTCCGCTGCACGAGCTGCTGCTCAAGCATCGGCAGAACATTGTGGAAAAAGAGGGCAAAGCGCCGATCAGCGAAAAACTGGCGATGAAAGCCTTCGGGCTCGGCTCGTCATCCCCGTCCCTTTATAAACTGGGATCGAAATGGGCGCCTGCCGCCATGACGCCGTTTACGGATGATGACAAAATATCAAAAGGGCCGGGGCCGTTAAAAGAATGGACGGCAATACGGGACTTCCCGGCGCCGCATAAATCGAGATTCAGAGATTGGTTTAAAGACCGGGAAAAACAAAAGGGGGAAGAATGATGATGAAAGGGACGGTTACACATCAGGAATCCTTTCTAAACCGGATCGCCGAAAGTCTGGGCAGAGAGCGCAGGAAATCAGGCGTGTCCCTGCCTGAATGGAAGTATCAGCCTCAATATCAAACGCATGCGGACTGTACGGAAGACGATCTTGTCACAATGCTGAAAGACCACTGCGTCAACATTCATACCGAACTGATCGAAACGGATGCAGCCGGGCTTTACGACGCTTTGCGCACGCAGGTGAACCGCTTTGAAGGAGGGCCTGTCATCATTCCGAAGGACAGCCGGTTTGAAATGTACGGCTTGCAGACCCTTATGACAGAAGAGTGGCCGGACGAAGGGATTCCCGTTTGGGAATGGGACGCGGAACAAGGAGCGAAAAATATTGAAAAAGCGGAACAAGCGAATGTGGGCATCACATTCAGCGAGATCACGCTTGCGGAATCAGCCACCGTCGTTTTGTATGCGTCAGAGCATGCCGGCCGTTCCGTCAGCCTGCTTCCGACCACCTATATCGCAATCATCCCGAAATCTTCCATTGTGCCGAGAATGACACAGGCCAGCGATATACTGAAACAGCAGATCAGAGACGGCGTCACCGTTCCTTCCTGCATCAACTATATTACCGGACCGAGCAACTCGGCCGATATCGAAATGGATTTGGTTGTCGGCGTCCACGGACCCGTTAAAGCCGCTTATATCCTCGTGAATGACCGATAAAAAAACAAACCCCGGTTTACGGCCGGGTTTGTTTTATATAAACGCGTTAATGATCATGATAAAACAGATCGCACTGACAGAAATAATCGTTTCCATCGCCGTCCATGTCAGGAACGTTTCTTTTACCGTCATTCCGAAATACTCTTTAATGAGCCAGAAACCGGAGTCATTGACATGTGACAGAATCAAAGAGCCCGCTCCCGTTGCCAAAACGAGAAGCTCGCTGCTGACGCCCGGCATGACAGATGCAATCGGAGCAACAATGCCGGCCGCCGTCATCATGGCGACAGTCGCTGAACCCGTGGCAACACGGATGACCGCCGCGATCGTCCAGCTTAAAAGAACGGGAGAGAAGCTTGAGTGTTTCGCCATGTCAGCGATATACGTGCCGACGCCTGAATCAATCAGGACGTTGTTAAAAGCGCCGCCGGCTCCGATCACAAGCAGAATGGAAGCAATCGGTCCCAGACAGTCATTGCTGAATTTTAAAATGCTTTCTCTGTCAAAGCCCTGATAAAAACCAAGGCTGAAAAAGGAGTAAACCGTGGCGATCAAAAGCGCCGTGACAGGGTCGCCGATAAATTTAAAAGTTTCATAGAGCGTGCTTTTTTCCGGAAGCGCAATTTCGGCAAGCGTGGCCATAAGCATCAGGATCACCGGTACCAATATCGTAAACAATGTATTTGCGAATCCCGGAAGCTTGCGTTTTTCATTCCGTTCAATAAATTGTTTTTTCAACAGTTCGGGAACGGGTTTATGAATGCGCTTACCAATCCATTTTCCGTAAAGCGGCCCCGCGATGATGGCAGTCGGAATGCCGACGATTAAAGAAAACAAAATCGTTTTTCCGACATTGGCGTGATAAATGCCGACAGCCGCCATCGCCGCCGGGTGGGGCGGAACCAATCCGTGCACGACGGAAAGTCCCGCAAGGAGCGGAATCCCGATCGTCACTAATGAAACCCCGGTTTCAATCGCAATCGTAAACAAAAGCGGCACGAGCAGGACGAAGCCGACCTGGAAAAAGACCGGGATGCCGACGATAAAAGCGACGGCCATCATCGCCCAATGCACTTTCTTTTTGCCGAAGCGGCCGATCAGGGTGTGGGCGATCCGCTCCGCACCGCCTGATTCAGCCATCATTTTGCCGAGCATCGTACCGAGGGCCAGCACGATCGCAAGCAGCGACAGCGTATTGCCGAGCCCGGTTTTCATCGAAGTGATAATGTCCGGCAGATTCATGCCCGTTGCGAAACCGACAAGGATGGATGTAATCAAAAGACTGATAAACGGATTTAATTTAGCGACCGTAATCAATAAGAGTAAAACGATAATAGCGGCAATGACAATAAACAGTAACATGACCTTTTCACCCTTTCAAAGAAGAATTAACGGCTTTGTTTGAGCTGAAATTCACTGATGACGTCAAATTCATCTTTGAGCTTGTCATACAGCCGCTCGTATAAGTAAAACAGCTCAATATATGTTTCGCTGTTTTTCACATTCGGTTCATGGCGGTGAGAAATTCTGATCCAGTCCTGAACATCCTCAATCCGTTCCATTTCGCCAAGGCTGTGCAAAGCGAGAACGGCCGCTCCGAGCGCCGAGGCTTCGTAACTTTCCGGAACGAGGACTTCCCGTCCCATCGTATCAGACAAAATCTGCCTCCACAGCGGCGATCTCGCAAATCCTCCCGAAGCCCGCACGTCTTTTGCGGGGCCCGCCAAATCTCTCAGTGCGACACCGATTGAAAAGACGCTCATGATGACGCCTTCCAGCACCGCTCTGATAAAATGCTCCCGTTTATGGCGGAGGCTGATGCCGAAAAACGTTCCGCGGGCATTCGGGTTCCAAAACGGCGCGCGCTCCCCTGATAAAAACGGCAGAAACAGCAATCCCTCAGAGCCTGCGGGCACTTTATCAGCAATATCAATCATTAAATCGTACGGATCAATGCCGAGCCGCTTCGCCGTTTCAACTTCCGGAGAAGCGAATTCGTCTCGAAGCCAGCGCAGCATAATGCCTCCGTTATTCGTCGGGCCTCCGATGACCCAATGCTTGTCAGTCAGCGCGTAACAGAATGTCCGCGCTTTTTCATCCGTAATCGGCGCATCCGTCACCGAACGCACGGCTCCGCTTGTTCCGATCGTAACGGCCACTTCGCCTTTGCCGATCGCGCCGACTCCCAGGTTGGCGAGCACGCCGTCATTTGCGCCGATAATAAACGGTGTATCCGCATGAATGCCCATCCGTGCAGCGATTTCCGGCGCAAGGCCGCGCAGCTGATGAGTGGTCGGCACGATGTCCGACAGCTGATCTTCCCGGATTCCGGCAATCCGGAGCGCTTCTTCATCCCAGGAAAGCGTATCTAATCGGAACAGCCCCGTTGCCGAAGCGATCGAATAATCGACGACATAAGTTCCGAAAAACTCGTGCAGAATATATTCTTTAATACTGATGAATTTGGCGGTTTTCGCGAATGTCTCCTTGTCCTGTTCTTTCATCCACACAATTTTGGAAAGCGGAGACATCGGGTGAATCGGCGTACCCGTTCTTTTATAAATATCAAAACCGTTCATCTCTTTTAAAATCCGTTTTGATTGCTCGGCGCTGCGGTTGTCCGCCCAAATGATGCTTTTGGTCAGCAGGCCGCCGTTTTGATCGACAGCTATCAATGAGTGCATGGCGGTGCTGATGCCGATTGCAAGCAGATTGTCAGGGCTCAGTCCGGCCTTTGTGACGGCGCCTCTGATGCTTCCGATAACCGCTTCCAGAATGTGCTCAGGATCCTGCTCGGCCCATGCCGGCTTTGGCTGTATTAAATCATAGTGAACCGAATGCTTGGCTAACACTTTGCCTCTTGGTCCGAACAGAACGGCTTTCGTACTGGTCGTGCCGATATCCAGACCGATAACAGCTTGGGTTTCCTTCATAATATATCCCGCCTAATCTGATTGAATAATAAGATAGATTGATAATGTATGCCCTTACAAAGTCAATTATAGGAATAATTTTTTTATAAATCAACGATGAAGAAGAAAATTTTTTTCATAAAATTGCCTCAATTCCCGCTGTATCGGCATTCTCTCTTTTGAAAAATAAATATTCAAAAAGCGATTACAAACGTTTGTGCGCGATCATTTTTCTGATTTGCTGCAAGTTGGCGAGCGTTTTCTCCTGCCGCAGCCGGGCCGTGGCGAAATACAGGGTATCAATGACCGACAGCTGGGCAAGCCTTGCGGACATTGCTTCCGTTCTGAAAGCCGTCTCCCTTGTTGACGTATACAGCACCACGTCGGAAATCTGGGTGAGCGGCGACTTTTGGTAGCTTGTAATGCCGATCGTGCCGGCGCCGAGCGATTTGGCCGTTTTCACCGCGTCGAGCACGTCCTTGTTGCTTCCCGAATGAGAAATGCCGATGACTGCGCTTTCGGGACCGAGAAGACCCGCCGACATCGCCTGAAAGTGAGAATCCGTGTGCGCGATGCAATTTATACCCGTACGCATAAATTTGTGATACGCGTCTGTGGCGATCAGCCCGGAACCGCCGTTTCCGTAAAATTCGATTCTGTCTGCGCGGTGGATCATTTCTACCGCTTTTTCAACGTCGGCCGGATCTAATAATTGAAAGGTATCGGTCAGACCGGAAATGTTTGTGCGGAAAACTTTCCGGATGATGACTTCGATATCGTCGTCGGGGCTCATTTCTTCATGAATGTGCTGCACCGGCTCCTGAACGATCTCCTGAGCAAGCGCGATTTTTAAATCCTGATAGCCGGAAAAACCGAGCCGTTTGCACAGCCTGAAAATCGTCGCTTCAGAGCTTTTCGTTTTTTCCGCCAGCTGAATGATGGAAAGGTGAACCACGTCTTTCGGTTCCTTCACGATATGGTCTGCAATCGCTCTCAATTTTGGCGACAAACCTTTGCTGGCCGCCTGAATCTTCCCGATGCTGCTTGAATTCACAGGGGTCATGCTATAACCTCCCTACTCGAATGTAAACGCATACTTTTATGATAAAGCAAGTTCTGTCATAAGGGAATCAGGTTTTGCTTTCTTTACCGCAAATGAAAGAAAAGAGAAAAGTATATCGGGGAAACCGCCTCAATGACATTTCAGACATCCGATTTTTACAAAAAGTGATCGTTCTTTGAAAAGTGCCGGTGCCCAAGTCGCCGGCCATAAGTGTAAGCTGTCCTGCTACAGTTCAGTTTCTAGTGAGTTGCCGGCGCTTGAAGTTCAGATGAATTTCTTCAAATTAGTGTTCCGCCATTAGCAGTCAGTTCATTATTAACTGGATTGATTGAAAGAGAAGGATTATTAAGCAGGAGAACACTTGAGAAGCACAGGCTGATCAGCTTCTCAGAAAAACTTCAAATTAATATAATAATCTAATTGCTCTGAAACGCGTACCATACATTATACTTTCAATGATTTTTAAACTCTGAGGAGGAAATTCACATGAAAGTAATTGCAATTGACTTAGATGGCACGCTGTTATCAGAGAACTTAACTATCCAAGAACAAGATGTAAGAGCTTTAAAGCTCGGACAAAAACAAGGTCATCTTGTAACAATCGCTACAGGGAGAGCTTTATTTGATGCAAAACACATCATCAATAAATATGATTTGGATTTTCCGATCATTGCTTCAAACGGCGCTCAAATTGATGTGGGAAATCAGGTCATATTCGAACATTTTATGGATTCAGATGTAATCCAACCTATCATCACATGGTTAAATAAAGAGGAAATCTATTATCAGCTTTACTTATCTGACAAAATTGCCGTATCAAATCAAGGAATTCAGCAGCTTGAAAAAGAACTTTACAATACAGTAATGGAAGAACCTCATTTTAATCAAGAAGTATTTTGGAATTCTATTAAAGCTCAGATACATCAATACGGGTTAGAGGAAATACCGGGTACAATTGACCCTATCGATTATCGGTATGTCATAAAATGTATGATCGTTTCGCCAAACCAAAGAAAATTAAAAAAAGCAAAAGAATATTTTGGACAACTGAAGGAGTGTGCCGTAACGAGTTCAGGAGCATTCAATCTTGAAATCACAAGTTCAGGAGTAGATAAAGGAGCGTCATTAAATAAACTTTGTGAACATTATGGAACGGATGCGCGGAATGCAATCGCAATAGGTGATAATCTAAATGATCTGCCTATGTTTCGTGCAGCAGGAATAGGGATAGCCATGGGAAATGCAGATAAGAAGCTTATTCAATTGGCTGCTTTTAAAACGTTATCGAATGATGAGTGTGGTGTATCTTATGCTTTTGATCACTACATTCTGACGAAAGAAGAAGACCCTAAACCGCGGAGTATACAGCCATGATCCATTTTGTGAAAAGATGTTTAATCTATATTGTCGGATTGTTTATTTTATCCGTAGGGGTTGTATGTATGATTAAATCTAATACCGGGATTGCCCCCTGGGATGCTCTGAACGTGGCTTTATCAGAACTCATTGGCCTTACAATCGGGTCATGGGTTTTCATCGTCGGAGGAATTCTTATCTTTATAAACAGCCTCATAAAAATGCGGTTTCCTAATTTAGCCGGTTTTATTCCGATTGTTATTATTGGAAGTTTTGTTGACCTTTTAAACTTAAAGGTTCTTTCGTTCTTAAAAACAGATGCTGTAATTCTTCAATGGAGTTTATTTTTGATAGGGTTGTGTATATTGGCTATGGGAATCGCTATTTATTTAAGAGCATCTTTTCCTTCGATACCGAATGATGAATTGATGTTGGCTATTACTGAACGTACAGGTTGGGGTATTCATATTACAAAGACGATAGGGGAAGCTTTAGCTTTTGTGCTTGCAATCATTCTTCAGGGGCCGATTGGGATTGGAACCATCATTGTGCTGCTGTGTCTGGGGGTATTAGTAGGTTTATTTGACAAACTATTACACAAGATGGGGAAGCCACGTTCTATCTATAGTGTGGGACAGGAAGGCGCACATATTCATGCAGGCCATGATAAAACAATGAATTAAATGCTTATTTTCCCTTGTGTTGTTCAGTGTGAAATGCTGATAACGCTGTCTAAAAAGGAGTAGCAGTAATGACAAACATTACAGAGATAGCAAAGAAAGCGAACGTTTCTCGGACAACAGTTTCTAGAGTTCTCAATAATCATCCTTATGTAAAACCTGAGAAGCGGGACGCTGTGTTAAAAGCTATGAAGGAATTAAATTATGTACCGAATTTCAACGCGATTAACCTATCCAGGGGGAAGACAAATGTTTTCGGAGTCATTGTTCCTAAAATCAACCATCCGTTTTTCAGTAAACTGATTGCCGGAATAGGCGAAGAGTGTAATAAACATAATTACAGTTTACTTGTGCACCAATCAAATAACGATCCTGAACAAGAAATGGAGTTTTTTAACAGATTGAAATACAAACTTATTGACGGTCTTATTTTGGGATCCTGTGTAAGCCCCCATCACGTACTCGACGAGATATCTGGGTTTGGTAATATTGTTTCCTGTGAAGCTTCTGCGAGCAAACAGGTTGCACATATATTTATTAATCATGAGTCAGGAATCAAAATGGCAATTGATCATCTGCGAAATCAAGGACATCAATCCATTGGTCTGTGTATAGGAAATCCTAAGAGCGGTGTTGGCATAAGCAGAAAAAAATCATTTTTTCACTTTCAAAATGAATACGGATTGAAATGGAGTGATAATTGGTACTTTGAGGAACAGTACACTATTGAGAATGGTATAGAAATAGCAAAATTATTACTAAATAAGTCACCTCGTCCTGCGGCAATGGTTGTAGGAAGTGATTATGTTGCGGCGGGGATCATTTATGAAGCGAAAAGACAGGGAATACGAATACCTGAAGAACTGGCGGTTATAGGATTTGATAATCAGCCGATATCTAAGGTAATAGAACTTTCAACGATACATCAACCTATTAAAGAGTTGGGACAAACAGCAGCAAATTTATTATATAACTTAATGAATAACAAAGATGTCCCCAATATAAATAAGTTGGACCTAAAACTTATTAAAAGAAAGTCAACTTAAAAAGACCACTTTACGGTGGTCTTTTTTGCTTAGCGCAGAATCAGCTCTGGGGCAGGCGCTTTGAAATGAGCTCTTTTTTTCGTTTCATCTATAAAACTGAAGGGCTTCATGGATAGGTTTTCAAGTTCATTTAGGAAATGACAAGCTTTTAATGGTACAAATGATGTCATATTCCATACAACTTTCTCACTAAAACCTATAGCACGAATATTATGCATAAGCCGATCAATTGTGTAAGACCCTGCTGCTACATACCCTTTTCCTTGATACCACAGATTATTCCCTTCAATTTTTTCCAATGACTGGCCGCACATGGAATCTGTGTCAATGCGATCTGTCATTGCTATAATACCCTTAGAGCCAACAAGTTCTACAACCCGCCGTGCAACTTCTAAGTCTACATGTTCACTATCAAAATTCATACAAATGGTTAATAAACCTTCTTTCGCGGCTCTCATCAAAGTACCGGGAACTTCTCCGACAAGTGTGTTGATATTATCTATGTTCCATTTATCTAACCGAGCATCTTTTAACCCCTCTAATCTATGTACTCTTTCTTGGGGTGTTCTCCAGGTGTGTTTAAAATTGTTTGGCATATCATTAAACAAATGATCTGTTAAAACGGCATCTGATCCAGTGTATTTGCTGCGTTTTTGCGCTGTATCTATAACTTTCATTATAAGTTCAGAGGTTTCCTCCGGGTATGCTTTTTGGAAGTGACCCAGCGCCGGTTTTACTCCAGCCTCCACAAGTGTATCTACAATCCATTCTAAACTGGGATGTTTTTCGGTGATATATTTCTTTAGATAGGAGTTTTCAGTCATAGCATCTGGAGACAGTACAGTATAAATAAGACCGTATTCTCCACATGAAGCGATCTTTTCCCATTCTTCTTTTAAGGGTGCCCAATTCCCTTTTTCCGGTGTGCCTGCAAAGCTGGCCAATAATGGTCCTTCTAGTGAAATACCTAAAATATTACGGTAACGTCCCTTTCTCTTTTGTGTATGGAACTCTTTCATAAAGGCTGCAAATTGATCTAATTGATTATGAGGAAGAAAGATAGAGGGTACACAGAAAATCCCTTCTATTTCAGCTAGTGTATTGATCTTTTCAATATCTAATTGGTCTAAATTGCTAAAATCATAGTCACCGATTCCATGACAATGAAATTCTACTGGAAGAGATGGAACTAAATAAGAACCTGATTTCTTAAAAATCCCTTCTCCTCCAATGTCGAAGTTCAGCCATTCATTATTACTATAGGTTATATCAGCGATTTTCATTACTCCATTTGTTTCAAGGTATGCCGGGCTGTTAAATGATGTGCTGGACTGCATAGGAAACGCCTCCTGGAAATGTTTATTTAGTATTCAGTGAAGACACATCATCATCTTAAAGTATGAAACCCGTACCATATCAACCCTTTATTATCATTCTTTGTAAAAAAATAGGTGTTTTATTCAACTTTCTGCACCTGATTTTCTCGTTATTGTTATTTATATCCTGAAAATCTCCTTTAAAAACTCAAAAACACTAGCTGTAACGCCACTAATGCATCTATACTGTTTCGTGTTACGCCAACTAGTGTTCTCCACGAGTTTAATTTGTGGAATTGGTTTCATGTCAATAGCTTTAATAAATGGAATATGACTTCCGGGTATAGAACTTTGTGGGGTCATTGGAGTTGAAGCATTAGAAATGAAATGTGTACAGTTACTAAGCTGAGATACCGGAATAAGAGTAACCTTTCATATTTCTGCCAACTTTTTGCCGCTCAGTCCATATATGCCGATTACGCCATATTAGGAGCCGTCTCAATCCTCATATGAAGATAAACATGTTCAGTCAAAATGTCTTATATAGGTGATAAGAAAACCAGCGGAAAAAATTAGTATTGACTTTGAAAATAGAAGACTGTATATTATGTTACTATATTCAGAAAATAAAAACTCAAGAGATTCATTTAACATAAAACACTGTGAACGGGAGCAGTAAAAGAATCCAGTCAGAAAAAGAGAGCCGCGGGTTGGTGAAACGCGGACTGATTGTTCTTTGAACTCGCCCGGAAGTGGCAGGGCGGAACGGAATTGTCGGAATATTCCCTATGTCCTAACGGCTGACCTTCGTTAAAAGGTTTTTAAGCTGGATTCCGGATATTCGGGATCAACAAGAGTGGTACCGCGGCTGCCTGAGGCACGCCGTCTCTTTTCTAAAAAGAGGCGGCGTGCTTTTTTATGTGATGAACACTTTTTGCGAGAGGGCGTGTGATAAATGGAAAAGGACAAGCAAACGTTAAAACGGACGATGTCGTCCAGACACATTATGATGATGGCGCTTGGAGGCGCAATCGGGGCCGGGCTCTTTAAAGGCAGCAGCACGGCGATTGATGAAGCGGGGCCGTCCGTGTTACTGGCCTACCTCCTCGGCGGTATCATTCTGCTGTTTATTATGCAGGGGCTGGCCGAAATGGCCGTCAGAAACAAACATGCAAGGACGTTCCGTGATTTGGTTCAGCAGTCTCTCGGGTCGTACGCTGCATACTTTTTAGACTGGATCTATTGGAAAATGTGGGTGCTCAATATTGCCGCGGAGGCGGTCGTAGCTGCCATTTTCATTCAATATTGGCTGCCGGAATGTCCGATATGGATACTGGCTTTGATCATTTCCATCGTGGTGACGGTCGTAAACATGCTTTCTGTGAAACTGTTTGCCGAGACGGAGTACTGGCTCGCGCTCATTAAAATTACGGTGATTGTCATCTTTATTTTATGCGGAATTCTGCTATTATTTTTCTCATTCGGCAATCACACGGCGCCGGGGCTGTCTCATTTAACCGATCACGGAGGGTTTTTCCCGCATGGAGCGGGGGGCGTCATTACGGCGATGCTCGTCGTGATCTACTCATACGGCGGAACGGAAATCATCGGCGTCACGCTGGCGGAGACAAAAAACCCCGAAAAGGTGATTCCGAAAGCTGTCCGAAGCACGTTAACGCGGATTGTCGCTTTTTACTTGCTGCCGTTTTTCATCATCGTCAGCCTGATTCCTTGGAATCAAGTCAACAGCGTTCCCGAAAGCCCGTTTGTCATAGTATTTAAGATGATCGGAATTCCGGGTGCCGACCATATTATGAATGCCGTCATTCTTCTTGCGATTATCTCGTCTATGAACTCGGGACTGTACGGATCATCCCGCGTCTTATTTACGCAGGCTTCTGACGGCCGGGTGCCGAAAATCTTTTCAAAACTATCGAAGAAAAAGGTTCCCGTCTATGCGATTCTGACTTGTACGTCATTTTTATATGTAGGCGTCCTGATTTCATTATTTGCGGGAAGCCGGACGTTTAATTATTTGATGGGTTCCCTCGGCTATACCGTGCTGTTCATCTGGCTGATTATTGGATTCGCCCATTTAAAATCAAGAAAACATTCAACAGAACAGCCGGCTTATTACGTCAAATGGTTCCCGTACACGACATGGTTCGCGGTGCTTGCGCTTTTGGCCATCCTGATCGGCGTAATTGCGACGACGTCCATCGTCATCACATGCATCACTGCGGCCATCTATCTCCTCATTACGGCTGCGTATCTCGTAAAAGGGAGACGTCAATAAATAAAAACTCTTGCCGCGCGGCAAGAGTTTTTTAATGAACGGCCTTTTTTTCTGCGGCCAGAGCAGGTGTTTTCAGTTTCTTCGGTGTTATATTCACAAAACAAATGCTTGTGACGATCAGAAGCAGTCCGGCTAAAAGGCTGACGGTCAGCGGCTCATGCAGAAATATCGAGCTGACGACAATGGATATGAGCGGGATCAGGAAGGTGTAAGAGGCAACCTTGCTTGCTTCCCCTGAACCGACAAGCGTAAAAAAGGCGAGCCAGCCGAGCGCGATGACAAATACCGAAATGAACAGAAGACTGAGAATGAACGGAGCTTTCCATTGAATCGCTGAAAAGCTTTCTGAAAAATGGCCGGAGCTGACAAGCAGCACGCCGCCGATCAGAAGCTGAAGAGCGACCATCCAGATAGAGTCCGCGCGTCCGCCCGTTCTTTTCACATATACCGTGCCGAGCGCCCAGCTGACCGCGGAGCCTAAGGCCAAAAGAATGCCGGCGATGGAAATATGGCCTCCGAAACCGGCTGCGCTGATGACGGCGACACCGGCAAAGCCCAGAATAAGACCGGCTATTTTTAAAGGATACATCGCTTCCCCGAGCCACAGCCAAGAAAAAACGCCCATTAACACCGGCTGGAAAAACACGATGGCTGAAAATAAGCCGGCAGGCAGGTAATTCAAGCCGACCGTTTGCAGGCCGTAAAATAAAGTAATATTTAAAATGGCAGAAATCAGATAGATCGGCCACGTTTCTTTAAAACGCAGCTTTTTAAAACGGGGCAGCGCCACCATTAATAATAGAAGTCCGCCGATCAGCGTGCGGATTCCGGCAAACAGAAGAGGCGGCGAATAGGCGAGCGCGGCCTTTGTCAGCGGCCAGTTAATTCCCCATACCGTGACTAGAAACGCCAGCATAAGAGCCGTCTGTATTTTCGAAAGCTGTTTCACGTCGTTCACTCCTTGTAGAACAATTCCATCATATGATACGGTAATCAGTAAGATAAATAAAATGAATCTTTTTATAAGGAGCATAAGTAAAACGTTATGACGATTACACAACTGCGGGTTTTTGTTCAAATCGCTGAAACGGGAAGCTTTACAAAAGCGGGGCAGGCGCTGAATATGACACAGCCCGCCGTCAGCCATGCCATCTCGGCGCTTGAGTCAGAGCTCGGCATCAAGCTGATCATCCGCGAGCGCCGCAACGGCGTAAGGCTCACGGACACGGGCGGAAAAATTCTCGTTCATATCAGAGAGGTGCTCAAAGGCATAGAAAAAGCCGAGCAGCTGGCGGCCGCGGAAAGAGGGCTTGAACAGGGAACGATTCACATCGGCACATTTCCGGCCGCTTCCGCTTATTTCATTCCAAAACTGATCAGTGTGTTTAAAAAACGGTATCCGAAGCTTGAGTTGGTACTTCATGAAGGAACGGTTAACGAAGTAAAGGAATGGCTCCGCTCCCGGGTAATAGATGTGGGTATCACTCTTTTTCCTACGGAAGACATGGAATATCTGCCGCTGAAAAAAGATAAAATGGCCGTCGTGCTTAGAAATGATCATCCGCTTTGCTGCTGTGAGTCTATCACTCTGAAAGATCTTGACCGCCAGCCGATGATCATCTGTGACGGAGGATACGAATCACCGTTTATTGATATGTTTAAGGAGGCAGGGTCTGTGCTGACTGCCGCATTCACTGTTTACAACGTCAATACGTCCATCAGCATGATCAAAGAGGGGCTGGGAATTGCGATATTATCACAAATGTCTATGTCGGGAATATCGCTGCCGGAAAATGTCGTGACAAGAGAACTCAATCAGGCGGTGTACCGTGATGTTCTGCTTGCCGTTCCGTCTGTAAAAGAGGCTTCATTGGCGGCAAAACTTTTTATTCAAATCGCGCAGGAGCTCACAAAGAATGAATAAAAAGACCCTAATGATCTTAGGGTCCTGAATCTTATCGGTTAATTTTAAAAGAGTTTGTCGTATTGACAAGTTTTGAACCGCTGAACGTAGCTTTGACACGATAATAACCTGTCTTGCATCCTTTTAAAGAGAATGACTTAGTCACCCTTACTGAGAAAGAAAAGGTTGTTTTTTTACAAGTCGTCCATTTCTTTCCGGACTTTCGCTGTAAGTATAGGTTTCCTTTAAAAGTTCGATCTGACGGATACGCTGTACTGAGAGTAAAATCGACACTTTTCGCTTTTTTAGTGTAATAGGAGGCATCGGTAAATCCGCTTACATTTAAATGCTGCTGAGTGCCGGCATAAAAGTCTGCGGCGTATGCCTTATCGGTGTTTCCTGTAAAGAAGATTGCTGCCAGTAAAGCTGTTGTGAGTGCCATTAAGAGTTTTTTACGCATATAGACAATGACTTCCTTCCTATTCAATATCATACATATCTTAACATTATTGGGTCTATTCTTTCAACAATAGATTTTCACTTTTATAGGATGAAAAGCTCATCATATCTGAATGTAATAGATTCATTCATACAGAGTTCACTAGTGACGACCGCTGACTGATTGTTCGAAGATCATCGAATCAAATTGTTTAACTCACGGGAAAAGCTGTGGTAAGGTGTGTGGTAGAGACCTTGTTTAAGATCTGCTTATACTAAACCATAAAGGAGAAAACGATGGCTGAACATACATTGAAAGATACTGCGTTTTCCGTATTGAATTTATCGCCGGTCGTACAGGGGGGAACGGTTGCTGAATCGTTCCGCAACAGCATGGATTTAGCGCGCCGCGCCGAGGAGTGGGGCTATAACCGCTATTGGCTGGCGGAGCATCATAATATAGAAGGAGTTGCCAGTTCGGCAACGGCGGTGCTGATCGGCCATATCGCCGGCGGCACGAAAAAAATCCGCGTCGGTTCAGGGGGCATTATGCTGCCGAATCATTCGTCACTTATAATCGCGGAGCAATTCGGAACCCTTGAAACGTTATATCCGGGGAGGATTGACCTGGGGCTCGGACGCGCGCCGGGAACCGACCAATTAACGGCGAGAGCCTTAAGAAGAAACATAAACAGCGGGGAAGATTTTCCGGAGCAGCTTGAAGAATTGAGAAATTACTTCAAACCGACAGGCAATGTGCGCAATCAAGTCCGCGCCATTCCGGGCGAAGGGCTGGACGTGCCGATCTGGCTTTTGGGATCGAGCGGCTTCAGCGCGCGTCTTGCGGGAGAGCTCGGGCTTCCGTTCGCCTTTGCGGCTCACTTCTCACCGAAAAACACCGTGCCCGCCCTTGAGCTGTACCGAAGCTCCTTCCGTCCGTCAGACGTACTGGATAAACCGTACTCGATGGTCGGCGTCACCGTCATTGCCGCCGATACGGATGAAAAGGCGGAGCATCTGGCGACATCGCATTATCAAAGATTTTTAGACCTCGTCCGCGGCACGCCGAACCAGCTGAAGCCTCCTGTTGAAGACATGGATCAAATCTGGTCGCCGTATGAAAAAGCGATGGTCAATGAACAGCTCAGTTCAACGATCGTCGGCGGACCGGAGCGTGTGAAGGAAAAGCTGGAAAGCTTCATCCGGACCACACAGGCGGATGAAATCATGGTGAATTCAGAAAGCTTTGAGCATGCCGACAGAATGAGATCATTTGAGATCATTGCCGAATTAAAAAACAGCTGAGCAAAAAAAAGCAATGTGCCGCGCACATTGCTTTTTTTATTTCGCCGATCCGCCTGACGGAATTCCGGATGACGAGTTCCGGTTCATACACGACGTCATCCTTCTTCGGTTTTTTATGCTCTAAGCAGTCGATGACGTATTTTGCCGCCGCTTTCCCCATAATGGATTTCGGATGCTTGACAGAGGTGAGCTTCACCTCGGAAATCTGGGCGAAATGTGAATCATCATAGCCCATGATTGACACGTCATCAGGCACCTTTAAGCCGAATTCTCTGAGAAGATTAATCGTCTTCAGCGCAATTTCATCATTATAACAAAGAATGGCCGTCGGGTATGATCCGCTGTTTTGCTCAAGGGTATGCTTAATTTTTTGCAGAAGCACGGTTTCTTTTTCTTCAGTCGTATAAGTCACGATCATGTCCGGAGATGGGAAAATCCCGCGCTCCCGGTGCGCCTGAAGATAGCCGTTCATCCGTTTGACGCCCTGCGTGTCATCCGCTTTAAAGATACCCATAATGTGCGTGTGGCCGAGGGACATGACGTATTCGCAAGCCATCATGCCGCCTTTGACATCATTGACGGAAAAGCTCGGTGCGGCCAGCTCCGCATAAGAGGCGTTAATCATGGCAAACGGAATGCCGTTTTTCTCCAGGTTGAGATAGTAGCCGATGTTGGGCGTCTGCAGCGCGCTTTTCGTAGGCTCGACAATCAGCCCGTCTATATTTTTGGACAGCAGGTTTTCAAGGCCGCGCCGCTCACTTTCTGTATTGTTGTTGGTGCTCGTCAGCAGCATGGAATAGCCCTGTTCGCTTAAATAAGATTCAATTCCCCTGATGATGCTCGGGAAAATATAGTCTGATATGTACGTTGTAATGACACCGATCGTTTTGTTTGAATGCATGGCTGATTTCGCCGTGCGTGAAGCGACAAAGGTGCCTCCGCCCTGAACGCTGTACAGCAGCCCCTGCGAGACCAAATCTCCGATCGCCTTTCTGATGGTATGGCGGCTGACCCCGAACTGCTGCATCAGCTCATTTTCCGTAGGCAGCTTTTCGTCCGGCTGTATTTTTCCTTGATTCAGCCATGAACAAATTTCTTCTTTTACTTGAGCATATTTCGGTAGCATATCAATTCCTCCAAAATGTATACGGACAAATTCCAGTATAACATAGTAAGCCCTTTCATCAAGCTGTAAAAATAATTGACAGATTATGAAAAACTGCTTATTCTTTATTTGTACGTACTAATTTTCCTTATTTTTAGATAAAATTCTTTATAAGTACGTACAAATGTGGCGGTTCTGAAGAAAACAAAGCAACGTCAAGCGCCGCACTCTGTTTTGTAAGCGTTTTTATTCTATTATTCGCGGGAGGGTAAAATTCATGAAGAATCACCCGGCACCAATTGGCTCAAATGTACCTGTCACTCGGCAGCATTCGAAGTGGTTTGTCATTCTCATCTCATGCGCGGCCGGACTGGGAGGGCTTTTGTACGGTTATGACACGGCGGTGATTTCCGGCGCCATCGGTTTCCTGAAAGATTTATACCGCTTAAGTCCTTTTATGGAAGGGCTCGTGATTTCAAGCATTATGATCGGCGGTGTTTTCGGCGTCGGAATTTCCGGATTTTTAAGTGACCGGTTCGGACGGAGAAAGATTTTGATGGCAGCGGCGCTGTTGTTTGCGGTGTCAGCGGTTGTCTCTGCGCTTTCTCAAAGTGTGTCTTCCTTAGTGATCGCCAGAGTCATCGGCGGTCTCGGAATCGGCATGGGCTCCTCGCTTTCTGTCACGTATATTACCGAAGCGGCTCCGCCGGCCATACGCGGCAGTCTGTCTTCACTGTATCAGCTGTTTACGATATTAGGGATCTCCGGCACTTATTTTATTAACCTCGCCGTCCAGCAGTCCGGCTCGTATGAATGGGGGGTGCACACCGGCTGGCGGTGGATGCTCGCTTACGGCATGATTCCGTCCGTCATCTTTTTTATCGTGCTGCTTATCGTGCCGGAAAGTCCGCGCTGGCTTGCGAAAGCGGGGCGCCGGAATGAAGCCCTCGCCGTGCTGACGCGCATTAACGGCGAGCAGACCGCGAAAGAAGAAATCAAACAAATCGAAACGTCTTTACAATTAGAAAAAATGGGTTCATTGTCTCAGCTGTTTAAACCGGGGCTGAGAAAAGCGCTTGTGATCGGGATTCTGCTGGCTTTATTCAATCAGGTCATCGGCATGAACGCAATTACGTATTACGGGCCGGAAATTTTCAAAATGATGGGCTTCGGACAGAATGCGGGGTTTATCACGACATGCATCGTCGGTGTCGTTGAAGTGATTTTCACCATTATCGCGGTTCTTTTAGTCGATAAGGTAGGCCGGAAAAAGCTGATGGGGGTCGGATCTGCCTTTATGGCGCTGTTCATGATCTTAATCGGGGCATCCTTTTATTTTCAGCTGGCGAGCGGTCCGGCTTTAGTCGTCATCATATTGGGATTCGTCGCCGCTTTCTGCGTATCAGTCGGGCCGATTACGTGGATCATGATTTCGGAAATCTTTCCGAACCACCTCCGCGCACGCGCCGCCGGTATTGCGACGATATTCTTATGGGGGGCCAACTGGGCGATCGGCCAGTTCGTGCCGATGATGATCAGCGGGTTGGGGCTCGCGTACACCTTCTGGATATTCGCCGTCATTAATATTCTCTGTTTCTTGTTTGTCGTGACGATCTGCCCTGAGACGAAAAATAAATCATTAGAAGAAATAGAAAAACTCTGGATAAAATGAAAGCGTTTTACGACAAAAGTCCGCTCCGGCGGGCTTTTGTCTGTCACCTTCATTCCGTTTCTGTATATAATGACTGTATCAAGGAGATACTGGTAAATCCTGCGAAGAATGTCGAGGAATTGACCTTTAACAGTTGAATTAACAATGTCATCCTGTTAAAATAATTAAAGAAAGCAGACATAATTTTTTTTGGCTATGATGGGACGTTTTTTGTCATAGCGGGACATTTTCTGTCCAGTATGAATAGGAAGGAACGTTTGAGTCATGAACCAGTTAATACAAGCTCAAAAAAATTATTGCCTGATCTTTTGCTTGTGATGCAGAAAAGATTTGAAATCTTGCAGTATATCAGGCTTACAGAACCGATCGGCCGCAGAAGTCTTGCAGCCAGTCTCGGATTGACCGAGCGCGTTCTCAGAAGCGAGGTTCAGTTCTTGAAAGAACAGAATCTCATCGATATTAAAACAAACGGCATGACAATGACGGAAGAGGGCTATTCACTGCTTTCGATTCTGGAAGATACGATGAAGGATGTTTTAGGATTGACGCTTTTGGAAAAGACATTAAAAGAGCGGCTTAATCTGAAAGACGCCATTATTGTTTCCGGAGACAGCGACCAATCTCCTTGGGTCAAAAAAGAATTAGGGAGAGCGGCCGTTGCATGTATGAAAAAGAGATTTTCAGGCAAAAATATCGTCGCTGTAACCGGCGGTACGACAATTGAAGCCGTCGCCGATATGATGACGCCGGATTCAAAAAACCGCGAGCTCCTGTTTGTGCCCGCAAGAGGCGGTTTAGGCGAAGACGTGAAAAACCAGGCGAACACCATATGCGCGCATATGGCGGAAAAGGCTTCAGGCACTTACCGGCTTTTGTTCGTTCCCGGACAGCTGTCACAAGGCGCCTACTCATCTATTATTGAAGAACCTTCCGTAAAAGAGGTGCTTCACACGATTAAATCAGCGAGTATGCTCGTTCACGGAATCGGCGAAGCTAGAACAATGGCGGAGCGAAGAAACACGCCTTTGGAAGATTTGAAGAAAATAGATGACAATCATGCGGTGACAGAGGCATTCGGCTACTACTTTAATGCGGACGGAGAAGTCGTTCACAAGGTGCATTCAGTCGGAATGCAGCTCGATGACCTCGATGCCATTCCCGACATTATTGCGGTAGCGGGCGGATCATCAAAAGCGGAAGCAATCGAAGCTTATTTTAAAAAGCAGCGAAACACGGTTCTCGTCACGGACGAAGGAGCCGCAAAGAAGTTATTAAGGGATAACAGTCCCTCAATATAAATATCTCTCACTTATTTAAAGGAGGAAATAATCATGGCAGTAAAAGTCGGTATTAACGGTTTTGGTCGTATTGGACGTAACGTATTCCGCGCAGCATTAAACAATCCTGAAGTTGAGGTAGTAGCAGTTAACGATTTAACAGACGCTAACATGCTTGCTCATCTTTTACAATATGATTCCGTACACGGAAAATTAGATGCAGAAGTTAAAGTTGACGGCAGCAACCTTGTTGTTAACGGCAAAACAATCGAAGTTTCTGCTGAGCGCGATCCTGCGAAACTCAGCTGGGGCAAACAAGGCGTTGAAATCGTAGTTGAATCTACTGGTTTCTTCACAAAACGCGCAGACGCTGCGAAACACTTAGAAGCAGGCGCGAAAAAAGTTATCATCTCTGCACCTGCTAACGAAGAAGATATCACAATCGTTATGGGTGTTAACGAAGACAAATACGATGCGGCTAACCACCATGTTATCTCTAACGCATCTTGCACAACAAACTGCCTTGCGCCGTTTGCAAAAGTACTTAACGACAAATTCGGCATCAAACGCGGTATGATGACAACTGTTCACTCTTACACAAACGATCAGCAAATTCTTGATCTTCCGCACAAAGACTACCGTCGTGCGCGTGCAGCAGCTGAAAACATCATTCCTACATCAACTGGTGCTGCTAAAGCAGTTTCCCTTGTTCTTCCTGAACTGAAAGGCAAACTGAACGGCGGAGCTATGCGTGTGCCGACTCCAAACGTTTCTCTTGTTGACCTAGTTGCTGAACTTAACAAAGACGTAACGGCTGAAGACGTAAACGCAGCTCTTAAAGAAGCGGCTGAAGGCGATCTTAAAGGAATCCTTGGATACAGCGAAGAGCCATTAGTATCCGGAGACTACAACGGCAATGCTAACTCTTCTACAATCGATGCTCTTTCTACAATGGTTATGGAAGGCAGCATGGTAAAAGTAATCTCTTGGTACGATAACGAAAGCGGCTACTCTAACCGCGTTGTTGACCTTGCAGCTTACATCGCAAAACAAGGTCTTTAATTCATAGCTCCCGGAAAGGGCCGGACTTGGTTCTTTCGGACAGAAACGCTATAATGAAAGCGGACAAGGGAAGGGGACGGACTCCCTTTCCCTTTTTCCATGAGAACCGGCTTTCAGAAAGCGCCGGATTGCTGCAGAACGTCCGCGTTTTGAAGTTTCCGCGGCACTTTCGTTTTCTGAGCCGCCTGCCCTGGCTCAGAAGACGATCTGCCCCGTGCCCGGAAGCTGCAATCTGCCCCGCGGCGGAAGCATCATGAGGCGGTTTCACGTTTCACGTTTTTCGTGCTATGCAAACCATTTTGAAGGAGGATCTCCTAAGGCATGAATAAAAAAACAGTAAAAGACATCGACGTAAAAGGCAAAGTCGTATTCTGCCGCGTTGACTTTAACGTTCCAATGAAAGACGGGGAAGTAACAGACGATACTCGTATCCGAGCTGCGCTTCCAACAATCAAACACCTTGCAGACCAAGGCGCGAAAGTCCTTCTTGCGAGCCACTTAGGCCGCCCGAAAGGCGAAGTGGTTGAGGAGCTTCGTTTAACTCCTGTCGCTGCACGCTTAGGCGAACTGCTCGGAAAAGAAGTGAAAAAAGCGGATGAAGCTTACGGCGATGCTGTAAAAGCACAAATTTCTGATATGAAGGACGGAGACGTTCTTGTATTGGAAAACGTACGTTTCTACCCTGGTGAAGAGAAAAACGATCCTGAGCTTGCTAAAGCATTTGCTGAGCTTGCGGATGTATATGTCAATGACGCATTCGGTGCTGCCCACCGTGCTCACGCATCTACAGCCGGAATTGCCGAGCATCTGCCGGCGGTTGCAGGATTCCTGATGGAAAAAGAGCTTGACGTTCTCGGCAAAGCCGTGACAAATCCTGAGCGCCCGTTTACGGCAATCATCGGCGGCGCGAAAGTAAAAGACAAAATCGGCGTAATCGAAAGTCTGCTTGATAAAGTGGACAACCTGATCATCGGCGGAGGTCTTGCTTACACATTCGTAAAAGCGCTTGGCTATGAAGTCGGTAAATCTCTTCTTGAAGAAGATAAAATCGAACTTGCAAAATCATTCATGGACCGCGCGAAAGAAAAAGGCGTTAAATTCTATATGCCGGAAGACGTTCTCGTTGCTGATGATTTCTCTAACGATGCAAACGTTCAAATCGTGCCGATCTCTGAGATCCCAAGTGATTTAGAAGCGATCGACATCGGAACGAAAACCCGCGAAACGTACGCTGAAGTTATCAAAAACAGCAAACTTGTCGTATGGAACGGACCGATGGGCGTATTCGAAATCGACTTGTTCGCTCAAGGCACAAAAGCAGTGGCTGAAGCATTGGCAGAGGCAAACGATACATACTCTGTCATCGGCGGAGGAGACTCTGCGGCAGCCGTTGAAAAATTCGGCCTTGCTGACAAAATGAGCCATATCTCAACAGGCGGCGGCGCATCCCTTGAATTCATGGAAGGCAAAGAGCTTCCGGGTGTAGCTGCGCTGAACGATAAATAAAAACTGCTATAAGGAAGTGGAACAGATGAGAAAACCAATTATAGCCGGTAACTGGAAAATGAACAAAACACTCGGCGAGGCTGTCAGCTTCGTTGAAGAAGTGAAATCTTCCATTCCAGCAGCAGACAAAGCGGAAGCCGTTGTTTGCGCACCAGCTCTTTTCTTAGAAAAGCTGACTTCTGCTGTTAAAGGAACTGACCTGAAAGTCGGCGCCCAAAACATGCATTTTGAAGAAAACGGTGCGTTCACAGGTGAAATCAGCCCGGTCGCTCTGAAAGACCTTGGCGTGGATTACTGCGTCATCGGACACTCTGAGCGCCGTGAAATGTTCGCTGAAACTGATGAAACAGTTAACAAAAAAGCGCATGCCGCTTTCAAACACGGCATTGTGCCGATCATTTGCGTAGGTGAAACGCTTGAAGAGCGCGAAGCCGGAAAAACAAATGATCTTGTTGCCGATCAAGTGAAAAAAGGTCTTGCGGGTCTTTCTGAAGAGCAAGTTGCCGCTTCCGTTATTGCGTACGAGCCAATCTGGGCAATCGGAACAGGCAAGTCTTCTACAGCAAAAGATGCAAATGACGTCTGCGCGCATATCCGTAAAGTCGTTGCTGAAAGCTTCAGCCAGGAAACTGCTGACAAGCTCCGCATTCAATACGGAGGCAGCGTAAAACCTGCAAATATTAAAGAATATATGGCAGAGTCCGATATTGACGGTGCTTTGGTCGGCGGCGCAAGCCTTGAACCGCAGTCATTCGTTCAATTATTGGAGGAAGGTCAATATGAGTAAAAAACCAGCTGCACTCATCATTCTTGATGGGTTCGGATTACGCAATGAAACAGTCGGAAACGCAGTCGCACAAGCGAAAAAACCGAATTTCGACCGTTATTGGAACCAATACCCTCATCAGACGCTGACGGCATCAGGCGAAGCAGTCGGACTGCCTGAAGGACAGATGGGGAACTCTGAAGTCGGTCATTTGAATATCGGCGCAGGACGTATTGTGTACCAAAGCTTAACACGCGTGAACGTTGCCATCCGCGAAGGCGAATTCGAACGCAATCAAACGTTCCTTGACGCCATCAAAAACGCGAAAGACAACGACAAAGCGCTGCACCTGTTCGGCCTTCTTTCTGACGGAGGCGTACACAGTCACATCAATCATTTATTCGCGCTGCTGAAACTTGCGAAAAGTGAAGGACTGACGAAGGTGTATATTCACGGTTTCCTCGACGGCCGCGATGTAGGTCCGCAAACGGCGAAAACTTACATTCAGCAGCTGAATGAGCAGATCGAAGAAATCGGTGTCGGCGAAATCGCCAGCATTTCCGGACGCTACTACTCCATGGACCGCGACAAACGCTGGGACCGTGTGGAAAAAGCGTACCGCGCAATGGCTTACGGCGAAGGCCCGTCTTACCGCAGCGCGATGGATGTAGTCGACGATTCTTATGCGAACGGCATTCATGATGAATTCGTCATTCCGTCCGTCATCACAAAAGAAAACGGTGAACCCGTTGCGAAAATTCATGACGGCGATTCTGTGATTTTCTATAATTTCAGACCAGACCGCGCCATCCAGATTTCAAACACGTTTACCAACAAAGATTTCCGCGATTTCGACCGCGGTGAAAATCATCCGAAAAACCTGTATTTCGTCTGCCTGACTCACTTCAGTGAATCTGTTGACGGATATGTGGCTTTTAAACCGGTAAACCTTGACAATACGGTCGGTGAAGTATTAGCACAGCACGGGTTAAAACAGCTTCGCATTGCAGAAACTGAAAAGTATCCGCACGTTACGTTCTTTATGAGCGGCGGCCGCGAAGAAGAATTCCCGGGCGAAGAGCGCATCCTCATTAACTCGCCGAAGGTCGCGACATATGACCTGAAGCCTGAAATGAGCGCGTATGAAGTGAAGGATGCTCTTGTAAAAGAAATCGCGGCTGACAAGCACGACGCGATCATCCTGAACTTTGCAAACCCTGACATGGTCGGCCACTCCGGAATGGTCGAACCGACGATTAAAGCAATTGAAGCAGTGGACGAATGCTTAGGCGAAGTGGTTGACGCCATTATCGCTAAAGGCGGACATGCCATCATTACCGCTGATCACGGTAATGCGGACATTCTGATTACAGAAACAGGCGAACCGCACACTGCCCATACGACAAACCCAGTCCCTGTCATTGTGACGAAAGAAGGCGTGACGCTGCGCGAAGGCGGAATCCTAGGCGACCTCGCACCAACGTTATTAGACCTTCTCGGTGTTGAAAAACCGAAAGAAATGACCGGAACATCTTTAATTCAAAAATAAGCGTAAATCAAAAGGAGAGACAAACTCATGCCATACATTGTTGATGTTTATGCACGCGAAGTCCTTGACTCCCGCGGCAACCCGACAGTTGAAGTTGAAGTATATACAGAAACAGGAGCTTTCGGCCGCGCATTAGTGCCAAGCGGAGCTTCTACAGGTGAATACGAAGCGGTTGAGCTTCGTGACGGCGACAAAGACCGTTACCTTGGAAAAGGCGTGTTAACTGCTGTTAACAACGTAAACGAAATCATTTCTCCAGAGCTTCTCGGCTTTGACGTAACTGAACAAAACGCAATCGATCAGCTTTTAATCGAGCTTGACGGAACTGAAAACAAAGGCAAACTCGGTGCGAACGCAATCCTTGGCGTATCTATGGCTTGTGCGCGCGCAGCTGCTGATTTCTTACAGATTCCTCTTTACCAATACCTTGGAGGATTCAACTCAAAAACGCTTCCTGTACCGATGATGAACATCGTAAACGGCGGAGAGCATGCTGACAACAACGTAGACATTCAAGAATTCATGATTATGCCTGTAGGCGCGCCTAACTTCCGTGAAGCGCTTCGCATGGGCGCTCAAATCTTCCACAGCCTGAAATCAGTTCTTTCTGCTAAAGGAATGAACACAGCTGTAGGTGACGAAGGCGGATTCGCTCCGAACCTTGGTTCTAACGAAGAAGCGCTTCAAACAATCGTTGAAGCAATCGAAAAAGCCGGCTTCAAACCTGGCGAAGAAGTGAAGCTTGCTATGGATGCTGCATCTTCTGAGTTCTACAACAAAGAAGACGGCAAATACCATCTGTCTGGCGAAGGCGTTGTGAAAACATCTGCTGAAATGGTTGACTGGTACGAAGAAATGGTTTCTAAATACCCAATCATCTCTATCGAAGACGGACTTGACGAGAACGACTGGGAAGGCCACAAACTTCTTACAGAGCGTCTTGGCAAAAAAGTTCAGCTTGTCGGTGACGACCTTTTCGTTACAAACACGAAAAAGCTTGCTGAAGGTATCAAAAACGGCGTAGGCAACTCTATCCTGATCAAAGTAAACCAAATCGGTACATTGACTGAAACATTCGATGCGATCGAAATGGCGAAACGCGCGGGCTACACTGCCGTTATCTCTCACCGTTCAGGTGAAACTGAAGACAGCACAATCGCTGACATCGCTGTGGCAACTAATGCAGGACAAATCAAAACAGGTGCTCCGTCCCGTACGGACCGTGTTGCGAAATACAACCAGCTTCTTCGCATCGAAGATCAGTTGGCTGAAACTGCTCAATACCACGGTATCAACTCTTTCTATAACTTGAATAAGTAATCGAAAAAACCTCCCCACGGGGAGGTTTTTTTATATGTCTGCATAAAGCCTTATCATGTCGCGGCACTGTATCCCGTTTTCGAAAATCTCCTCTTCATAATGCCTGATGAAAAAATCATGGTCGATGGCTTGAAGTCTGAAGCCGCATTTTTGATAAAGGGCAAGCTGGCCTATACTGGAGTTGCCCGTTCCGATTTCAATAGTCGCCGCTCCCATTTGTTTTGCCTTATTCATGGCCTCTTCTATGAGCTTTCTGCCGATGCCTTTGTTCTGCATTGATTCGTTTACCGCAATATTGACGATTTCCACCGTTTTTGGTCTTGTTTTTAAAAGGACGAAGACCCCTGCAAGCTCGTCTGACGTCCAAGCCGTATAGCATTCTCCTCTTACAAGATAATCATCGACAATCTCTTTCGACGGATCGGCCAGCAGCAATAGTTCATACAGCGCTTCATCCGGCTCCGCGGCTTTTCGGATGCTCAGTTTTTGCATGTCTGTTTCTCCTCCTCCGTTATGATCGACAGCTATTTTTCAAAATAACTCCAAAATCATTCTACTTTATTATAAAATATGAAACATAGGAAAAGTTATACAAGTTTTGCAGATTGAATAGGAGGAAAGTCATGTTTTTTTGTAAGTATTGCGGCCGACAGAACAACGAAGAGGCGCATTTCTGTAAAGAATGCGGAAAACCGATCGGGAAAGGAAGCCGGCTTGAACGGCAGGCGGCTGTAAGAGCGGCTGAACCTGCTTCACAAATGAGAAAGCCGATCCCTAAAAAAACGCTCTTCATATGGGGCGGCATTGCCGCAGCGCTGATCTTATTGATTGCCGCATATAAAACCGGAGCCTGGCTGACATCTGAAAAAAGGCTCACAGATCAATTCGAACAGGCGGTTCATGACGGGGACACGAAAAAGCTCGCAGCCCTGCTCACTCCTTCAGACAAAAAACTGAAGCTGAATGAGACCAATGTCAAACCGCTCCTTGCATACGCAAAGAAACACGATGAACTGCTGGCAACGCTTCGCGGCAATTCATCAGAAAAAGATGCGGTATACGTCAAAAAAGAGGGTAAAACCCTTCTATTGTTTGACCATTACGAACTGAAAGTCGATCCGGTTTATTTCCGCGTCACCAGCAATTATAAAGGCGCCGATCTTTATATCAACAGCGAGAAAACAGGGACGGTCAAAAAAGCCGATGAAACCCAAATCTTCGGCCCGTATGCACCCGGTGTCTACACGGCGGAAGCCAAGCTTAAAAATGACACGGTTGACGTTGTCAAAAAGCAAGAGGCAGAGGCGGCCGGCAGCCGGAATGTTGATTTTGACCTGCCGTTAGACGCCGAGGATGTGACGTTTACTCCGGCAGACAGCTTCAAAAACGCGAAAGGCGATCTGCTGATAAACGGCAAGTCCGTCCATAAAGATCCTTTTAAATCCGTTACATACGGTCCGCTCTTAACTGACGGTTCCATGACAGCCGCCGTGGAGGCTGATTTTCCTTGGGGAAAAATGAAAACTGCCGATGTTCCGATCAACAGTACTGATGTGGACTTAACGCTTATCCCGGATCAAGATACACAACAAACAATCATGGACACGATTGTCAAAACAACGAAGCAGTATACAAAAGCGATGGCAGACGGAAATACCGATCAGATGACCGAGGCTGGTTACGCTTGGAAAGAGCAGACGAAAGAAGTGGTATCCGGCATGAAGAGTTCCGGCACCTTTTTGAAAGATCAGTATAAAGAGACAAGCTTTGATCTGGATTCATTTGCGATTTCTCAAGAGAACGGCCGCTGGCAAGCAACTGTTACGGGTAAAGAGCTTCATGAGTCTGCTTATTTCGACGGGAATACGAAGCCTGATATGGAAGAGGCTGAGCCGAGCTTTCATTATGTACTCTCATATGATACAAAACATAAAAAATGGGTTTTCGAAAAAGCTGACCCTGCCTCAGATTCTTCTGGGACAAATGTAAAAAAAATAAAAAACGACCAGCCGAAAACCTATACATCCGCATGGGCATCTTCCAAAGGAAATACAGCTTCAGGCAGCGTGACAAACGAGCAAGTCACATCGTTTATGACTGATTACCTGACAAATCAATCAAGCGCCGTCAGCCTTAACAATTTTGCCATCATGGCGGGCAATTTAGAAGAGGGAAGCCCTTTGTATGCTGATCAGCAGAAACTGGTCAAAAAACTGCACAGCGAGGGGACGACCGAAGTATTTAATGAAGTGAATGTCAAAAGCTTTTCACAGAAAGGCTCTCATCTGACGATTCATACGTACGAGGAGTTTTATATTACGAAAGCCGGCGGCAGTCCGAAGCTCAGAACATACAATTGGACGTATGGCGGCGTTGTCAAAGACGGAAGAATCTATTTAACATCCATTCAATAAAAAAACCCCGCGCCAATCAGGCGGCGGGGATTTCCGTTTTTAAAAGAAGAAATAATTCATGAGTTCTTTCATATAATGCTTGATCGTGAATTGAAACGTTACGCAAATGATCAAATAGATGACGATAACAGAATAAATGATATCCGCTTTAGCCGGGAGCTGATGCTGATAGCTCGCCAGCATGAGCGGAGGCACGGCAAACGCCGCTCCTAAAAGACCGACAGCCAGAATGGTGAAGCAAACGGTTGTATGAAGCAGCATAAAAATAAGTGCAAGAAGCAAAATAGCTGTAAACGGAATCAAAAATGCCCCGAATCTGGACAGCGAATCTTTAAATGACACCTGCGCGCCGCCGGCCTTCAAAGCGATAAAAATCAAGAGATACAGGCAAAAAACGCATAATGCAAAGGTAAGCGCCGGTTTGACCACAACCGCGGTAAAACTGACGTCACGAAAGCCGTCTGATAAGAGAATATAAAACATAATCGGCGTCACCAGACAGAAAAGCACCATGTTGATGATGCTGCTGACAAGCTGTTCGCCGCCTGTCGTTTTACATGTTTGGTACGGTCGCTTTAACACATCAAGCACGAATAAGGCAAATTGCTTTGAAGCCTGCTTAGCGGCGGCGCCGGCCTGAGCGGCCTGGCCCTGCGTTTGGCCTGCGCCTCCCTGCCCGGGCTGGGGCGCCCCGCACTTTTCACAAAACTTTCCGCCATCAGTATGATGGCCGCATTGAGAACAATACATTCTAAAACTCCTTTTACAAGTAATATAGGGATTTTGTTCAATATTTACATTATAAAAGAAAATAGGACGGATGTAACGGAGTTTTCTAAAGATATACAAATCACCTTCTCTATGAATTGATAATAGAGAAAAAGTACCCTTTATGGTAGAATTTTATTGGAGCTGATAGATATCATGTCTCTCGGCGCATTGATTCAGAGTGAAAAAGGAAATTAACGCATGCTAAAAAAATTGAAAATGCTTTATCGGCTGTTGAAATTCGGAAAAGGCTTATGGAGATAGCAAACAGAAAAACCGTCCTTACAAGGACGGTTTTTTTCTGTTTCCGGATCGTCCGGCTGAGGTTATAAAAAGCAGACCCCGGGGTAAAAAACCATGCATAAGAAACAGCGGAGAACAAAACATAACTCAATAACGGCAAGTCATAAGGAGGTACGCATGTTTTCATTCATCATTCATGTCTTCATTTCACTGTTTGCAGTCTCCAATCCCATCGGAAACGTGCCGATTTTTCTTTCACTGACGGAAGGGTACTCGGAGAAAGAACGGACAGCGATCGCGCGCAAGGCTTCCGTGCTGTCGTTTATCATCTTGGCGGCTTTTTTAATCTTCGGCCATCTGATCTTTAAACTGTTTGACATTAACATTCATGCCTTACGTATCGCGGGCGGCATTTTTATTTTCGGCATCGCTTATAATCTTCTGAACGCGAAGAAATCTCATGTGCAGTCTCTCCATCATGAAGAGAAAGGGGAGAGCAAGGAGAAAGCTGATATATCTGTGACGCCTTTGTCGATTCCGATTATCGCCGGACCCGGTACGATCGCGACGGTGATGAGTCTGTCGGCCGGCCATGGCGGCATCTTCCATTACATCAGCGTGCTTATCGGCATTGCGGCCGTCATCGCGATGACGTTCATCTTCTTTCACTATTCATCTTTCATCAGCAATAAGCTCGGGAAAACCGAAATGAACGTCATTACCCGACTGATGGGGCTGATTTTGGCGGTGGTGGCGATCGGCATGATCGGCGCCGGTCTGAAAGGAATGTTCCCGATATTGGTTTCCTGACTTAAAAAAGCAGCGCCCGGTTATCTTCGGGTGCTGCTTTTTTCTATTTTCAGCACATGCTGAAACACTTCTTCACTCTCAAAAAATTCTATCAAACGGCTCAGCCAGTCATAATAATGGAGCCAATCCGTCAGTTCATCCAAAAGCTGACGGGCTTTTTCTTCAATATCGGGACTGAGATTTTCCGATTCCAGAAGCTCAGTCAGCTCGCGGTTCAGCTTTTTATAGAGCATTTTGTTTTTGCTGACCGCCTTTGTCCAATTTGCCGTAAACAGGGAGATAAACGTCTGGTAATAATCACGCTCAACGTCGTAAAGGTCTTTCCGAACGCCTTTTTCAAACACTTTTTCAGCCAGATTGGCATCGGTCATTTCGCGGACCACCTGGCTCATCCTCGTTTTGCTCATCCCGGTCGCCTCTGACAGCTCATTTAACGTCATCGGCTTGCGGTTCATATAAATAATACCGAGCACACGTCCCAGTGTGGCCGGCATTCCGAATGTATGCATATTCTCGGCGATTCTCTCAATGAGATGCTCTTCAGCATGCCCGATGATATCAAGAGCGTTTTTTTCCACGGCTGATCATCCCTTCACTGGCTTTTCATGCTGACAATATATCATATTTTTTACAGTTGATGAAAAAGATGATGCGGCAGGATATGCGAGCTATCGGGAGCGATTGTAAGAACATCCGCATTGTCAGCGGGATAACATGAAAAAATACGTATATTGTATATAATTTCAACACATTGTAAACTTTTTATTTTACAAATTTCATCTTATAATAAAGATTATACTTTTCAGAAAAATAACGGAACCCTTCGGAGGTGCACGGATTGCTGAGATTAGAAAATGTATCAAAAGTCTATAAAGGCGGAAAAAAAGCTGTCAACAGCATTGATTTAAATATCGAAAAAGGCGAGTTTATTTGTTTTATCGGGCCGAGCGGCTGCGGAAAAACGACGACGATGAAAATGATTAACAGACTGATTGAGCCGTCATCCGGAAAGATTTTTATCGATGGCGAAAACATTATGGAGCAGGACCCGGTGGAGCTGAGACGGAAAATCGGCTACGTCATTCAGCAGATCGGACTTTTCCCTCATATGACCATTCAGCAGAACATTTCCCTCGTGCCGAAACTGCTGAAATGGCCGGAACAAAAGCGGAAGGAACGGGCGCGGGAGCTTTTGAAGCTCGTCGATATGGGCCCGGAATATTTAGACCGCTATCCTCACGAGCTGAGCGGGGGACAGCAGCAGAGAATCGGCGTGCTGCGCGCCCTTGCAGCGGAACCGCCTCTTATTCTCATGGATGAACCGTTCGGAGCGCTTGACCCGATTACGCGGGATTCCCTTCAGGAAGAATTTAAAAAACTGCAAAGAACATTGAATAAAACGATTGTGTTTGTAACCCACGATATGGATGAAGCTATTAAGCTGGCTGACCGGATCGTCATTTTAAAAGCGGGAGAGATCGTTCAGGCCGGCACTCCTGATGACATTCTCCGGAATCCGGCTAATGAGTTTGTCGAAGAATTTATCGGCAAAGAACGGTTATTGCAATCAAGACCGGATATTGAACGCGTCGAGCAGATGATGAACAAAAAACCTGTCACCGTTACGGCGGACAAAACGCTTTCGCAGGCGATACAGGTGATGCGGGAACACCGTGTCGATTCCCTGCTTGTCGTTGATGACCTGAATGTGCTGCAAGGATATGTGGATGTCGAAATCATTGATCAGAACCGGAAAAAAGCGAGCCTCGTCGGCGACGTGCTCCGCTCTGATCTGTATACAGTCGAGCAGGGGACACTGCTGCGCGATACCGTACGCAAAATTTTAAAGCGCGGAATGAAATATGTACCCGTCGTTGATGAACAAAGGCATTTAGTCGGAATTGTCACGAGAGCGAGCCTTGTCGACATCGTTTATGATTCAATCTGGGGCGAGGAAGACCAGCTGGTGACAGGCTGACAAGGGGAGGAACGCTTACAATGAATGAAATGATCAAGTTTTTGCAGACGAACGGCGGAGAACTTTTATATAAAACGTGGGAGCATTTATACATTTCGATTATCGCCGTCATATTAGGCATTGTCGTCGCCGTTCCGCTCGGAGTGGCGCTGACGAGAATGAAAAAGGGCGCAGGCGCCGTCATCGGCGCCGTCAACATTGTGCAGACCTTGCCGAGTCTCGCGATACTGGCGTTTTTTATCCCGCTGTTAGGCGTGGGAAAGGTGCCCGCGATCGTCGCGCTGTTTTTCTATTCGGTGCTGCCGATTCTCCGGAACACGTATACCGGCATTCAAGGCGTAAACAAAAATCTGCTGGAATCGGGAAAAGGCATCGGCATGACGGTCTGGGAGCAGATCAGGCTTGTGGAACTGCCGCTTGCGGTTCCGGTGATCATGGCGGGCATCCGCACATCCACCATTTATCTGATCGGCTGGGCGACGCTTGCTTCCTTTATCGGGGGCGGCGGGCTCGGAGACTATATTTTTATCGGCCTGAATCTCTATCAGCCTGAATATATTATCGGCGGCGCCGTGCCGGTCACCATTTTAGCCATTATCATTGATTATCTGCTGGCGGCGACGGAACGGAAGGTGACGCCGAAAGGGCTGAAAGGACTGAAGGAAGTATCATAAGGAGTTGGCTGTTGTGAAAAGAAACCAAAAGAGATGGATGTGCGGACTGGCGCTGTCAGCTGCTCTGCTTCTAGGCGGCTGTTCCCTTCCCGGCCTGAGCGGGGCTTCCGATGATACGATTAAAATCGGGGCGCAAAGCATGACGGAATCAGAAATTATCGCCAATATGATCGCACAGATGATTGAGCACAATACAGACTTGAATACGGCATTAATTAAAAACCTCGGATCGAACTATGTCCAGCAGCAAGCGATGCTCGGCGGTGAAATCGATATCGCCGCGACGCGCTACTCGGGAACGGATTTAACGAGCACCCTCGGCATGGAAGCGGAAAAAGACCCGAAAAAAGCATTATCCATCGTACAGAAAGAATTTGAGAAACGCTTCCATTACAAATGGTTTGATTCTTACGGATTTGAGAACACATACGCTTTTACCGTCACGAAAGAGCTTGCGAAAAAAGACCATTTAGACAAAGTGTCCGATATTAAGAAGCATGCGGGTCAATTTAAGCTCGGTGTAGACAATGCGTGGCTGAAAAGAAAAGGTGACGGCTATAAAGGTTTTACCGACACGTACGGTTTTGAATTCGGCACAACCTATCCGATGCAGATCGGACTTGTATACGATGCCGTGAAAAACGGGAAAATGGACGCCGTCCTCGCCTATTCAACGGACGGACGGATTAAAGCGTACGATCTGAAAATTTTAAAAGACGACAAGCAGTTTTTCCCGCCGTATGACTGTTCGCCGGTCATTCCCGACAGCGTGCTGAAGCAGCATCCTGAACTGAAGGGCATTGTGAATAAACTGATCGGCAAAATCGATACGGAAACGATGCAGGAATTGAATTACGAGGTGGATGGCAAGCTGAAAGAACCGTCCGTCGTCGCTAAAGAATTTTTGGAGAAACATCATTATTTTGAATAAGAAATGAGGTGGGGCAAATGGAAGTGCTGCAGCAGCTCGGCACTTATTATTCTCAAAACGGCGCCTATGTGCTTCAGGAGTTTTACCGCCATTTTCTCATGTCGGTATACGGCGTTTTATTTGCGGCGATCGTCGGGGTTCCGCTCGGCATCTTCATTGCCAGGTACAGAACATTAAGCGGCTGGGTATTCGCGGTGACAAACGTGATTCAGACCGTGCCGGCGCTTGCGATGCTTGCGGTGCTGATGCTCGTCATGGGGCTCGGCGCCAATACGGTGATATTGTCGCTGTTTTTATATTCGCTTCTTCCGATCATCCGGAATACGTACACGGGAATCGCCAGCATTGAACACGCTTATCTTGAATCGGGAAAAGCGATGGGCATGACCAAATTTCAGGTGCTCCGCATGGTGGAGCTGCCGCTTGCGCTTTCCGTCATCATGGCGGGGCTGCGGACGGCGCTCGTCATCGCGATCGGCATTACGGCAATCGGAACGTTTGTCGGCGCGGGCGGACTCGGTGACATTATTGTCAGGGGCTCAAACGCCACGAACGGAACCGCGATTATTTTGGCCGGGGCCATTCCGACAGCGCTGATGGCCGTTATCGCAGATCTTGTGATGGCATGGCTGGAGCGGGCGCTGAGTCCGGTGAGAAAGAAAAACGAACCAAAGCGCCGAATGCGGCATGAAAAAAACGCCTTGCGGGTCAGGGCGTTTTTTTCTTATGGCTTCGGAACATGCTTGAAAATTTCTTCGCTTTCAAAAAACTCGATCAGACGGCTGATCCAGTTGTAGTAATCAAGCCAATCCTTTAATTCTTTCAGCAGTTCGTTGATTTTTTCCTCAGCTTCTTCCGGCACGCCGTTTTCAAGGACGGCCGTCAGTTCGCGGTTCAGCTTTTTATGCATCATTTTATTTTTGCTGACGACCTTGCTCCATGTGGCCGTAAACAGCGTAATAAAGGTTTGGTAATAATCCTGCTCGACGTCGTATAAATCTTTGCGGACGCCTTTTTCAAACACTTTTTCCGCCAGATTGACGTCAAGCATTTCACGGACCGCCTGACTCATTCTCGTCTTGCTCATGCCGGTCGCTTCTGATAATTCAGTTAAGGTCATCGGCTTGCGGTTCATATAAATAATGCCTAAAATGCGCCCCACCGTCGCGGGCATTCCGAATGTATGCATATTTTCAGCGATTCGTTCTATCAAATGATCTTCAGCTTGTTCGATTACGTGTAACGGATCTTTCTCCAACAGTTTCAATCCTTTCAGTCAGCAATTCCGATGTCAATATACCACATTTTTAAACCGGCGGAAATGCTCTTCCGAGAGAATTTGGCAGTAATCCGGAGCAATAAGAAGAACTTTGCCGGTCAATACGGGTTAATCAGTGCTTACACAACCTTTATATATAATATGGACAAATTGTAAACTTTTTAATTTACAAAGTTTAATTTATAATGGGAAACGTTCAATTGTCTGAAAAGTTAAATTTGAATTTAACGAATTGAATAAACTTAATCATGGAGGTGTGAGTGTTTGCTGACATTAGAAAATGTCTCGAAAATGTATAAAGGCGGGAAAAAAGCCGTCAACAGCATCAACCTGAATATCGCCAAAGGCGAATTTATTTGTTTTATCGGACCGAGCGGCTGCGGCAAAACGACGACGATGAAAATGATCAACCGCTTAATTGAACCGACAGAAGGCAGAATCCTGATAGAAGGCCGAAACATTATGGAACAAGACCCGGTGGAACTCAGAAGAAGCATCGGCTATGTCATCCAGCAGATCGGGCTGTTTCCGCATATGACCATTCAGCAGAACATTACGCTCGTTCCGAAGCTTTTAAAGCATCCTGCCGAAAAACGGAAGGAACGGGCGCGGGAGCTTTTAAAGCTCGTTGATATGGGGCCTGAATATTTAGACCGTTACCCTCATGAACTGAGCGGAGGACAGCAGCAGCGAATAGGTGTATTACGGGCACTTGCCGCAGAGCCGCCGCTCATCTTAATGGATGAACCGTTCGGGGCGCTTGACCCGATTACGAGAGATTCCCTTCAGGAAGAATTTAAAAAACTGCAAAAAACCTTACATAAAACCATCGTATTTGTTACCCATGATATGGATGAAGCCATCAAGCTTGCGGACAGAATCGTCATTCTGAAAGCGGGAGAAATCGTCCAGGCCGGAACGCCTGATGAGATTCTCAGATTTCCGGCGAATGAATTTGTTGAGGAGTTTATCGGCAAGGAACGGCTGATCCAATCATCCAGCCCTGATATTGAACGGGTGGAGCAGATCATGAATCCCGATCCCGTGACGGTAACACCTGAGAAAACACTGTCAGCCGCCATTCAGCTGATGCGTGCCGAGCGGGTGGATTCGCTGCTTGTCATTGATGAAAAGAACGTTCTCCAAGGTTATGTCGATGTGGAGATGATTGACCGCAAACGAAGACAGGCGGTAACCGTCGCGGAAGTGCTTGAACGGGATCTGTACACGGTCAGAAGCGGCACTCTGCTCCGCGACGCCGTCCATAAAATTTTAAAAAGAGGCATGAAATTTGTGCCGGTCCTTGATGAAGCCGGCCGATTAACGGGAATCGTGACAAGGGCAAGCCTCGTTGACATCGTCTATGACTCCATCTGGGGAGAAGAGAATCAGCTCGCGGTGATGTCATGAGGAGGCTTCAATTGATATGAATCAGACCGTGCAATTTTTACAGGCAAATGGAGGAGAGATGCTTTATAAAACATGGGAGCATCTGTACATCTCATTAATCGCCGTCATGGCGGGCATTCTCGCCGCCGTTCCGCTCGGCGTCCTGCTGACGAGGATGAAAAGAGGAGCCGGCGCCGTCATCGGCATCGTCAACATCATTCAAACCTTGCCGAGCCTTGCCATTCTTGCGTTTTTTATTCCGCTTTTAGGCGTAGGAAAGGTCCCGGCCGTTGCGGCGCTGTTTTTCTATTCCATGCTGCCGATTCTCAGAAACACGTATACGGGGATTCTCGGCGTCAATCGGCATCTTCTGGAATCGGGAAAAGGAATCGGCATGACGGCATGGGAGCAGATCAGGCTTGTAGAGCTCCCGCTTGCCGCTCCGGTCATCATGGCGGGCATCAGAACGTCTTCGATTTATTTAATCGGCTGGGCGACGCTCGCCTCCTTTATCGGCGGAGGCGGGCTGGGAGATTACATTTTTATCGGCTTGAACCTTTATCAGCCGGAGTATATTATCGCAGGCGCCGTTCCGGTCACAGTGCTGGCGGCCGCCGTCGATTACATGCTGGGGATGACAGAACGGAAAGTCACGCCTGACGGGCTGAAGAGCATAAAGGATGCTTCATAAGGAGGAGGTCTCTCATGGGGAATAGATGCAAAAAACGGCTGCTCGCAATCGCCTGTATCGGCATGCTGCTCCTTGGCGGATGCTCGCTCCCGGGATTGAGCGCCGCATCGGAGGATACCATTAAAATCGGCGCGCAAAGCATGACCGAATCGGAAATCATCGCAAGCATGCTCGGACAGATGATCGAACATCACAGCGGGTTGAAGACAACGGTTATTAAAAATCTCGGCTCCAATGCCGTACAGCAGCAATCCTTGATCAACGGTGATATTGATATCGCCGCGACGCGCTATACAGGAGACGCGCTGACCGGGACGCTTCGCATGGAGCCGGAAAAAGACCCGGACAAAGCGCTGCGGCTCGTTCAGCGTGAATTTCAAAACAGATATGACATGAAATGGTTTGATTCTTACGGCTTTGATAATACATACGTCTTTACCGTTTCCGGACAGCTTGCCCGAAAGTATCATTTAGAAACGGTATCCGATGTCAAAAAAGAAGCGTCTCATCTGAAATTCGGCGTAGATAACTATTGGATGAAGCTGAGAGGCAACGGATATCAGGATTTTATGAAAACATACGGAATGTCATTTGAAGGCACGTATCCAATGCAGATCGGCCTCGTATACGACGCGCTGAAAAGCAGAAAGATGGATATCGCGCTCGCTTATTCCACCGACGGAAGAATCATCGCTTACGGACTGAAAACGCTGAAGGATGATAAGCGGTTCTTTCCTCCGTATGACTGTTCACCCGTCGTTCCGGATCATGTATTAAAAGAGCATCCCGAACTGGAGGACGTGATCAATCAAATGATCGGCGCGATTGATACAAAGATGATGCAGAAAATGAATTACGAAGTTGACGGCCGATTAAAAGAGCCGTCCGTCGTGGCCAAGGAATATTTAGAAAAACATCATTACTTTGAATAACGGAAAGGAGATGTGCGGATGGACACGATGAAAGAGCTGTTTACGTATTACGCTCAAAACGGAAGCTATGTTTTGTATGAGTGCTGGCGGCACTTTCTCATGTCGGCGTACGGCGTCGTTTTCGCCGCCGCTTTCGCCATTCCGGCCGGAATTGTGACAGCCAGGCACGGGCGTCTCGCCGGCTGGGTGTTTGCTGTGGCGAACGTGATTCAAACCGTTCCGGCGCTTGCGATGCTCGCCGTCCTGATGCTTGTCATGGGACTCGGCGCCAATACGGTCATCACGGCTTTGTTTTTGTATTCACTGCTGCCGATTCTCAGAAATACGCACACGGGCATTATTAATATCGAGCACGCTTATCTCGAGTCGGGAAAAGCGATGGGCATGACGAAATACCAAATCCTTCGTATGGTGGAGCTGCCGCTTGCGCTTTCCGTCATTATGGCGGGTCTCCGAACGGCGCTCGTCATTGCCATCGGCATCACGGCGATCGGCACCTTCGTCGGGGCGGGCGGCCTCGGCGATATGATCGTCAGAGGATCGAACGCGACAAACGGAACCGCTATTATTCTGGCGGGCGCCATTCCGACCGCGCTGATGGCGGTGGCCGCAGACCTGCTGATGGCGTGGCTGGAGCGAGCCCTAAGCCCGGTGAAAAACAAAAAGAAAGCTGATCGTACGCTCAGCCTCATGAAAAAAAGCATTCTTCCGCGTGAAGGATGCTTTTTTTGATTTCTTGATTAAATTTTGATAACTGCGCTGTAAAGTCTTACATATCAAATAACAAAGCAGAGGGGTAATCATATGAGCAACATCTTAGAAACGAGACGGCTGCAAAAATCATTCGGCAGACAACAGGCAGTGGCTGATGTGTCTCTATCGGTTAAACGCAACAGTATATACGGCCTGCTCGGTCCGAACGGAGCGGGAAAATCAACGACACTTAAAATATTGACCGGCATGCTGCAGCAAACATCCGGCGAGGTTCTGTTCGACGGACATACATGGAAGCGCGAAGATTTGAAAAGCATCGGTTCCCTGATTGAAGCGCCGCCGCTTTACAGCAACCTGACAGCCGCTGAAAATCTGAAAGTCCGCTGCGTGATGCTCGGACTGCCTGATTCAAGAATTGCGGAAGTGCTGGAAATTACGGGATTAACGGGAACCGGAAAAAAGCGCGCCGGACAATTTTCCATGGGAATGAAACAGCGTCTCGGCATTGCGTTAGCATTATTAAACCGTCCGTCGCTCTTAATTCTTGATGAGCCGACAAACGGATTGGACCCGATGGGGATTCAGGATTTGCGGGAATTTATCCGCTCCCTGCCCGGACAGGGAATGACGGTTATTTTATCAAGCCACCTGTTATCAGAAGTCGAGCAGATCGCAGACCATATCGGAATCATCAGTGACGGCGTTTTGGGATATCAGGGAGAAATCAGCCGGGAAGACGATCTGGAGCGGCTGTTTCTGGAGGTTGTCAAATCAACACGGGAGAAAGCGGGGACTGGGAAATGATTCAGTACATGCAGGCGGAACACCTTACATCTAAAAGAACATTTATCAGAAAGCTCATCATTCTGATTCCGCTTCTGAACACGGCTTTTTCTTTTCTGCTGAATGCCGCCTATTTTATGACGGGCACGTTCAATTGGTGGGCGGTTATTTTCATGCCGCTCATGATTGCTCTAATGTGCGGTTTATCTGTTAAAAAAGAGAAAAAATCAGCGAATGACCGTGCGGTATACTCACTGCCGGCTGACTTGAAGAGCATTTGGTGTTCAAAAATATGCTTGATCGCGCTGTATTCACTCCTGTCGCAAATCGTCTTTTTAGTCATCGTGTTTTTGCTTGGCCTTGTGTTTCCGGCAATTGCTGCGGTTCAGCTGAAAGGTATTGAAGCAAGCTCCCTTTTGTGGCTGACGACGCTTTGGGAAATCCCATTGTGCTTATGGATTGCCAGACAGTTCGGATTTACGGCAGTCATTCTCGTGAATATGATCGCCGCTTTTGTTTTGGGTATTGTGCCGGCGTCCGGTTCATTGTGGTGGCTGAGCCCATGGAGCTGGTCAGTCCGGCTGATGTCACCGATTCTCGGGATCCATCCGAACGGAATTCCGCTTCCCGCAAACAGCGGCTTATTAAACGGAAACGTGATCTTTCCGGCTATTATTCTTTCTATCCTTTCTTTTATCGCAATAAGTTTGATTTCCGCAGTGTCTTTTTCAAAAGGGGGAAACCGGTCATGACCGTGCTTTTACGATATATGTGGGCCGATGTATTAAAAATGAAGCGCACGCCGCTCATATGGATGCATGCTGCGGCCCCGGTTTTATGCGCGGGATTTTTCCTGTTGTATATGTATGGAAGGGTTCAGGAGCCTTATATGCTGTACAGTGTGTTTTTCAGCGCGATTGCTGTTTTATACCCTCTAATCATCAGTATTGTCTGCGGCATGTCTGCCTCCGTCGAGGAACAGGCGGGCCATTTTCAGATGATGCTGGCGGTTCCGCATTCGAAAATCGTCAGTTTTGCGGGCAAGCTGCTTCTTCTGCTGCTGTTGAATGTGTTATCGGCAGGCCTCGCCATCTGTCTTTATTTGGCGGGGTTGAAATTTGTTCTTCACATCAATGATCTCCCGTATCTTCTCTTTTTAAAAGGAGGGGCGTGGCTGATTGCCGGCAGTATTCCGCTTTATATGATGTCTTTTTTTGTCGGCATAAAGTACGGCATGGGACCATCCGGGCTTTTAGGGGGTGCGGGATTATTAATGGCGGCGCTCATGAATACGGGACTTGGCGATATCATCTGGCGTTTTTTTCCGTGGGCATGGAGCGTGCGGCTTTCAGGACTTGCAGGACTGCTGCATTTTGACAAAGTCAAAAAAGAGTTCCTCCCTTATGTAAGATACGATATGAGATTCGGAGAAATAATGTTATATTTTTCTATAGTGATATTATGTCTGGCCGGCCTCTATTGGTGCAGAAGATGGGAAGGGCGGCGTTCATATGAATAAAGGCAAGGAGCGATTCGGCCGGTGGCAAACATTTTAGCAATTGATGATGAAAAAGATATTCTCGTTCTGATCAGAAACATTTTACAGCGTGATCAGCATACAGTAACGATTCTGGAAAAAGCGGAAGATCAGTCATTGGATTTTTTTCAAGGCTACGATTTGATTCTTCTTGATGTCATGATGCCCGGAACGGACGGGATTGAACTCTGCCGGCGGATTCGGCCGCTGGTGGACAGCCCGATCCTGTTTTTAACGGCAAAGTCTGACGAAGAATCCATTGTGAAAGGCCTCATGACAGGCGCTGATGATTACATCACAAAGCCGTTCGGCGTACAGGAATTGATGGCAAGGGTAAACGCGCATGTCAGAAGGGAACGGCGGGAAAAGCATCAGACGAAACGGCTGATATCAGGCTTCATGTTTGATTTTGAAAATAAAGAAGTATGGATGGATGACCGGAAACTGCCTCTTACGAAAAACGAATATAAAATCGTTGAATTTCTGGCACAGCATAAAAACAGAACATTCTCACGGGAGCAGATTTACGAGGAAGTGTACGGCTTGGACGGCGATGCGCTCTATTCAACCATTACGGAGTTTATCAGAACCATCCGGAAAAAATGTAAAGAACACGGGGCTGATCCGATCAAAACGGTGTGGGGTGTCGGATACAAATGGGAATAGCAAAAGGAAAATCCAGCATCCGCAAAGAGCTTGTCAAATTTACCATCACGCTGTGTCTGAGCACGATGGGGGTGGCGGCATTATGTATCGCCTTAAATGCCATTGCCATGAATGCCGGAGCGATCCTGCCCGCAAACTACAGCGAACATGAGGCGGAACAGATCAAACCCCGCCTGAAATCAGCGGAAAAGATAACAGAAGACATGATCCCCGCAGGTATGACATACGCCGTTTTTGATAAAAAACAAAGCGGATGACAAAAGGAACGATGACGGAACAAGATGCGGCCAACGCCAGAAAAAAGATTCAGCATCAGCCGTATTTTAATTATGCTCAAAAAGGATTCATGGTGATAAATCGGAAAGATGAATACGGCGTTCTCCAATATTCACTCAGGTCGGAATTTCAGTCGCCGCTGTTAAGGCGCTATCTGCCGAATTATGAATGGACGGGTCTTACGATTCTGATCACTTTGCTTCTTTTGACCGTTTTTATCGTGACAACGCGTTTCGCCAATCAGCTGAGACGACATTTCAGCACACTCAGCTCCATTACGGCAAGCATCCAAAAACAGAATTTAAATATCAATCCAAAAAGGTCGCGTATAAAAGAATTTGACGATGTCATTGACTCTCTGCTGAAAATGAAAGACGCGCTTCAGGCATCTCTGGCGGCGCAGTGGGAGGCGGAGCGGATAAAGAAAGAACAAATCGGCGCGCTTGCGCATGATATTAAAATTCCGGCAACGATCATTAAAGGAAATGCCGAGCTGCTTCAGTTAACAGAACCTGATGAGGAGCAGGCGGAATATGCGCAGTATATCCTTGATGCCGGAAACAAAATCGAGCATTATGTCGGACAGCTGATCCAGCTTTCCAAAGCGGAGGAGGCAGTTGATGTTCATGTCGAATATACCGACCTTAAGGAGTGGGTTCAAAACATATATCGTGATGCGGCGGCGCTTGCGGGGCCGAAGCAGATTGATCTCGTCCTCAGCGAACGGGGAATTGACCGAATAGAAGCGCCGATCGATCATGAGCTGCTCCACAGGGCGGTCATGAATATCGCGGCAAATGCCGTCGACTATACGCCGGAAGGAGGGGAAATCCGTGTGGACGTCCTGTGCACCGCTTCCGCCCTCCATCTTGCCGTATCCGACAGCGGAAGCGGGTTCTCGCCGGAAGCGCTGAAAAGAGCGACACAGCTTTTTTACACGGAGGATAAAAGCAGACATTCGGCGGGGCATCACGGCATGGGGCTTACATTCGCCCATCACGTCGTACATCTTCATCACGGCGAATTAATACTTGAAAATCAGGAGTCTGGAGGAGCCCGGGCGGAGATTCGAATTCCGCTGGAAGGCGTCAGACAAAAACAAGCCCTGCACGCCTGAGGGCTTGTTTTTCTGTATAAGAAAAGCAAAAATAAAAACGGCTGTCCGTTTGAGAGATCAGCCGCTTATGCGGAAAAGAGTTTATCAGGAAGGATCAATCCATGTTGAAGACCACTTGGAAATTTCCTCTAAAATAGGGGCTAATGCGCAGCCTTTTTCCGTTAAAGAATACTCTATGCGGACAGGCGTTTCGGGGATAACATCCCGTTTGATGACACCTTCTGTTTCAAGTTCTTTCAGACGTTCTGACAAGACTCTTCCGCTTAAATTCGGAAGCGCCGCTTCAATTTCGCTAAATCGCTGCTGTCCGTTCAATAACTGAAAGACGATTAGAGCCACCCAGCGTTTACTTAGGATGTCGACCGCTTTTTCGAATCTGGGGCACATTTCTGATTGGTTCATGCTTTTTCACCTCGTCTTCTGCTATTATACCGCAAAATCGGAGGGAACGTACGTCTGGCGCTTGTTAAGTTGAGGAGAGGGTCAAAAAGAGGATGAGGAATCCGGGGAGCGCTTTTTCGCTTCAGCCGCAATAAAATCAAAGTATTTGCTGACGCTTTCAATATCTTCTTTTGTGAAGTGCTGCCACTTTTTGCTGTCAAACAGCGGCAGATGCTCTGCGCCTCTGTCAACGGCGGTCTGATAGATGGCGCAGATGGATTGATAGCTTTCGGAGGTTTCACGGATTTCCTCCTGAAATGCCTTGATGTGTCCGGCCCGCGCCATTAACTCCTCGTACGGGATTTTTAATGTGTCCGCCAATTTTCTGATGGTCGCCGGTTTAGGAATGCCGCGGTGCCCGTTTTCAATTCTGGAAATGGTCGCCGAGCTGACGCCGGAATAGACGGCAAGCTGATTGACGGTAAGCTTCCGGGCGCGGCGCAGCTCTCTTAATTGCTTTCCGAATGTGTTCAATAAGATCGCCTCACATGTGCAAAGTCATGAGTCTTCATTTGTTCTTTTTTTGGCTTCCGCCGCTAAGAACGCAAAGTATTTATCAAGCAGAACCAAGTCTTCTTTCGACAGGTGCCGCCAGTTCTCCCGCTCCAAAAGGGATAAATCATGCAGCTCATACGTTTCGGCTTTTTCCAGCAAGGTGCAGCCCGTGTCGTACGGGGCTCTCGTTTCCTGGACGGTCTCTATGTATCCCGCCGTCTGCATCAGTTCCTCATACGGGATTTTTAACGCATCTGCGAGCTTTTTAATGGTTGCAGGTTTCGGCACCCCGCGTTTGCCGTTTTCAATCCGCGAGATTCCCGCGGCGCTGACGCCTGAATACGTTGCCAGCTGATTCACTGTCAGATGCCTTTTTTCCCGTAATGTCCGCAATTGTTTCCCGAAGCTTTCCACAGTCTCTCCCCCTCCCGCGGTCTATTTATATTCTAGTATGTTTATTGACTAAAGGGAATAGCCAGGCTGGAAAAGTATTGACAAAAGTTAACAAAAGCCGTATCTTATGTATAAGAAAGAAAGTATTTGACAGAACGGAAGGTGAAGAAAGTGGTCGAAAAGATACAGATCAGAAGAGATTATGTGCTGCAGTATATGGTCAATAATGACTACTCGTTAAACCAGCTCGCCCTGGAGATCGGAATATCTCCCGCCACACTGAGCCGTGTACTGAATGGAGAGCGGAGGCCGGGCCAGCTGGTCATCGGAAAAATGCTCTATTACTTTGACATGAAATTTGAAGATCTTTTTTACTACGACTTTGTTGACAAAAGTCAATGATGATGGAAGATTCAAACGCATTTCCGTTTTTCTGACATGATGTGCACCGATACGGCGTGACATGCCTTTGTTTTTCATGTAAAATAGAAGCAATGTAGGCCAGTCAGTCTGGAGGTGTATGGGATGCACACATTATTGATTACCTTATTGGTTATCGTCAGTATTGCACTTATTATTGTCGTATTGCTTCAAACCAGCAAAAGCGCCGGTTTATCGGGTGCAATTTCAGGCGGGGCGGAGCAGCTTTTCGGAAAACAGAAAGCAAGGGGCCTTGATCTGATTCTTCACCGCACAACCGTTGTGCTGGCAGTCTTGTTTTTCGTGTTGACGATTTCGCTAGCGTATATCGTATAAGGCAATGTTTGTATAAGGTCTGATTTAATATCAGGCCTTTTTCTTGTTGAGAGACGGCGTTTGTTTCTCGCAAAACTGTGGAAAACTAAATTGAATGTGCAAAAAAGGGGTTATGAGCATGAAAATTGTGACACCAAAACCATTTACATTTAAAGGCGGAGACAAAGCGGTGCTTCTGCTGCACGGATTTACGGGAAATACGGCAGACGTCAGAATGCTCGGCCGCTACTTGAATGAGCGCGGCTACACTTGTCACGCGCCTCAATATAAAGGGCACGGCGTTCCGCCGGAAGAGCTGGTACATACGGGACCTGAAGATTGGTGGAAAGACGTCATGGACGGTTATGAGTATTTACGGTCTGAAGGCTATGAAAACATTGCGGCGTGCGGACTGTCGCTTGGCGGGGTTTTTTCATTGAAATTGGGTTACACTGTACCCATAAAGGGAATTGTTCCTATGTGTGCGCCTATGCACATTAAAAGTGAAGAGGTTATGTACGAAGGAGTTCTCTCCTACGCGCGCAATTATAAAAAATTCGAAGGAAAACAGCCGGAGCAGATTGAAAAGGAAATGAAGGAGTTTGAAAAAACGCCGATGAATACGCTCAAATCGCTCCAGGAGCTGATTGCCGATGTGCGCAAAAACGTCGACATGATCTATTCCCCGACATTTGTGGTTCAGGCACGGCATGACCATATGATTAATACAGAAAGTGCGAACATCATTTTCAACGAGGTGGAAACGGACGACAAACAGCTGAAATGGTATGAAGAATCAGGCCATGTCATTACACTCGATAAAGAACGGGACCTCGTTCATCAGGATGTGTACGAATTTTTAGAGAAACTCGATTGGTAACAAACAGGAGGTCGAATAATGGAAAAAGAAGCGTTTATGGACCGTCTTCTCGCGTTTATGAAGGAAGAGGCGTACAAGCCCCTTACCATTCAGGAACTCGAGGAGATGCTGAACATCAAGGAAGCCGATGAATTTAAAGAGCTGGTAAAAGCGCTGGTGGCGCTCGAGGAGACGGGACAGATCGTCCGCACCAGAAGCAACCGCTACGGGCTTCCGGAAAAAATGAATTTAGTAAAAGGAAAAATTTCCGCGCATGCGAAGGGCTTCGCGTTTCTGCTGCCGGAGGATACCTCTTTAAGCGACGTGTTTATTCCGCCGAACGAGCTGAATACGGCCATGAACGGCGATATCGTCATGGTGCGGCTCAATTCCCAGTCAAGCGGATCGAGACAGGAAGGCACGGTCATCCGCATCCTGGAAAGAAGCATCGACCGCGTCGTGGGCACATACACAGAAACGAAAAGCTTCGGCTTTGTCATCCCGGATGATAAGAAAATCACGAGTGATATTTTTATTCCGAAACATGCCAATAACGGCGCTGCGGAAGGCCATAAAGTCGTCGTCAAACTGACAAGCTACCCTGAAGGCAGAATGAACGCCGAAGGAGAAATCGTTGAAATACTCGGCCATAAAAATGATCCGGGCATCGATATTTTATCCATCATCCATAAGCACGGCCTGCCGGGAGATTTTCCGGCTGAAGCGATGGAGCAGGCAACAAGCACGCCCGATACCATCGATGAAAAAGACATCAAAGACCGCCGTGATCTCCGCGATCAGGTCATCGTCACCATTGACGGCGCCGATGCGAAGGATCTGGATGACGCCGTCACCGTGACAAAGCTTGATAACGGCAGCTACAAGCTCGGCGTCCATATTGCCGATGTCAGCCATTACGTCACGGAGAATTCACCGATTGACAAAGAAGCGCTGGAAAGAGGGACAAGCGTGTATCTGGTTGACCGGGTCATTCCGATGATCCCGCACAGACTGTCTAACGGAATCTGTTCGTTAAATCCGAAGGTCGACCGCCTGACGCTTTCCTGCGAAATGACAATCAACCAGCAGGGACAGGTGACAGAGCACGAGATCTTCCAAAGCGTCATCAAAACGACGGAAAGAATGACCTATTCAGATGTCAACCGGATCCTCACAGAAGACGACGCCGAGCTGAAAGAAAGATATGAGCCGCTCGTCCCGATGTTTAAAGACATGGAACGTCTGGCGGAAATTCTCCGGGCGAAACGGATGGACCGCGGCGCCGTGGATTTTGATTTTAAAGAGGCGAAGGTGCTCGTCGATGAGGAAGGCGCCGTAAAAGACGTCGTCATCAGAGAGCGCTCAGTAGCGGAAAAGCTGATTGAAGAATTCATGCTTGTGGCAAACGAAACGGTGGCCGAGCACTTCCATTGGATGAACGTGCCGTTTATTTACCGGATTCACGAAGAGCCGAACGCCGAAAAACTGCAAAAGTTTCTGGAGTTCGTGACGACATTCGGTTATATCGTCAAAGGGAAAGCCGGAGACATTCATCCGCGCGCACTGCAGAGCATTCTTGATGAAGTGCGGGACCGTCCGGAAGAAACGGTGATTTCAACGGTTATGCTCCGTTCCATGAAGCAGGCGAAATACGACCCGCAAAGCCTGGGCCATTTCGGGCTGGCGACTGAATTTTATACGCATTTCACATCGCCGATCCGCCGTTATCCTGACTTAATCGTTCACAGGCTGATCAGAACGTATTTGATCAACGGACAATCGGACGAAGCAACTCAGGAAAAGTGGGCCGAACGCCTTCCGGAAATCGCTGATCATACGTCAACGATGGAACGGCGCGCCGTTGACGCCGAGCGGGAAACGGACGATCTGAAAAAAGCGGAATATATGCTTGATAAAATCGGCGAGGAATTTGACGGCATGATCAGTTCCGTCACGAATTTCGGAATGTTCGTCGAGCTGCCGAATACGATTGAAGGGCTTGTGCACGTCAGCTTTATGACGGATGATTATTACCGTTTTGACGAGCAGCATTTCGCCATGATCGGTGAACGCACGGGCAACGTTTACCGCATCGGAGACGAAATCACGGTCAAAGTCGTCGACGTCAATAAAGATGAGAGAAACATCGACTTTGAAATTGTCGGCATGAAAGGCACCCGCCGTCCGAGAGAAACAACAGGCGACCGCAGAAAACGAGGCAGACCGGCGCGGAAACGCGTGTTAAACAGCAATACCCCGGCTTCACCGCCGAAATCGGAGGAAAAAGGGGAATGGTTTACAAAACCGAAGAAGAAAAAGAAAAACGCGGTTTCCAAAACGCGCCGAAACAAAAACGCAAAAAGAAGAAGTAAATGCGAAAAGCAAATGGGGCATAATGCTCTGTTTGCTTTCTTTCGCAAGCCGCATTTTCATTGTCGCGGAACGCTCCATTTGCTAAAATAAAGCGTATCGCACATATGAACGGTTTTTGCGGAGAGAGGAGGATAAGGCATGCCAAAAGGATCAGGCAAAGTATTATCGCAAAACAAAAAAGCAAATCATGACTACTTTATAGAAGAAACCTATGAAACAGGCATCGTGCTGCAGGGAACGGAGATTAAGTCCATCCGCGCCGGCCGCGTAAATATGAAGGATTCCTTTGCGAAAATCGAGCGCGGCGAAGTGTTCCTCCACAACATGCACATCAGCCCGTACGAGCAGGGAAACCGCTATAACCACGACCCGCTCCGGACGAGAAAGCTTTTGATGCATCGGAAAGAAATCAATAAGCTGATCGGCCTGACAAAAGAGAAAGGCTATTCCCTCGTGCCGCTGAAGCTGTACTTGAAAAACGGCTTCGCCAAAGTATTAATCGGCCTCGGAAAAGGGAAGAAAACATACGATAAACGTGATGATTTAAAACGAAAAGACGCCAAAAGAGAAATCGAAAGAGCGTTCAGAGACAGACAAAAAGGCTTCTGATGCCTGAGCCTTGATGTGATGATATGCCCTGTGCTATACTGTTCACACATCAGATTCACAGGTTGTTTATTGAAGATATTCCCAATTGAATTTGCCTGTGATCATGGTATAATAACAGTACAGCCAGTTGAGCAAGAGCTTGATAGATCTCCCGTATACCCTTAACAAGGGGACGTTACGGATTCGACAGGGATGGATCGAGCTTGAGCTGCGAGCCGAGAGGCGATCTCGTTAACACGCACCTAAATATAACTGGCAAAACTAAAAGTTTTAACCAAAACTTAGCACTAGCTGCCTAATAAACGCAGCGAGCTCTTCCTGACATTGCCTATGTGTCCGTGAAGAGCACATCCAAGTAGGCTACGCTTGCGTTCCCGTCTGAGAACGTAAGAAGAGACTGACAGACTAGCTCTCGGAAGGCCCGCCCGCAGGCATGAAGACGAGTGAAACACGAAATATGCAGGCTACGCTCGTAGACGCTTAAGTAATCGATGTTTCTGGACGTGGGTTCGACTCCCACCGTCTCCATACATAACGCCGAAACCGCAGTGTTATCAAGGCTTTCAAAGCTTTCGATGGCACTGCGGTAACATTTTGGCAACACTTTTTAAAATTCTTCGTTTTCTCCCTTTGTGCTGAAAGGAAGATGGCTTTCGTGTTAATGCCATACCTCCTCCTATCTAAATTCCTGCCTGTTCATTTTAATTTCTCTTACTACTCATTCAATTCTTAAAAAGGATAATCTAAAAGATGTGCTGCTTTTGCTTTATCCTATTATTTTGTATTATCCGTTTGTATAATTTTGGCAAATAAGCTGTCCAGGAAATACAGTAAAGAATAGAGATAAAGCCAACAGAATTACTATGCTCTTTGTTTTAATTGTTTTCAGAATGAAATGAAAGATAGGGATCGAATTGCGGAGTATTTTCTTCAGTCTCGTACATGGACTTCTGTTTAGATTTTAAATGAAATTGTTTAAATTTTTCGGTTTATACTTGAAGTTAGTGAAGAGTATTAGCTATTTCGGGAATTACATACAATATAAACTAGAATTAATTCATGTTATCATTGTTTTATGGGAGGTGACGACATGAGTAAAATGAAGAAGGCTCAATGTACCAACCTAAACGAAAGATTAAGCACTTAACCACCAATAAGTATTTTTGATGAGCATTGAAAAATTTTATAGTAAGGATTGAAAAGATTCAAGAATAGGGAGGGCAGATCATTGTTTTTAAAACTAGTAGAAATACGGATGAAAAGAGCACTAATATAGCTTTCTATTCTTTATTCATCTATTGGTCAGGTTTTTTATTGATAAATAGTATCCTTGATTTTTTAACAAGGGTTTAAAGATAAATTCACTTTTGTTATTAATATCAGGCTTAATAGTTTTTTTTGTTAGTGAATTTATATCAAAATGTATCAGAAAAATAAAAAATAAAAAAGTGTGAGCGAAAGCTCACACTTTTTTATTGAGATCTACAACTATATGTATTCGTTGCTCCTGAACCCATTTTTGTAATAATAATGCCTTTACCTTTAGAATTGCAGGCATTTATAGTACCCATACCTAAAAGCGGTACCGCACCTAACATTAATGTAAGTGCAGTTGGGCTTTTAGCAAAAATTTTAGCTATAGCTGTAGCTGTACCCCAAAATCCACTATTAATTCCAACAGCAGCACTCAATTGTTTTATTTGTGAGTTGCTAATTTTATATTCTTTATAGTTTATAACTCCCATTGTTGTTACAATGTGTTCAACAGGTTTAATAACTTCACTTCTATTTAACTCGTCAATATACTCTTTGAATATGATCAACGCGTCAGTGCCTGTCAAAGAAGCAGATGTTTGATTTTCATAATTTACAATAGTATCATACAGCGTTTTTGCTGCTAAACTCAGTTGACTTATATCTTCTGGAGAATTAGATGATAGATTTTTCATATCCAATTTTTCATCTAATTCATTGATAGCATCAACTAATACTGCAGTGTTTTTTACATCTTTTCCAGGTACAGTTATTGTGTCATCTTCTGACGTTTTCACGGTGGCTAAAGTGCTAATAGGAAAAATGCTAAATAAAAGCACTAGCGATAATAGAAAAACAAAAGATTTTTTCATCTATAACCCTCCTCATAAGATTCAATTAAATTCTACCAATAATAAATAATACAGTAAATAACTAGAATATTAATTTCTCCTTAACAAGTGTGAGGTGAGTTATAATAACGGGTCGAAGGTAATGGATCAAGGTGTATCCTGCTAAATATAATTCGAAGAAAAAGGAGTCCATGTGAATGATAGTCGTCATCATAGACGGAAAAGATATTACAAGCACAGAAGCATTACACCGAATTTTAAAAGATCAATTAGATTTCCCGGACTTTTATGGTGAAAATCTGAACGCCTTATGGGATTGTCTGACAGGATGGATCGAACTTCCGCTGACTTTGGTGTGGAAGAATTTTGAGGCCAGTCAAATGGCATTGGGTTCGGATGCTGATGATGTCTTGGAGCTGTTTCAAGAGGCTCAGGAAGAGTTAGAGAATCGGTTTGTCATTCAAATCGATCAGCCGTCAGCCGGGACAACGGACAGGCACTAAAAAGTGCGTACTTCCCCTCATCCATTTTTCTACCCGATAATAGGGACGGAAGGTTTCAGGCTTTCGATTTCTGTCCATATATAAGAAGAGACTTGCGATAGGGAGGAATGGATGATGGACTTGCAGTTAAAAGGGAAGACGGCGCTTGTGACGGGATCTACGTCAGGCATCGGGAAGGCGATTGCGGCTTCGCTGATTGCAGAAGGTGCGGCCGTGATCATTAACGGCCGCCGTGAAGAAAAGGTGAACGAAACGATCCGGGAACTAGAGAAACAGACGCCGGATGCCCGTCTCTATCCGGCCGCATTTGATTTAGGCACGGCGGAAGGATGCGGCGCGATTTTTCAGCAGTATCCGGATGTGGATATTCTCGTCAACAATTTAGGAATCTTTGAACCTGCGGAATACTTTGATATTCCTGACGAAGAGTGGCTCCGGTTTTTCGAGGTGAATATCATGAGCGGCGTGCGGCTGACACGCCGGTATGCAAAGCGGATGATTGAGCGGAAGGAAGGACGGGTGATCTTTATCGCGAGTGAAGCGGCCGTCATGCCTTCTCAGGAAATGGCTCATTACAGCGCTACGAAAACGACGCAGCTGTCGCTGTCACGCAGTCTGGCCGAGCTCACGGAAGGGACGAATGTGACGGTGAATACGGTCATGCCGGGCTCCACGAAAACAGAGGGCGTCGAAACGATGCTGGAGTCGCTTTATCCCGGTGAAAACCTGACAGTGGCTGAAGCGGAGAGACGATTTATGAAGGAAAATCGTCCGACGTCGATCATTCAGCGATTGATCCGTCCGGAAGAGATCGCTCATTTTGTCGCCTTTTTAAGCAGCCCGCTGTCGTCAGCCATTAACGGATCTGCTTTGCGGATCGACGGCGGCTTAGTGCGGAGCATTATATAAGATGAATATACAAAAACCCCCGCAAAGTGGCGGGGGTTTTTTAATGCGGATCACGCTGAAACCGGCTGATGATCCTGCTGATTAAATCTTTTGTGGCACAGTCAAAATGCTCTTCTTTTGGTTTGTCAACAGCCCGACCGGCGGTGAAATTGTTAAGTTATGGATCGGAATGACCTTCGTGCCCTCGATCGGCTCTGAATGCGCCGTCGCCGTAAAGATTGAGACGCCGATATTTTCCCTGACATAGTATTGGTGAGCCATGCTGCTGGTCAGCTCCATTTTTCGATAGCGGCTGCCGATGGCCCGCTGCAGGTGCTGTTCAATTTGAATCCGGATCGGGCAATTGGCGGGCGTAAAAATCAGGCATTCATTTTCTAAATCTTCGAGATTAACGCTTGCTTTGGCGGCAAGGGGATGTCTGTCTGACACGATGACATTGAGCGAGTCGTGGAAAAACGGATCGAAATAATTTTCCAGAATCAGCTCCGGCTCGCCGCATACCGCAAAATCAATGGCGCCCTCCAGCAGTTTGCGGCTGCATGTATTGGCATCATCCACGCTGACATTGACCGACATGTCCGGATAATCATTTAAGAAACCCCGCAGCACGGCAGGGAAGATCAGGCTTGCCGTCGGTTCGGATATGCCGATCTGAATAAGGCCGGCCTGGCCCTGTCTGATATCGGCCAGAGTATGGTCAAGCACCTCGTATTGCGCGAGAAGCTGCCCGGCCCGCTCATGAAACAGCCGCCCCGCCCTTGTCAGCTTCAGCTTCTTTCCCCGTTCAAACAGCTGCGCGCCTACATCCTGTTCCAGCTGTTTAATCCGCATTGAAATCGTCGGCTGTGAGTAGTTCAGAATTTCGGCGGCCTTATAAAAGCTGCCTGACTGTACGATGGTATGAAACGTTTTAATGGTGCGTAATTCCAACGAAATCCCCTCCCGGCTGTTCATTAATTTTCTTGAACCTTTCCTTTACTTTTTTTGATTAGTCAAACAAATCAGTTTGCTTTATAGTATAAACAATCAAAGCTTAGTAAACAAATTGGAATTATATATTTTTTGCGGGGAGAGTGACCGGAATGAGTGAAGACATATTTCGATTGGCTGAGAAAAAGGATGCGCCGGAGTTTTTAGAGCTGCTGTACAGCGCGTTTCAGCCGATCCGCAATTTGGAGATTGACTGGCCGTCGGCGCGGGCCGACATCGATATGGTAACGGAAAATATTGAAAATCATTCAGCCGTCGTGCTCGAACGGGACGGACGGCTTCTTTCAACAATTACGATCCGTTTTCCGTGGGAGAGTGACACGCCTCCGTCAAAATATCCGTTTGTCTGGTGGTTTGCGACGCTTCCTGAGCTGAAGGGGCAGGGCATCGGCAGCAAACTTTTGACTTATGTGGAGGAACATGTGCTGCGGGATACGCTGAAGGCCCCGGCCATCACGCTCGGCACTTCGGCGCGCAAGCATCCCTGGCTTGTAGATATGTACAGACGGAGGGGATATGAAGTGTATTTTGAGCAGGAGAAAGACGGAGACATCGGAGTCATGATGAGAAAGGTGCTCATACCGGAGCGGTTTGACGCGTCGCTGTTAGGCACACCGAGCTGGGCGCAATGATGAAAAAGCGGATCAGAGCCGGCTGTCTGCTTCTGCTGCTCGGCGTGCTGGCCGGGTGCGGGCAAGGAGCAAGCACGAAAGCGGGGAGCGGCGTGCAGACCGTTATCGTCGGCACGGGAACTGATTTTCCGAACATTGCTTTTATGGATGAAAAAGGCGAGCTGACCGGCTATGACATTGAAGTGATGAAAGCCATTGATGAACAGCTGCCCCAATACAAATTTGTCTTTAAGACGATGGATTTTTCGAATCTGCTTACAAGTCTCGGAAACCGGAAAATTGACGTGATCGCGCACAATATGGCGAAAAACAAGGAACGGGAGAAACGCTTTTTGTATCACAAAATCCCGTATAACTACTCGCCGATGTACATTACGGTGAAGGCGGATAATGACGCGATACACACGCTCCGGGATTTAAAAGGGAAAACCGTCATCGTCGGCGCGACGTCAAATGCGGCGGATTATATGACGGCATACAACAAAACCCACGGCAGCCCGATACACTTGAAATACGCCGGGCAGGGCGGCAATGATACAGCGAACCAAATGGAGACAGGACGCGCTGACGCCACCGTATCCACGCCGTTTGCCGTCGATTTTCAAAATAAGACGCACGCGTTCAAACAAAAGACGGTCGGTGATGTGCTGCTCGATACCGAGGTGTATTTTATGTTCAATAAAAACAGCCAAACCCTGGCGGACGATACGGATCGGGCGATTCAAAAGCTTGAGAAGGACGGCACATTGAAAAGGCTGAGTGAAAAATGGCTCGGCGCGGATTATTCAAAATCAAGATTCACGAAATAATTGAAGCAGAAAACGGGGCGATCACATGAAAATAAGACTGGCGGTCATGTCATTAACAATTGCGGCAACGGCGGCGTTATCAGCCTGCGGCGCGGGCGGGGAGGCGGCATCAGGCAATCAGAAAAACGTGAAGAACATTACGGTCGGCACGGGAACTCAATTTCCGAATATTTGCTTTATCGATGATAAAGGCAAATTGACGGGCTATGACGTTGAGCTGGTGAAAGAGCTTGACAGGCGCCTGCCGGACTATCGATTCACCTTTAAAACGATGGATTTCTCCAACCTGCTTGTCAGCCTCGGCCAGCATAAAGTCGATATCGTGGCTCATCAAATGGAGAAAAGCGCCGAACGGGAGAAAAAATTTCTGTTCAATCAAGTCGCGTATAACAACTTCCCGCTGAAAATCACGGTGCTCCAAGATAACGGGGACATTCACGGCATTGATGACTTGAAAGGAAAGCGGGTCATTACAAGTCCGACGTCAAACGGCGCGCTTGTGCTGAAAAAATGGAATGAAAAACACGGCAGTCCGTTTGAAATCGCCTATGCGGGTCAAGGTTCAAACGATGCGGCCAACCAGCTGAAATCCGGCCGCGCTGATGCAACGATTTCCACGCCGTTTGCTGTCGATTTTCAAAACAAAACAAGCGCAATCAAAGAAAAAACGGTCGGCGGAGTGCTGTCAAATGCCAAAGTGTTCTTTATGTTTAACAAAAATGAACAAACGCTGAGCGATGACATTGATAAAGCGCTCAAGGAAATCATTGATGACGGCACGCTTAAAAAGCTGAGTGAAAAGTGGCTCGGCGCGGATTATTCAAAGGAGCAATATTAAGTGAAAAAGAGAGGGATCGGCAATGGAAAAAGCGTTTGATATCAGTATGATCGCGTCCTTTGTGCCGACATTGCTCGGGTATTTGCCCGTCACGCTGTATATATTGGCGGTGTCTTTGCTGTTCGGCTTTCTATTGGGGCTGCTTTTGGCGCTGCCCCGCATCTATCGCATTCCCGTTTTGAATCAGTATGCGAAGCTGTATATCTCTTTTTTCAGAGGAACGCCCATCATGGTGCAGCTGTTCATTGTATTTTACGGCATTCCGGCGCTCACGGCGCTCGCCGGAATTGATACCTCTAAAATGGACCCTTTGTATGCGGCCATCGCCACGTACGCGCTGAGCAGCGCGGCAAGAGCGGCCGAAATCATCAGGGGAGGTGTGAACAGCGTCGACCGCGGGCAGGCGGAGGCGGCGTTCAGCATCGGGCTGAACGGGGGGCAGACATTCCGGCGCATCATTCTGCCGCAGGCGCTCGTGCAGGCCTTTCCCAACATCGGGAATATGGTGATCGGTTTCTTAAAAGATACATCACTCGCTTTTTCGATCGGGGTGATGGATATGTCGGGCAGAGGACAGACCTTGATTACATCGAGCAATCATTCTCTTGAAGTGTATATCTCGCTGTCTGTTCTGTATTACGCGGCCGCCCTTTTATTTGAATGTGTCTTCAGATGGGCCGAAAAACGAATCAAGAAAGATGAGACGCGCCTTGTGACGGTTTTTGACATGAGTGCGCACGGCTGAAAAGGAGGGAGAACAGTGGAGCTGGACATTCCATTTATCGGCACTGCGATAAAACAAATGTTGAAAACCGTTCCGCTTACATTGGCGATGACGGTCATTCCGATTATTGCCGGATTTTTCATAGCTCTCGGCAATATCACGGTGCGTATATTCCGCATCAAATGGCTGCTGGCCTGCTCAGCGTTTTACGTGTCTTTTTTCCGCAGCACCCCGGCGATTCTCCATATCATGCTGATTTATTTAGGGGTTCCGCTGATTGCCGATCAATTCAGCCGCGCGTTTCATCTCGGCTGGTCGGCCAATCAGATTCCGGTCGCCGTGTTTGTCATCATGGCACTGTCATTAACGGCAGGCGCTTATATGACGGAAATTCTCCGATCCGGGATCATGGCCGTCGATACGGGGCAGGCGGAGGCGGCATATTCAATCGGTCTGACGCGGGGCCAGATGATTCGGCGCGTAATTCTGCCGCAGGCGTTCATGATATCGCTGCCGAACTTCACCAATATAGGCATCGGCTTTTTGCATACCACTTCCATCGCGGCAATTGTTGCAGTGCCTGAAATTACAGGAATGGCGACGATTGCGGCATCCGATAACTATGCGTTTCTGGAAGCATTTATCGGGGCGGCCGTGATTTATTGGGGATTAACGCTGATTCTCGAAGCAGTAAACAGTCTGGCGGAAAAAAGAGCGGCCAGATATCAAGGAGGCGCATTATGATCGAAATCCGAAACATTCAGAAACATTTTGGCAGTCATCACGTGTTAAAGGGGATCAATTTAAGTGTCCGGAAAGGAGAAGTCGTGACGATCATCGGCCCGAGCGGTTCCGGGAAAACCACTTTTCTGCGCTGCCTTAATTTACTTGAGCGGCCGGATGAGGGCGCCATTTCGCTGCACGGTGAAGTCATTAACTGCAAAAAGCCTGCCAAAAAAGACATTCTCAGACTGAGGAAACAGACGGCGATGGTTTTTCAGCAATATCATTTGTTTTTGCATAAAACGGCAATTCAAAATGTCATGGAAGGCCTGACGGTCGCAAGGAAAATGAAAAAATCAGATGCGTACGCCATTGCCGAGCGGGAACTGGCTAAGGTGGGGCTTCAGGATAAATTGCATGCCTATCCGAATCAGCTGTCGGGAGGACAAAAGCAGCGGGTCGGGATTGCCCGGGCGCTTGCCATTCATCCTGATGTGATGCTGTTTGATGAACCGACCGCAGCCCTTGATCCGGAGCTTGTCGGCGAGGTGCTTGAGGTGATGCTTAACATTGTGCGGACCGGCGCCACCATGATCATTGTCACACATGAGATGGAATTCGCCAGAAGAGTGTCCGACCAAATTGTGTTTATGGATGAAGGAGCAATCGTGGAACAAGGAACGCCTGAGGAAGTTTTTCACAAGACGAAAAAAGAAAGAACGAAGAAGTTCCTCCGCCGCGTGCTGCCTGATTACGGTTATGACATAAAAGAGCGCATAAAGGAGCCTGTCGTATGATTCGTTTAAGCATTTTAGATCAAAGTGTCACCGCGGAAAACCAAACCGCAGAAGAAGCCTTGCGGCAAACGGTGAAATTGGCTCAGGAGGCCGAACAATACGGATATGACCGTTTCTGGGCGGCGGAGCATCATAACAATGAAGAGATAGCGGGATCAGCGCCGGAAATTGTTCTGGGGTATCTTGCCGCAAGCACGAAAAAAATCCGTCTCGCATCCGGCGGGGTGATGCTGCAGCATTACAGTCCTTATAAAGTGGCGGAGCAGTTCCGGGTTCTGTCCGCCCTTGCTCCCGGCCGTGTGGCGCTCGGTGTCGGCAAAGCGCCCGGCGGATTTCAGCTGTCAACCGATGCGCTGCAGCGGGAGCTTATCCAGCCCGCCCGTTTGTTTGAAGAAAAGCTTGAGGAGCTGACTCATTTCATCCGAAATGATTTTCCGGACTCGCACCGCTACGCGTCATTGCGGCCGACGCCGCATACTGAGTATGCGCCTGACATCTTTTTACTCGGCGGCAGCGCGGAAAGCGCGATATCCGCGGCCAAACTCGGCATTTCCTTCGTTTTCGCCTATTTCATAAACGGTGAAGAGGCAGCGTTAGAAAAAGCGCGCCACGCCTTTGACGAGCATCTGCCGAAAGGATCGAAGGCGGAATTTCACCTTGCGCCGATGGTATTTACCGCACATACAAAAGCAGAAGCGGAAAAACACGTCGTATCGCGTGAGTCGGTCAAAATCATTCTCGAAGACGGCAAAAAGGTGAATGTCGGTTCCCGGGAACAAGCGGAAGCGTTTCTTGAACAAGTCACGCAGCCATATAAGCTGATCACACAAAAGACGGGTGTGATTGCCGGGACAAAAGAAGAGACCGCCGCCGAGCTGAGACGATTATCCGTTCAATACAGCATTACCGATTTTGTGATTTTGTCGCCTATCAAAAACGCTGAGGAAAAACGATTGTCTTACCGGCTGTTAAGCGAAGCGGTGCAGCCGGCCCCACAATTACAGGAGGGATGAACATGAGTCATGAAGTAAACGTAGTGGTCTGGAGCAAACAGGGCTGCTCCTATTGTGATGAAGTGAAAGGGTATTTGCGGGAAAAAGCCGTGGCATACGAAACAATTGATGTGACAGAGCGGGACGAATTGCGTGACGTGCTGCAGACGAAGTACGGCATCCGTCATGTCCCCGTCGTTGAAATCGGCAGCGGTGACAGCCGTGAGTATCAGGCCGTTACTCAAGTCGGCATTGAGCATGTAGAACGGGCGCTTGCCGATTACGAGGGGAAAAAGGGGGAGAGAAAATGAGCCGGACGGATCTAATTCAATTCGGAGCCATGATTCACGGTGTCGGCGGCACAACGGACGGCTGGCGTCATCCCGACGTCGATCCGACAGCAAGCACGAATGCGGCGTTTTACAGGCAAAAAGCGCAGACCGCTGAAAGAGGGCTGTTCAGCTTTGCTTTTATTGCGGACGGCTTGTTCATTTCTGAAAAGTCCATCCCGCATTTCTTAAATCGGTTTGAGCCGATCACTATTTTATCGGCGCTTGCCGCCTCTACAACCCATCTTGGTTTAATCGGCACATTTTCCACCTCGTTCACTGAGCCGTTTACCATCGCAAGACAGCTGATGTCTCTTGACCATATCAGCGGCGGCAGGGCGGGCTGGAATCTCGTCACCTCTCCGCAGGCGGGAGCCGCGCGCAATCACAGCAAAGAAAGCCTTCCCGACCACAGCCGGCGCTACGACATCGCCCAGGAACATGTGGACGTGGTGCGCGGTCTGTGGAATTCCTGGGAAGAAGATGCCTTCGTCCGCAACAAAGAAACCGGGCAGTTTTTTGACCCTGACAAACTGCATCGCCTGTATCACAAAGGCGAGTATTTTCAAGTGGAGGGCCCGCTGAATATCGGCCGGTCCAAACAGGGAGAGCCGGTCGTTTTCCAAGCGGGGTCTTCAGAAACCGGCCGGTCGTTTGCCGCGAGGAATGCAGATGCAGTCTTTACGCACTCCAATTCACTTGAGGAAACGAAAGCTTTTTATGATGATGTGAAGAAGCGGGCGGCGGATTACGGCCGGGACGCTTCCAAGCTGCGGATCTTTCCGGGAATCAGTCCGATTATAGCCGGTTCACAAGAAGAAGCGGAAGCGAAATATCAGGAATTCGCCGAGCTGATACCGATAGAGAACGCCGTTAAATATGTGGCCAGATTTTTTGACGATTATGATCTGAGCCGTTTTCCGCTGGATGAGCCGTTTCCTGATTTGGGCGACGTCGGGAAAAACGCGTTTCAAAGCACGACAGACCGTATCAAAAGAGAGGCGAAAGCCAGGAATCTTACGCTGCGTCAAGTGGCGCGCGAAGCCGCGTTTCCGCGAACCAACTTTATCGGGACACCGGAACGTGTGGCATCATTAATTGAAACATGGTTTCAGCGGGAAGCGGCGGACGGGTTTATCATTCACTCTGACATCCCGGGCATGCTTGAAGCCTTTGTAGATCAAGTCATACCGATCCTTCAGGAAAAGGGGCTGTACCGAAAAAGCTATCCGGCGGATACACTGCGGGGGAATCTCGGGTTGGATATTCCGGTCTGCAAACCAAATCCGATTTTGAGCAGAAACTAAATGTTTCTGCTTTTTCTGCTGCTTGCCATTCCCGTCATTAATAAGAAAAGAGCCGAAATTTACCCCGTTTAGAGTAAATCGGCTCTTTACTATTTAAAAGAAGGAATGAAAACCTGTTGAATGCAATCCTTCAAACTTATATTCCCTCTGAAATTGTTATAAAAATAAGTTAAATATTTAAGAGATTAGCAATGTTCCCGCCCAGTACTCGTTGTACGACTTCTTCACTTGAAGCATGGCGTTCAACTGCCAGCTTATTTAGGAATGGATCACCATATGGAAAATCAGAACTAAATAAAGTTTTCTCTGGGAGTTCTTTTATGGCCAAAGATAATGCATAGGTTGTATAAAATGCAGAGATATCCAGGTAGGCGTTTTTTGTTTCTTTTGTTAATGCAATAACTTGCAGCCAATGTATCCCTCCCAAATGGCCAAAGATTACAGGGACAGTAGGATATTTTCGAGTTAAAGCGAACAATTCCCGAATATCATTTAAATTGAGTGGATGGAATGTATGCACCCAAATCGGAAAGGAATTATAATCACTAGCTGCCTGGAATACAGGCTCAAGCATTTTAATTTGGCCTGAACCCAGAGTGAATTCTCCAAGTCCCTTCATTTTGTAATCTTTTACAATATTATCCATCCAATCACGCAGTTCCCCGTAGGAACTTAAAAGGGGAACTGATCCAAATCCAATAAAACGGTCAGGATATTTTGTGATAGCATCCCTTAATTCTTCTAGAGCTTTTGATCGTGCTTCTAGGGGATTTATCTCGTTATTTAAAATCTGATTCAGTACATCCATTTCCTGAATAAATTCATCGTAGCTTTCACTTTTTTCTGGATGAACAAGCGTAGAGAATAAAATAGTTTTATCTATCCCGCTTGAATCCATCATTTCAATGTGTTTTTCTACAGGTAGAACTACGTGGGCATGACTATCAATAATCATTTTTTACTCTCCTTCCAATAAATTGGCTGACAGCTGATTTCGTCTTTTAGAAAATACTTCGTTAGCTATTGTTAAAATGGTATTTAATGCGACAGGAAAGCCTGCATAAATTAACATTTGCATCATAGCTTCCATAATTTCTTCTTCGGTCCATCCGACATTTAAAGCTCCGTTAATATAAAACTTTAATTGTTCCGTATTTCCTAAAGCAGTCAGACCAGCAACTGCTGCAAGAAGGCGGGATTTTAAATCTAATCCCGGTCTGGAAAAAATTTGACCGTAATTAAATTCCACAGCCAAAGTTCCCAAGTCAGGTGCTGCTGAATCTTTAAAACTGTTCACGATATTCAGGTAGTTGTCCGGATCTATTTTTGATAATACTTCCAATCCTTTTTTAAAGTTTTCTTTATTTTCAGACATTAGATATGACTTCCTTTCTCGAACTCTCTATTTTTTACTGTTCTTTTTTTAGGCAAGCTAAATAAGGAACTAAAAGCAATACCTATCATGAGTATCCCAACTGTACATACTCCATACCAATGCCATTTGCTCCAAGCAAGTACACCTAGATATGACCCTAAAGATCCGCCTAAGAATGTAGATACCATGTATAAACCATTTAATCTGCTTCTCTTTTCAGGAGATAGTTGAAAGATAGCAGCTTGACAAGCAACTTGATTTGCTTGCGTGCCAACTGTTACTAATAGTGCGCCAAGAATTAATCCTGGTAACCAAAATCCTAAGAATATGAAGATTAGAAAAGCGATTAAAGAAATAAACATACATAAGGTATTAGCAAATTTTGATCCTTTTTTATCGATCACCCGGCCAATCATGGGAGTTGCAAAGGCTCCAGCTATTCCCACTAAACCTATTAAACCTGCCGCGGTGCTCCCATAAGAATACGGAGAAGTATTTAATAAAAAAATAAGAGTTGTCCAGAAGGCACTAAAGGAACCAAACATCATTCCTTGACTAAGACAAGCTTTTTGCAACACTTTTTCCTTTTTAAATAACGTGCCTAAAGATGCAAGTAATGTTTTATACTGCATTGCATGATTTCCTTTGCTTTTTGGGAGATACATTGCCAGTAAAATGATCATTATCATTGTGCCGGCAAAAGAAGCCCAATACATTGATCTCCATCCAAAATGGGAATCTGCAAAGCCGCTGATAAATCGAGCGCCTAAAATCCCGCACACTAAGCCAATGGCAACATTCCCTAACACTTTTCCTCTGTTCTCTTCTGAAGCTAAATTAGCAGCAAGAGGAACAATAATTTGAGGGACTATGGTAACAAATCCAAGAATTAAGTTTGCTGCAATCAGCCACGTTACATTCATTGATAAAGCAGTTGCGGCTAAAATTATACATACAATAGATAATAAACTTAGGATCAATTTTCTTCGTTCAAAAATGTCACCTAATGGTACCAATAGAAGATTTCCCAATGCATATCCCACTTGAGTTAAAGTTGCTACAATTCCTATATAGTTTTCAGAAACGTGAAAAGTATTTGCCATACTGACTAAGAGCGTTTGATTTAAATAGACATTAGCTACCGTAAAACCACATGCTGCAGCCATTAGCAGAACTAATCCTTTCGGAAAAGTCTCAGCCCTATTTTTGAAAACCATAAAACTCACCTCCTTCATTTATTAGAATAGATGAGGGTTTATAATGGGAATAGGAGTGTGTTTATCCTATTATTAAAACTACTACTTATAAGGGGAGAAGTTCATGTTAAGTGACAAAGAAAGAAGGAAAGAACTAGGGGATTTCTTAAAAACACGACGGGCGCGATTATCTCCTCAAGACTTTGGTTTACCGATTGGGCCGCGCAGAAAAACAGAAGGATTGCGCCGAGAAGAAGCAGCTCAGCTGGCAGGAATAGGAGTAACCTGGTATACATGGTTAGAGCAAGGGCGTGATATACAGGTATCTTCAGACGTATTGGAGGCTATTTCGCGTGTATTCAGGTTAAATGAAGAGGAAAAGAGCATCTATTTTTATTAGCAAATCAGCCATTGCTATCTAAGGCGGGAAGACCGCTCGTTGAAAGTGTAAATAGCGTCCTGAAAAATGTATTGAGTCAATTAGAATACTGCCCTACCTATGTAACCGACGAAAAATTGAACATAGTAAGCTGGAATAAAGCTGCTGCGGTGGTTTTTGGTGATTTTGATAAAATGAATGATCGAGATCGTAATGCAGTCCGGCGTTGCTTTACGTCTAAAGAATACCGAGAGCTCTTTCTTAATTGGGAAGATCATGCGCAACGCTTGATTGCTCAATTTCGTTTAGCCTATACACGTTTTGTCGGTGATGAGTGGTTTAAAGATATCATTAAAGAACTTACCAATAAGAGCCCTGAGTTTCGTAATTGGTGGCCTAAGCATGAAGTTCTAGGTACTCCTTGCGGCAAAAAAACACTTCTGCACCCTTTAGTTGGAGAAATGATTATGGACCATATTACTCTTCAGGTGTACGATGCGCCTGAACTAAAATTAACCATTTACCAACCTCGCCAAGAAGGTGAAACAGAACAGAAAATGAAGCGTTTGTTAAACTGGCAAGCAGACCTGCAATAAAAGAGTGTGATAAATACGAACGTATTAAGCGGAAATCGTTTGTCTCTAATATAAGAGCAGGAACATTTTGCACGAATACATTATCTGAAATGAAACAGCCGATTTAGCCTTAAGGTGGTCAAGATCGGTCTTTTCTTTGTCGAAATTTGCTTAACTCGGGTTTTTTTCGATTTGCTGGAGGCACTTCTTGCAGCCTTTTTTAAAAAATATACTGATTTCGAGATATTATTGTTGCGAAAAGAATTTTTTGTAACTATAATTATTACAGAACTGATCAGTATAAAAAAACATTCATATTTCATAATAAATGTGTGTGTAATTTGAAAACGAAAGGGCTGTTTACAATGGCAAAAGTACTTTATATCACTGCTCATCCTCATGATGAAAAGACATCTTACAGCATGGCGACAGGAAAAGCGTTTATCGATTCTTATAAAGAATCAAACCCGAATGATGAGGTTGTACATATCGACCTTTACAAAGAGAACATTCCTCATATCGACGCGGATGTATTCAGCGGCTGGGGAAAACTTCAATCCGGCACAGGATTTGAAGAGCTTTCTGAAAACGAAAAAGCGAAAGTCGGCCGTCTGAACGAGCTGAGCGATCAATTCGCGTCAGCTGACAAATACGTATTCGTCACACCGCTTTGGAACTTCTCATTCCCGCCTGTTATGAAAGCGTACCTTGATTCTGTGGCTGTAGCCGGAAAATCATTCAAATATACAGAGCAAGGCCCGATCGGTCTGTTGACTGACAAAAAAGCGCTCCACATTCAGGCGCGCGGAGGCTATTACTCTGAAGGCCCGGCGGCTGACATGGAAATGGGCCACCGTTACATCGGCATCATGATGAACTTCTTCGGCGTTCCTTCTTTTGACGGTTTAATCGTTGAAGGCCATAATGCTGAACCGAATAAAGCACAGCAAATTAAAGAAGATGCGATTGCCCGCGCGAAAGAAGCCGGAAAATCATTCTGATCTTAAAAAAAACCTCCCCGCCGTACGGCTGGGAGGTTTTTTTATATTAAAGGGCAATCGTCCGTTTTTGCTCGCTGCTTTTCATCGCCGCTTCAATGACACGGATGACATCGATGCCTTCTTTTGCCGTAACGGGAAGCGGTTTTCCGTTTAAGATGCTGTCCGCCAGCAGTTTGTAGTACGTAAGGTAAGAGCCGTTCTCAGAGGGGATTGTTTCTGTATGCCTTTTTTCATCCGCTGCGATTGTCAGCTCTCCGAAGTTGTCAGGGTCATCGGCGCCCCAGTTCTCGTCAATCGGCTTTTGGCCGGCTGAAAGCGCAGCTTCCTGTCCGTCCTTTCCGTATTTGATAAAGCTTGCATTCCGTCCGTGAATCTGATAGCGCGGGCCGCTTGCCGCATTCATGGAGCCGGATTGAAGAATAACCTGAAGCTTGCCGTAATGGAGCGCGGCCAGAAAATAATCGACGGTTTCACTGTTGTCCCGCTGTTTCATCACATGTGCCGTGACGGATTCCGGCATTCCGAAAAGCAGGAGTGTCTGGTCAATGATATGTGAACCGAGATCATACAGCGTTCCCGTGGCGGGTCCGCTTTTTTCGCGCCATCTTTCTTGGACAACCGGATTGTACAGATCGTAGTTGACTTGATATGTATGAATGTCTTGAAGCGCCCCGTCCCGAATCAGCTTTTGTATCGTTAAAAAGTCATTGTCCCACCGCCGGTTGTGGTACACGCTCAGTAAGACGCCTTTATTTTCAGCCGTTCTTCTCAGCTCCTCCGCTTCTGCTGAAGTCGCCGTCATCGGTTTTTCCACGACGGTGTGTTTTCCCGCCAGGAGACATTTCATCGCTGATTCATAATGCATTCCGCTCGGTGTCGTAACGATGACGAGATCAATGTCAGGATCACCGGTAATGTCTTCAATCGCGCGCACGGCTTCAGCCCCCGGCAGATCACGTCTGACCTCCTCCGTTCTGGAGGTCATGACTTTTTTGATCTGATAATCATCAAGGACGTCCAAAAGCGGCGCATGAAAGACTTTCCCGGACAAACCATATCCCAATATGCCAACCTGTATCGTTTTCAATGAACTTCCCCCTCATGATATGTGATAACAATATATACCCCGCGGGTGTACTGGTAAAACTTGTGTTTTGAAAATTTTTTACACCGGATTTTCAAGTCTGTATAATGAAGGTAACGAAGAACAAAACCGAGGTGGAAAATGGACAAACATACCGAGCATCAATCGTTAAATCATAAAAGCGCCAAGGAAAAAGACCAGATTCTGAACCGGCTGAAACGGATTGAAGGCCAAGTCAGGGGCATTCAGAATATGGTGGAAAACGAACGATACTGCGTGGATATTCTCGTGCAGATTTCAGCCGTACAGGCGGCCATGCAGAAAGTCGCGTTTCATCTGCTGGAAGATCACGCCCATCACTGCGTAGCCGGCGCCATTGAGAGCGGAAACGGGGAGCAGGCGATTGCCGAGCTGCTTGATGTTGTGAAAAAAATCGCAAAATCGTAAAATAAAATGTTTTGAAATACCCTACAGGGGTATGGTAACATAAAAAAGAAAAACAAGACGTGGAGGGAATCATCATGGAACAAAAAACACTGCAAGTCGAAGGCATGTCCTGTCAGCACTGCGTAAAAGCAGTAGAGACCGGAGTGGGAGAACTGAACGGAGTGACGGCGGTTCAGGTGAAATTGGAAGCCGGACAGGTGGATGTGACGTTTGATGAGAACAAAGTCTCCGTATCAGATATAAAGGACGCGATTGAAGATCAAGGGTATGACGTCGTATAAGGTTTATCGCGCTTCGGGAACGGGCGCGGTTTTCTTTTATCATAATTATACCCCCACGGGGTTTATGAAGAGAGATGAGGACATTGAGTGAACCGAAAGAAATGACCATTCAGGTGGGAGGCATGACATGCGCCGCCTGCGCTTCAAGAATTGAAAAAGGGCTGAAACGGATGGACGGCGTCAATGACGCTTCCGTCAATCTTGCGCTTGAGACCTCAAATATTTCTTATCAGCCTGACAAAATCGAAGCTGGCGCCATAAAGGATAAAATTGAAAAACTCGGCTATCACGTCGCGACGGAAAAAGCCGATTTTCAGATTGAAGGCATGACGTGTGCCGCTTGCGCCAACCGGATTGAAAAGCGCCTGAACAAAACAGAGGGCGTTGTGAGCGCACCGGTGAATTTCGCCCTGGAAACAGTCACCGTTGAATACAATCCGAAAGAGGTGACACCGAAAGAGCTGAAAGAGACCGTGGCAAAACTCGGCTACCGGTTAGAAGATAAGGAAGCGGACGGCCAAGACGGCGGATTATCTCAAAAGGAAAAGAACAGCGTAAACAGCTGATCAGGCTGATATTTTCTGCCGTTCTCTCCTTTCCGCTTCTATGGTCGATGGTCAGCCATTTTTCTTTACTTCTTTTATCTGGATGCCGGATATCCTGATGAATCCGTGGCTGCAATTCGCGCTTGCCACCCCGGTGCAGCTTGTCATCGGCTGGCCTTTTTATATGGGAGCGTACAAGGCGCTGAGAAACAAAAGCGCCAATATGGATGTTCTCGTTGCGCTCGGAACGACGGCCGCTTACGCATACAGCCTGTACATGACGATTGCGTCTCTCGGACGAGACGGACATGCTGAGGGGCTTTATTATGAAACGAGCGCCATTTTGCTGACTTTGATTTTGCTTGGAAAGCTTTTAGAGATGAAAGCAAAAGGCCGCTCATCAGAAGCGATTAAAAAGTTAATGAAGCTTCAGGCGAAGACGGCGGCGGTTGAGCGGGACGGCAAAGTACAGGTGATTCCGATTGACGAGGTCCGGGCGGGGGATATCGTATACGTGAAACCTGGAGAACGCGTTCCTGTCGATGGCGAAGTGATTGAAGGCCATTCCGCGATTGATGAATCGATGATTACGGGAGAGAGCATGCCTGTCGATAAGTCTCCCGGAAGCACCGTCACCGGGGCGACGATCAATGCAAACGGCTTTCTCAAAATCAGAGCGGTGAATGTCGGCAAAGATACCGCGCTTGCACACATTATTAAAATCGTGGAAGAAGCCCAAGGATCAAAAGCCCCCATTCAGCGGCTCGCGGATCACATTTCAGGCATTTTCGTCCCGATTGTGCTGGGGCTGGCCGTGCTGACTTTTCTCATTTGGTATGTATGGGCGGCGCCGGGACAGTTTTCTGAAGCGATCGGCAAATTCATCGCCGTGCTTGTCATTGCCTGTCCGTGCGCACTGGGCCTCGCCACTCCGACGAGCATTATGGCGGGCTCCGGCCGCGCAGCTGAATTCGGTATTCTCTTTAAAGGCGGGGAGCATCTAGAAAAGACCCAGCGTCTGACGACAATCGTACTGGATAAAACAGGAACGGTGACAAACGGCAGACCGGTTCTGACAGATGCCGTACCGGCAGCGGGAATGAACGAAGAGGAACTCCTGCGGCTGGCGGCCGCCGCTGAAGCGGGATCGGAGCACCCGCTTGGAGAAGCCATCGTGTCAGGAGCCGAAAAACGCGGGATTTCCATTCCGAAACTAACCCGTTTCCAAGCCCGGATCGGTTCCGGAATCTATGCAGAGGCTGAAGGGAGAACGATTCTTGCCGGATCAAGACGGCTGATGGAATCGGAACACATTGAACATGAAGCCTTGCTTCCTCACATGACCCGCTTAGAGGCGGAAGGAAAAACGGTGATGCTTGTTGCGGCAGACGGCAAAGCGGCGGGGCTTATCGCAGTCGCCGATACGATCAAAGAAACATCTCCGGCTGCGGTGAAACGCCTGAAGGATATGGGCCTTGACGTCATCATGATGACCGGTGACAACCAAAAGACGGCGGAAGCCATTGCTAAAGCCGCAGGCATCAGCCGCGTGATTGCCGAAGTGCTTCCCGAACAAAAGGCGGCGGAGATTTCCCGGCTGCAAAAAGAAGGCCGGCGCGTGGCAATGGTCGGCGACGGCATCAATGATGCTCCGGCTCTGGCTGTGGCCGATATCGGGATGGCCATCGGCACCGGCACCGATATCGCAATGGAAGCAGCGGACATTACGCTGATCCGCGGAGACCTGAACGGCATTGCCGACGCCATCGGCATGAGCAGAATAACTATGAGAAACATCAAGCAGAATTTAGGATGGGCATTGGGCTACAACAGCATCGGTATTCCGATTGCGGCAGCCGGCTTTCTGGCTCCGTGGGTGGCAGGCGCCGCCATGGCATTCAGCTCGGTATCGGTCGTGCTTAATGCCTTGCGTTTACAGAAGGTGAAAAAAGACAAAATCGGCTGATGCCGGTTTTGTCTTTTTTATTGACACTTTATTCAAAGCCTGCATATAATAGAGAAAACACTTATATGAATATATGCTCATATATATAATTTCGTTTAGCTGTATTGATGTTGTGGGAATCCTATTACGGAAAGTAGGGTGAGTCGAAAATGAAAGCAGCCAAAGGTGAATTTGTATTAGACGGACTTGATTGCAGCAACTGTGCAAAAAAATAGAAAACGGCGTAAAAGCCATTGACGGCATAGACGGCTGTGCTGTCAATTTTGCGGCAAGCACCATCACGGTCTCAGCCGGCGGCAAAAACGAGCAATGGATGAAAGACGAAGTCGCGAAAAAAGTAAAGTCCATTGATCCTCATGTGACCGTTCGTTCGAAGCACGAAGACAAACCCGGCGGGGATGAATACCGCAAAAAGCTGCAGCTGATGTTAGTGAGATTGGCGGCGGGCGCCGTTTTGGCCGTCATCGCTTACTTCGCGCACACGGGCGCCGTCCTTGAGTTTCTGCTCTTTTTTGCTTCATATTTGATCATCGGCGGCGATATCGTAGCCAGAGCGGGAAAAAATATTGTCCGCGGCCAGGTATTTGATGAGCATTTTCTGATGGCGCTTGCCACAATCGGCGCATTTATCATTCATCAATATCCGGAAGGCGTCGCGGTCATGCTGTTCTACCAGATCGGTGAATTGTTTCAGGGAGCGGCCGTCAGCCGATCCAGAAAATCGATCAGCGCGTTATTGGACATCCGTCCTGAGTACGCCAATGTGAAAACGGAAAACGGCATGGCTGCCGTTCCGCCGCAGGACGTCAAAGTCGGACAGGTCATCGTCGTGAATCCCGGAGAACGGATTCCGCTGGACGGAAAGGTGCTGAGCGGTTCCTCGATGGTTGATACATCCGCTTTAACGGGCGAATCCGTGCCGAGAAAAGCGGAGCCGGGGCAAGACGTGATGGCCGGGTTTATGAATCAGAACGGCGTGCTTCATATTGAAACCTCTAAAGGATATGAAGACTCTGCCGTGTCAAAAATATTGGATCTGGTCGAAAATGCGGCCGGACGCAAAGCGAAAACGGAAAACTTTATTACGAAGTTTGCCAAGTACTATACACCGGCTGTTGTCATTGTTGCGGTGCTTCTCGCCTTTTTACCGCCGCTTCTCGTGCCTTCAGCCGCGCTATCCGACTGGGTGTACCGCGCGCTGATTTTCCTTGTGATTTCTTGTCCGTGCGCACTCGTCGTCTCCATTCCGCTCGGGTTTTTCGGCGGTATCGGGGCTGCGTCTAAAGCAGGGGTGCTCGTGAAAGGCAGCAACTATTTAGAAGCGCTCAATCAGGTGGCATACGCCGTGTTTGATAAAACGGGAACCTTAACGAAAGGCAATTTCGCCGTTACTGATATCAAACCGGCGGCAGGATTTACGAAAGACAGCCTGCTTCATGCTGCCGCGCTTGCAGAAGTCCATTCCAATCATCCGATTGCTTCTTCCATCCGTGAGGCTTACAATCAACCGCTCGCGGCTGAGGAGATTGAAGAATATGAAGAAATACCCGGACACGGCATTCGGGTGAAAACCGGCGGATCAACGATTTTGGCCGGAAATCAAAAACTGATGGCAAAAGAACAAATCGCTTCCGGCACAGCTGAAAATAACGGAACCGTCGTCTATGTCGCCGTTGATCAGCAGTATGCGGGGGCAATCGTGATCGCAGATGAAATCAAAGAGGACGCCAAACAGGCCATTGCCAATTTAAAAGCGCTCGGCGTGAAGCGGACAGTGATGCTGACGGGTGATTCAAAGCAGACCGGAGAAACTGTCGGCCGCGAGCTCGGTATTGATGACGTGTACACAGAGCTTTTGCCGGGTGACAAGGTAGACCGCGTCGAAGAACTTGAAGCCGCGCTTTCACCGAATGAAAAACTGATGTTTGTCGGCGACGGGATTAATGATACGCCTGTGCTTGCCAGAGCTGACATCGGAGCAGCCATGGGGGCCCTCGGCTCTGATGCCGCCGTCGAAGCGGCCGATGTCGTCCTGATGACAGACCAGCCGTCAAAAGCAGCCGAAGCCATCCGGATTGCACGCCGCACACGCCGGATCGTCTGGCAGAACATCGGATTTGCTTTAGGCGTAAAAATCATTTTTCTCTTGCTTGGCGCATTCGGATTCGCCACCATGTGGGAAGCGGTCTTTTCAGATGTAGGCGTCACGCTGATCGCCGTTGCCAATGCGATGCGCGTCATGAGAGTGAAAGCGGAATAATTGTCAAAGATAATTCGTTTTTCAGGGTTTTCTTAAACAAGGTTGTCTTGGTAAAATAGAGAAGCGGGCCATCCGGCATCCGCTTCTTTTTATTTTAAAAACAATGAGGTGTCTGAGTGAAAAAGAAACAATCGTCTGCGAAATTTGCGGTGATTCTGACGTTAATCGTTGTCGTTTTATTTGCGGCCATCGTAATTATTAACAACCAAACGGAAAAAGCGGGCGAAACAGTCGCCGAACAGCCTTCCATTAAAGGACAGCCCGTGCTCGGCAAAGACAGCGCGCCTGTTACGGTAGTTGAATTCGGAGATTACAAATGTCCGTCATGCAAAGTATTTAACAGCGATATCATTCCGAAAATCAAAAAAGATTTTATCGATAAAGGCGACGTGAAATTTTCATTTGTGAACGTCATGTACCACGGAAGCGGCTCGCGTCTGGCGGCACTTGCTTCAGAAGAGGTGTGGAAGGAAGACCCGGCATCATTCTGGGCTTTCCATGAAAAGCTGTTTGAAGAGCAGCCGTCAAGCGAACAGGAATGGGTCACGCCTGCATTGCTTGAAAAAACGGTCAAAAGCACCGCGAAAAAGGTTGATCCTGACAAGCTGAAGGAAAACCTTGATAAAGAAACCTTCGCAAAAGAGCTGAAAGCTGACACTGACCTGAATGATAAATTAAACATTACGGCGACACCGACGATTTACGTAAATGACAAAGTGATTAAAGACTTCTCTGATTATGAGGAGATTTCAAAAACGATTAAGAAAGAGCTGAAAAATGAAAAATAGAATCGTATTTTTATATGCTTCTTGGGTGATAGCTCTTGCTGCCATGCTCGTCAGCCTTTATTTCAGCGAGATCAGAAAATTCATACCGTGCGAGCTGTGCTGGTATCAAAGAATTCTCATGTACCCGCTTGTCCTGATTTTAGGAATCGCCACCTTCCAGGGTGACACGCGCGTGAAAAAATATGTGCTGCCGATGGCCGTCATCGGCGCATTTATATCGACCATGCATTACCTTGAGCAGAAGGTGCCCGGTTTCAGCGGCATCAAGCCGTGTGTGTACGGCGTGCCTTGCTCATCTGAATATATTAACTGGTTCGGTTTCATTACCATTCCTTTCTTGGCATTGACGGCATTTATTCTCATTATGATCTGCATGTGTTTTGTCAAAACGGAACGCACGGCAAAATAAAGAGCCTGCTCCATGGGGAGCGGCTCTTTTTCTATTATTTGTACCAAGCTTTGTTTGTCGCAATCTGTCTGTTATGGGAGCTGTCCCAAATATCCACGGAATAGGCATAATCATAATTCATGACGCAGCGGATGCCGCTGCCTTGGGCGTCATGCTGAAGTCCGAAGTTATGGGAAAACTCGTGCTGTGCCGCTTTCGCCGTGTTGGCCGTTCCTTGATCAAGGTTCACGCTGAAAGCCGGGCCGCTCGGTTTGCCGTTATATACATACGCGATACCGCCGGCGTCAAAACTTGATTTTGCGGTAAAACCGACGACAAAATGATAATTTTGATTTCTGAAGCTGCTTTGGAGATTCGATAAAATCTGAGAACTGTTTGAGCCGGAAGAATTCCAAGCCTGCACGGCCTGTACGACGAAATCAATGTTATGATCACGGTTAAAAGCGACATCCGCCTGCTCCACGATCTGGACGATTCGCGTTTGCCAGTCGCTGTATTTGGCGCGGTATTCAGCGTCCGCCACCGCCAGCACTCTGACCTTCTGGGAGCCCGTGCTGGCTTTAGTTGAGGCTTTATCCTGACTGACATTGGCATTGAATCGTTTCGTGCCGGCCTGCTTGCCGTTCTCATCCAGAATTTTTGTGTCAACCGTCTGTTCAACTTGGACCGGGCCTTTCAGATCTTTAAAATGATCGGCTTTCGGAAGCGGGTCCGTATACACCGTTTTCGCCGGCTCCGCATGAGTGTGCGAATGCGTATGGCTTTCGGCTGACGGCAGGCCGGGAATTAATCCGGCGGCCAATAAAACAGGAAAACAAGTGAACTGATTTTCATCTCATAACCCCCTTTTTGTTAGAGAAAGTATTCAATGAAACTTCCAATAAACCTCCCATTAAAGTATAAAACAGGAAAATATTCTCGCTCTCAGCGGTTGCGGGTGAGGTTGTCCCGGATTAGGAATCAGAATCTTTCAAAAATAAGGTTGATTTTAAGAGAAAGCGATTATAAAATCTAATGGTCGTCAGAAAATTTAACAAATAAAAAGGAGCATATGGAATGGCCTGGGAGCTGCTTAGTGTAATCGGCATCATTGCGTTTGCGGTCAGCGGAGCGATTGTTGCGATGGAAGAGGAGTATGATATTTTAGGCGTGTATATCTTGGGGATTGTAACGGCGTTCGGCGGAGGAGCCATCCGAAATCTGCTGATCGGTGTTCCGGTCTCCGCCTTGTGGGAGCAAGGCGCGTTTTTTCAAATCGCTCTCGCATCAGTTACGATTGTCTTTTTGTTTCCGAAGCTGCTGTTAAGACATTGGAGTAAATGGGGCAACCTATCCGATGCCATCGGGCTATCGGCGTTTGCCATCCAAGGCGCTTTATATGCCGTGAAAATGGGCCATCCGCTCAGTGCGGTGATTGCGGCAGCGGTCCTGACCGGAAGCGGGGGCGGCATCATACGGGATCTGCTCGCGGGCAGAAAGCCGCTTGTGCTCAAGGCGGAAATTTATGCAGTCTGGGCCGCGCTCGGAGGGTTAATCGTGGGCCTCGGCTGGGCCGGGGATGCCGCCGGTTTGTATGTGCTGTTTCTTGTGCTTGTGGCGTGCCGCATCTGCAGTTATGTGTTCAGGTGGCGCCTGCCGAATCGTTCCTATCATATAGATCAGTAAAAAACCGATTCAACAAACGAATCGGTTTTTTTTGCATAACGGCTTCTGATAAAAAAAGACGCCCGATATGATAAGAAAAAGGGTATTTGACCATAATGCTGAATAATATGTTGCATATATGTTTGTATGAGGAAAGCCGGATTTGTCAGCTTGATGTCGGAGGTGCCGCTGATGGCAAAACGTGATAAAGAGTGGAAAGAAGAGCAGGAAAGAATCAATTTTGTCATGAAGGAACTGGAACAGAAACAAACTCATCTTGAAGCCTCATCGGGCGGTTTGAAGCAGGATATTGTCGGCCTGAGAAAAACGTTTTGGGATGATGTCACCGTGAATATGGATGACGCCCATGAAGCGGCTGAGACATTTTCAAGCATTAAACAGCAGGCGGAAATGCTTTCAGAACGTGAACGGACGCATCGGCTTCAATACCGGCAGCTTCAAAAAATCCAAAAGCTGAAAACCTCTCCTTACTTCGGCCGTGTCGATTTTACGGAAGAAGGGGAGTCCTCTTCCGAGCGGATTTATATCGGGCTGACTTCTTTGATGGATGAAAACAACGAGCAATTTCTCATTTATGATTGGCGCGCGCCCATCTCATCTCTTTACTATCAATATTCCCCGGGAAAAGCCCGCTATGAAGTTCCGGAAGAAACGATAGAGGGAGACATCACACTGAAGCGGCAGTTCATCATTAAAAACGGGACGCTTAAAGCGATGTTTAACACGGATATGACGATTGGTGACGAAATGCTGCAAGAGGTGCTGAGCGGCCATTCCGGACAGCATATGAAAAACATCGTGTCAACCATCCAAAAAGAACAGAACGAAATCATCCGTGATGAAAAAAGCAAATATCTCATCGTTCAGGGGGCCGCCGGGAGCGGGAAAACATCCGCGGCGCTTCAGCGGGCCGCTTACTTGCTGTACCGCGGGCGCGGGGTGCTTGATGCCCGTCAGATTGTATTGTTTTCCCCGAACATTTTGTTTAACAGTTATGTTTCCGCCGTATTGCCGGAATTGGGAGAAGAGAATATGGAGCAGGCCACCTTTCAGGAATATATCATCCGCCGTCTCGGACGAAAGTTTGATTGTGAAAGCCCGTACGAGCAGCTTGAATATTGCCTGACTGAACAAAATCAGGACGCACTTTCCGTAAGGCTCGCAGCCATTGCTTACAAAGCGTCATCAGCTTTCCAGGCCCTGATTGACCGCTATGCCGGCTCGCTTTCCGGCTCGGGCCTGATATGTAAACAGATCAGCTTCCGGGGAGACATCCTGATTTCAAAAGAGCGGATTGAAGCCTATTTTTATTCGCTTGATCAGCAGCTGCCGATTCCGAACAGAGCGGAGCTGACGGCGGAATGGCTTCTCGCGGAAATCAGCGCTCTCGAAAAAAAGGAGCGTAAGAAGGAATGGGTCTTGCAGGAGAGCGAGCTGCTTGATAAGGAAGACTATGCTGAGGTTTATCAAACACTCAAGAAGCAGGCGGCAGATGATGAACCTGCATTTGACGACCATCAGCGCGAACAGCGCCTGCTTGCCGCCATTATTGTCGGGAAAGCCTTTAAACCGATTAAGCAGGCCGTCAGACGGCTCGGCTTTCTCGATATAAAACGGATGTATCTCCGGCTGTTTTCAGACTGGGGAGCTGATGAAAAGCCCGATCATTGGGAGAGCATCGGCGCTTTGACCGGAAACGCATTTGCAGAACGGTCGCTTCCGTATGAAGATGCCGCTCCGTATCTGTATTTGCAGGATCTGCTAGAAGGAAAAAGAAAAACACACAAATGAAGCACGTCTTCATTGATGAAGCGCAGGATTATTCCCCATTTCAGCTCACATATATTCAAAGCATCTTCCCGGCGGCAAAGATGACGGTGCTCGGTGATGTCAGCCAGTCGATTTATGCCCACACCATTACGGGCCCTTCTTCCCTCGCCGGCTGCTTTCGCAATGGTGCAGAAAAGTATGTCAGCCTGAAGCGGACTTACAGATCGACGCGGCAGATTGTTGAATTTACGAAAGCGCTGCTGGCTGACGGCGATGACATTGAGCCTTTTAACCGGAACGGGGAAAAACCGCGTGTTATGCGGACGGATACAGAAAATGCGCGGCAGGAACAATTGGCGGATACAATCCGGGAGCTCAGACAAAAAGGCTGGGAGACGGTCGCCGTCATCTGCAAAACGGCCGCGGAAGCCAAAAAAGTGTTTCAGGCAGTCAGTGCCGAGAGCGGTGTCCGCTTGATCAATAAAGAAAACCAGCCTTTTCAAAAAGGGGTATGCGTCATTCCCGTTTATTTGGCAAAAGGCATTGAGTTTGACGCCGTCATTGCCGCTGACGCCTCTGCTGCCCAGTACAATAGCGAACATGACCGTAAGCTGTTATATACGGCCTGTACGCGGGCGATGCATCATTTGACCGTATTGTCTCCGGGAGAACCCTCTCCTTTTATAAAAGAAGTGCCCGCCGGCTTATTCGTTTAAGCCCTTTGCCGAGTGCAAAGGGCTTTTTATCATTAGTAATCTTAATCGTTGTCATCATGATTATATATTTTACTTACATACAAACTTTCGGTAAAGTTTCAATTAGAATATTATTTTGACAATTCCTATAGAAATAACGTACGTTACGTTTAATTCCTTGTGAGGTGGATATCGTTGCAACTTCAGGTCATGAACAGTCCGTTTAATCAGGAGCAGGCAGAGCTCCTTAACCGCCTTCTGCCGACCTTGACAGAATCACAGAAAATCTGGCTGAGCGGTTATTTGGCTGCGGCCCGGTCCGAATCCGGTGAAACAGCCGCGCCCGCTGCTCCGGCTCCTGCAGAAAGCCCGGCAGTCTCGAAAGAAGTGACCGTATTATACGGATCGCAAACGGGAAATGCGGAAGGTCTTGCGAAACAGACGGTAAAGACGCTTGAGGAACGGGGATTCCAGGTCACCGTCGCGTCGATGAACGATTTTAAGCCGAATAATCTGAAAAAAGTAAACAATTTACTGATCGTGGTGAGCACGCACGGAGAAGGCGATCCGCCGGATAACGCGCTGGCCTTTCATGAATTTCTTCACGGCAGACGCGCGCCGAAGCTTGAAGCGCTCCGTTACTCCGTTTTGGCGCTCGGGGACAGCTCGTATGAATTTTTCTGCCAGACCGGCAAAGAGTTTGACGAGCGTCTTCAAGAGCTCGGCGGCACCCAGCTTGCGCCGCGGGTTGATTGCGATCTTGATTATGATGAGCCGTTTTCGGAATGGCTTGACACGGTTATCGGCGGTTTGAACGAAGGAGCGGGAAATCAAACAGCCGAAGCGCCTGCCGAGACGCCCGCTCTCGGTGAATCCGTATATTCCAGAACGAACCCGTTTCGGGCGGAGGTTCTTGAGAACATCAATCTGAACGGACGCGGTTCGAATAAAGAAACACGTCATCTTGAGCTTTCGCTTGAAGGATCGGGCCTCGCGTATCAGCCCGGAGACAGCCTCGGCATCTATCCGGAAAATGATCCGGCGCTCGTTGATGAGCTGATCAATGAGCTGAAATGGAATCCAGAACAGGAAGTGGCGGTGAATAAACAAGGAGAGCGCCGTCCGCTGAAAGACGCGCTTACTTCTCATTTTGAAATTACCGTCTTAACAAAGCCGCTTTTGCAAAAGGCCGCACAGTTTACGGCTGATCAAAAGCTGAGTGAACTTCTGGCCGAAGGAAACGAAGAGCAGCTGAAAGCATACACCAACGGCCGTGATCTGTTTGATCTCGTCCGGGATTTCGGTCCGTGGGAAGCTTCCGCGGAAGACTTTCTTTCCATCCTGCGTAAAATGCCGGCCCGGCTCTATTCGATCGCAAGCAGTTTAGAAGCGAATCCGGAAGAGGTGCATCTGACAATCGGAGCGGTCAGATATGACGCGCACGGCAGAGAACGTAAAGGCGTGTGCAGCATTCTTTGTGCGGAAAGACTCCAGCCGGGAGATACGCTTCCGATTTACATTCAGCACAACCAAAACTTCAAGCTGCCGGAAAACCCGGATACACCGATCATTATGGTCGGGCCGGGGACAGGCATCGCACCGTTCCGTTCCTTTATGCAGGAGCGTGAAGAAACCGGAGCTGAAGGGAAAACATGGCTGTTTTTCGGGGATCAGCACTTTGTCACTGATTTTCTGTACCAGACGGAATGGCAAAAATGGCTGCAAAACGGTGTTCTCACAAAAATGGACGTCGCTTTTTCCCGGGATTCGGAGGAAAAAGTATATGTGCAGCACCGCATGAAAGAACAAAGCAAAGAGCTGTATGAATGGCTGCAGCAGGGAGCCGCCGTATACATCTGCGGTGATGAACAGCATATGGCGCATGACGTGCACCAGGCGCTTCTCGATATCATTCAGGAAGAAGGCGGCATGAGCCGTGAAAAAGCGGAAAGCTTCCTGGCAGACATGCAGCAGAAAAAACGCTATCAGCGTGACGTATATTGATTTTGGTTTGAAAGGAGCTTATTCAGCATGGTGAACAACATTTTAAAAGCGCCGGAAGGCCCTCCAAGTGATGTTGAGGAAATTAAAGAAAAAAGCGATTATTTGCGCGGCACATTGAAAGAAGTCATGCTCGACCGGATTTCAGCCGGCATCCCGGACGATGACAACCGGCTGATGAAGCATCACGGAAGCTACTTGCAGGATGACCGCGATCTCCGTAATGAACGTCAAAAACAAAAGCTTGAACCGGCTTATCAGTTCATGCTGCGCGTCCGGATGCCAGGCGGCGTGTCAACTCCGGAACAATGGCTTGTCATGGATGAACTGGCGCAAAAATACGGAAACAATACATTGAAGCTGACAACGCGTGAAACGTTCCAAATGCACGGAATTTTAAAATGGAACATGAAAAAAACGATTCAGAAAATCAATGCGGCGCTGCTTGATACCATTGCGGCCTGCGGAGATGTCAACCGAAACGTCATGTGCGCTTCAAATCCGCACCAGTCTGAAATTCATGCGGAAGTATACGAATGGTCGAAGAAATTGAGCGATGACCTTCTTCCGCGCACGAGAGCCTATCATGAAATCTGGCTTGATGAGGAACGTGTGGCGGGAACTCCTGACACGGAAACGGAACCGATGTACGGGCCGCTGTATTTGCCGCGGAAATTCAAAATCGGAATCGCCGTGCCTCCGTCCAATGATATCGATGTCTTTTCTCAAGATCTCGGCTTCATTGCCATCGTGGAGGAAGGCCGTCTTATCGGATTCAACGTGGCAATCGGCGGCGGTATGGGAATGACGCACGGCGATACGGCCACTTATCCGCAGCTTTCAAAAGTCATCGGCTTCTGCAAACCGGAGCAGCTGTATGATGTAGCGGAAAAAACCATTACAATTCAGCGCGATTACGGAAACCGTTCCGTCAGAAAGAATGCCAGATTCAAATACACCGTTGACCGTCTCGGGCTGGAAAACGTAAAAGCCGAGCTGGAAAACCGCCTCGGCTGGCAGCTGGATGAAGCGAAACCTTATCATTTTGACCATAACGGCGACCGTTACGGATGGGTGAAGGGCGTAAAAGGGAAATGGCACTTTACGATGTTTATCGAAGGCGGCCGCGTCACGGACTATGAGAATTATAAGCTGATGACGGGATTGCGTGAAATCGCCAAAGTCCATACAGGGGATTTCCGTCTCACTTCTAATCAAAACCTGATTATCGGCAATGTCTCGAGCCAGAAAAAGAAACAAATCAGCGCATTAATCGAACAATACGGTCTGACAGACGGCCGGCAGCATTCCGCCCTCCGCCGCAGTTCAATGGCTTGCGTCGCGCTTCCGACATGCGGGCTCGCCATGGCCGAAGCCGAGCGGTATCTGCCGAAATTGATTGATAAGATTGAAGACATTGTTGACGAAAACGGGCTGCGGGATGAAGAAATCACCATCCGTATGACCGGGTGCCCGAATGGCTGCGCCCGCCATGCACTCGGCGAAATCGGATTTATCGGAAAGGCGCCCGGAAAATATAATATGTATTTAGGAGCGGCGTTTGACGGCAGCCGTTTGAGCAAAATGTACCGGGAAAATATCGGTGAAGAGGAAATTCTGAGTGAGCTTCGCACCATTCTCCCGCGCTACGCGAAAGAGCGTGAGGAAGGCGAACACTTCGGGGATTTCGTCATCCGCGCCGGCATCATTAAAGCGACGACAGACGGCACGAATTTTCACGAATAAGATGAGCTCTTAAAACCAAGGATAGAGACACACTGGCGGTGGTTCTCTATCCTTTGCTAAGCAGCATAAACGCTGCACCGCGTCATGAAACAGATGACGCAGCTTGCGAAAAAGCCTGTTTTCAGAGAAAACAGGCTTTTTCTTTTTCCGGAAAAAATGTAGCCGAAGGCAAAAAAAGTTCGCCGTGAGCGCGTTATGAGAAATTTTAAATAAAAACGGGTAAAATAAAAGAAGAATGGTTGCGTGCGGAAAATATATTGAATCTGCCCGATCATCGGCTCCGGCCTTTGACAAGGGCAGAGAACAGGCAATAATGATATGATGCAGCAGATGAAGGAGGTCAGCTTTGGACATATTTTTAGTCGTACTCGTACTTTTAACCATTATTGCGATCTCAAATATCGTAAATCGGTTTGTCCCCTTTATCCCGGTGCCTCTGATTCAGGTGGCGCTCGGTATCATTGCGGCGTCATTTCCGCAGGGGCTTCATTTTGAACTGAATACTGAATTGTTTTTGTTTTGTTTATCGCGCCGCTGCTTTTTAACGATGGAAAACGGACGCCGCGTGCGGAACTTTGGAATTTAAGAGCGCCGATTCTGCTGCTTGCGCTCGGGCTCGTGTTTGCCACGGTGATTGTCGGCGGTTACACGATTCATTGGATGATTCCGAGCATTCCGCTGGCCGCCGCGTTCGGGCTGGCGGCGATCCTGTCACCGACTGACGTTGTCGCGGTCAGCGCGCTGTCAGGGCGTGTGAAGATGCCAAAAGGCATTCTGCGTCTCCTTGAAGGAGAAGGACTGATGAATGACGCATCCGGCCTGGTCGCTTTTAAATTTGCGATTGCGGCTGCCGTGACGGGCGCATTTTCGCTGGCGCAGGCCGCCTTCAGTTTCGTTCTGATTTCAGCCGGCGGTTTACTCAGCGGTGTCGTCATTTCTTTTTTGATTATCCGTTTCCGGCTGTTTATGCGGCGCCTCGGCATGCAGGATGTCACGATGCATATGCTGATTCAAATTCTGACGCCGTTCGTCATCTATCTCGCGGCTGAAGAAATCGGCGTTTCCGGCATTTTAGCGGTTGTGGCCGGCGGCATCACGCATGCGGTGGAGCAGGACCGTCTTGAATCAACGATGGTCAAACTGCAAATCGTCTCTTCAAGTACGTGGAATATTATTTTGTTCATTCTGAACGGTCTTGTTTTCGTTATTTTAGGTGCGCAAATACCGGACGTGGTTTCCGTCATCTTTAATGATACCGCGTTTAACAATATGATGGTCATCGGGTATATTATCGTCATTACGCTGACGTTAATGATTCTCAGGTTTTTGTGGGTGCTGTTTTTTTGGAACGGCAAGTGGTTTTTTAACAAGGATCAGAGCATTTATAAACCCGGCCTGCGCTCGACCCTGCTGATTTCGGTTTCAGGCGTCAGGGGAGCGGTCACGCTTGCGGGTTCCTTTTCCATTCCTTACGTGCTCTCTGACGGCTCACCGTTTCCTGAACGGAATTTGATTCTCTTTTTAGCCGCGGGCGTTATTTTGTGCACATTGGTGCTGGCGACAATCGTTCTGCCGATTTTGACAGATAAGCCGGAAGACAATGTGAAAGAAAAGAAAGTCAAATTGCTGACAGCGAGACGGAAGCTGATAAAAGCTGCCTTAACCGCCATTAAAGAAAATATGAATGAGACAAACAAAACGGCTTCTTTTGCGGTCATTGCCGAATACAATGAGAAAATGAAAAATCTCAGGTTTCAGCAGTTCACCGTCAAAAACCGCACGAAAAAAGATGAGCGGAAAGTCCGCGCCCAAGGGATTCAGGCAGAACAGGAAGAATTGCTGCGGCTGATTGAGCGGGGCGACATCCCGGAAGAAACAGCTGACAGCCTTCAGGAACGGTTTGATGAACTGGAAGTGCTGTATACGAATCCGTTTAAAGTCGGCTTATCTAAGAAAAAGCTGAAACGCCTGATGTACTGGATCTTTTTCGGTGAACATAAAAAGCCGGAAATGTCGATTTTAAATGAAGAAGGTCTCATTCGCTCTACAAGGGTTAAAACGGCAAAAGCGGCCATTGAAAGCCTGAAAAACACATGACTGAAGAAAATAAAGATGTGACGCTTGCCGTCATTTCCTTTTACAATCACTTGATTTTCAGGCTGGGGCACTCGTATCACGAACAGAGTCCGAGCCGCCGTTTTGAAAATCAAAAACTCGAAATCAAACTGCGGGCCGTACAGGCCATCCGCAACGAAATCCAAACATTATTCGAAGAGCGGGAAATTTCCCGCGACATGTCGCATGAGCTTCGCCAATACATCAATGATGTGGAAGCGGCCATGCTTGACGGAGATGAATAAAAAAAGTCCGGCATCTGTTCGCCGGACTTTTTTAGATTACGGACGATGGAATTCGACGTGATCGCCGTCGCGGTCAAACCAGCCTCTGAAGGCCCAGTTGATCCAGCCGCCATCTCCTTTGTTGGTGAAGCTTCCGTCTTCAAACACCCAAATGCCGTACGTGATGCCGTCATAAACGGCGGAACCGTAAAACTGAACGCCGTTAAAATGATCTTCATATTCCTGGCTTAAATTAAACACCATGACATTATATTTTTGTCCGGAAGCGTAGAATGAAGATTCCATTAAGTTTTTGACGAAGCCGTCACGGTTTTGCGCCGACTTAATCGCGTCAGCAATCGAATTGCCGATGCCGAGCAGGTCAACGTCAATGTTTAATCCGACATCTTTTGCTGAGACATCTGATGTTTGCTGAGCCATGTTTTGAGGAGCCGGGTTTTCTTTTGCGGATACAAAGGACAGAGGAGTCAGAGACAAAGCGGCGCCAAGGGCAACGGACATCGGGATACGCATACGTTTCATATGATTTCCTCCTTCAATTGTGTGGTGGCTACAGTAGCGATTTACCCGGACAGTTACCCAATTAACCGGAATTTTTGAAAAATAGGAAAATAATAACGTTGGTGGTACTTGGGCACTAAAGATGGTTTTTGTGATAATGATGAGCGTATAATTGGTTTCTTACGGCGGAAATGTGAGATAATAATAACCGTTTACATAATGACTAGAAAGGATGGTTCAACGTGGCAAAAAGCTTAAAAGATACTGTAAAGCTTCATAATGGCGTTGAAATGCCGTGGTTCGGCCTTGGCGTCTTCAAGGTGGAAAACGGAAGCGTAGCGGCGGACTCCGTCGAAGCGGCAATCAGAAACGGCTACCGCAGCATTGATACGGCGGCTATTTATAAAAATGAAGAGGGTGTCGGCGAAGGCATCAGAGCTGCGGGCGTTGCCAGAGAAGAGCTGTTCATCACGTCAAAAGTGTGGAATGAAGATCAAGGATACGAAACGACACTTGACGCGTTTGAGAAAAGCCTTGAGCGCCTCGGCCTCGATTACCTCGACCTTTACCTGATTCACTGGCCGGGCAAGGATAAATATAAAGACACATGGCGCGCTCTTGAAAAGCTGTACAAAGACGGAAAAATCCGCGCCATCGGCGTCAGCAACTTCCAAGTGCATCATTTAGAAGAACTGCTGAAAGATGCTGAAATCAAGCCGATGGTCAACCAGATTGAATTCCACCCGCGCCTGACTCAAAAAGAAGTAAGAGATTTCTGCAAAGCGCAGGGCATTCAAGTGGAAGCGTGGTCTCCATTGATGCAGGGACAGCTCCTTGATAACGAAGTGCTGTCACAAATTGCGGAAAAACATAACAAATCGGTTGCTCAAGTGATTTTGCGCTGGGATCTTCAGAACGAAGTCGTTACCATTCCGAAATCGATTAAAGAGCACCGCATCATAGAAAATGCCGATATTTTTGATTTCGAACTGTCACAGGAAGAAATGGAAAAGATCAGCGCATTGAACAAAGACGAGCGTGTCGGACCGAATCCGGACGAGCTTCTGTTCTAAGAAAAACAGCCCTTTACGGGGCTGTTTTTCTTTACATAAATGTCTGTGTCTGACGTTTTACGCTGAACCTGTATGCGGCTATTAATAACAGGGCGGCGGCGAAGGCTCCCAAAATGATGATGTTCAGCGTCAGGCTTTGGAGCGTGCGGCCGTGCTGCAATTGATCGACCGTATCAAGCACCCAGCGCTGAGGCAGAAATTCGGCGATTGTCTGCACTGTTTTCGGCATAATATTGCCCGGAAAAAAGCAGCCGGCGAGCAAGCTTGTCGGCACGACGATCAAGTTCAAAAGCGCCGATGCCGAAGAGCTGCTGTTGGAAAAACCGACGGCAATAAAGGCGATCCCGATTGCGCTTAATGCAAACAGCATCATCAGGACGAACAGCTGCCACAGCGGGAATGACGGATGAATATGAAAAGCGGCGCCCATAAAGAGAACGGCGAATAGAATTTGGACGGCCATGATAATTATATTCACTGCTGCATTTGCCAATACATACTGCTTTGACGTGATCGGCGTTGACAGAAGCCTGTAGTACGTCCTGTTTTCTCTTTCTTTAATCATCAGTTCCGTCAGGTTGCCGGCGGAATAGAGCATAATGATAATGAGATACCCGATGACTGAGTAAGTCATTTCTTTATGGTTCGATGTATCTTGTAAAACAGCGGACTCCGTTTGAATCGGAGAATGCTTGAAATCGGCGTACATCGCCTGAAAGGCCTTCGCGTCTCCGCCGGAAGATTTGCCGATTGAGGCGGCGCTGTTCATATAATTGTACAAATAAGAGCTGACATATCCGGTGACCTGGGCGCCTTTCAGCGAGGTCATGCCGATGTGAGACGGTTTCCCGTCTTTTACGCTTTGGGAGAAGCCTTTTTCAAACGTAATGAGCGCCTCCATTTTTCCTGAAGCAATCTTTGATGAGGCGGACGCAGCCGTTTCCTCCGAAATCTTCACATGATCCAGTCCTTTTAAAAACGTGACCGTATCCTGTGCCACTTCTCCGCCGTCTTGATTGAGAATGCCGATATTGAGCGTTTCGGCTCCGCCGTTGGCATTGGTCATGAAAGAGAGGAAGACGCCGATCAGCGGAGCCCCGATATAAAGAATGAGCTGTTTTTTGCTTTTTGTAATTCCTTTGAGAGTGTGTGCAAACAGCCACCAGAAGTTTTTCATATTACAGTCCCTCCCGTCTTTGAAACGTAAATGCGGCGATCAGCAAAAAGAGTGCCGCCAATGCTGTATTTAAACCGAGTGCAGGCCATGCCGCTGATACATCATTTGCGTAAATGATGTTGTTAATCGCCTTATTGATCCAGGATAAGGGCGACAGGGCGGAAATCCCCCCTCCTTCATATTTGTAATAGGCGCCGCCGATAATGGACATCACCTGCACGATGATGACGGTGATTAATCTGGCGCTTTCGGGTTTTCTGGTCAAATAGCTCAGGCTGAGCCCGAAGCTGACGGCCAAAAGAATTTCAGAAACGAGAATCAAAAGCACAAGTCCCATGTGGCTGCCCCAGTTCGCTTTCAAGATAAATCTGCTGAAGGCGACAACGGCAAGAATCGTCAGAACATTCACTGCCAAAATGCCGAGCATCTTTCCGAGAAAGATATCGCTTTTCCGGAGCGGGGCGGCGATCAGGCGATCCGCGGTGTGCCGTATTCTTTCCCCGCGGAATAAGGAGCTGGCAAAAATCGAGGCGTACAGCCCGATCATCGTCGTCATGGATATCGCGTAAAAATCTTTCGCCTTCGGTTCTTTCGCTTTGTGTAAAGACGTCTGCTTTATATAATCGCTTTTGATTTGTCCGGCGGAAGGTGCCTTATGCGCCTTGTAAGCGGCGGCGCCTGCTTTGTATTGATTGGTAAAAGCGGTCAGCATGCCTTGGACGATCGTGCCGTTGATGCCGCTCCGGTCATTTGTATAGACTTGGAAACCGGTGTTTTTTACAGTGACGAAAGCATCCGCCTGATTTTCTCGAACCTCGTTTTTGCCTTTTGCCTCGGTGTCCGCTTTTTGAAAATAGACATGCTCTTCTTTGGCGGCTTTCATAAACTCAGTAAAATCATGAGAAAGAGGGCCGTTTGACTGGTCCGTATATACCACCTTGATGTTTCCGACCGTCACCTCTGAATCAAAGGCGTTAGATAATGCCGCGGTGAAAATCAGCATGAAGACAATCGGAAAAGCAAGCATGAAAATAAAAGTCCGTCTGTCGCGGAAACTGATTTTGATTTCTTTCCCGGCGATGTGCAGAATATTCATTTGCAATCCTCCTTTCAGTTAGGTCAGTCGCGCAGGCTTCTGCCTGTCAGCGTGAGAAATACCGTTTCTAAGTCAGGGGCCTGTTCCTGCAAGGAGCGGATTTCAATGCCTTTGTCCATGAAGTACCGGATCAGGCGGTTTAAATTGTTGACCCCTGTGTCAGAGCTGATTTTCACGCTGTTTTCTTCCAGTGCGGCGGCTCTGACGCCGGGCAGCTCCTGAATATCGCCGAGGCTGATGCCGTTTCCGGATGACAGCTCAATCACGACGTCCTTCGTGTCGGTAATGATGGAGGTCAGCTGTTCTTTTGTGCCTTCGGCGATGACTTTTCCGTGGTCGATGATAGCGATGCGCGTGCATATTTCTTCCACTTCCTCCATGTAGTGGCTCGTGTAGATGATCGTGCATCCCATTTCATTCAGCTTTTTCACTGATTGCAGAATATAATTTCTTGATTGCGGGTCAATGCCGACCGTCGGTTCATCCATGATGATCAATTTCGGCCGGTGGGCAAGGGCGCAGGCGATATTAAGCCTGCGTTTCATTCCGCCGGAAAAATGCTTCGGCAAATATTTGTGTTTATCGCTCAAGCCGACGAATGTCAGGGCTTCCTCGACCCGTTCTTTCAGAGCCGCCCCTCTCAGGCCGTACAGACCTGCGAAGAACTTCACATTTTCATAGGCGTTTAATTCTTCGTAAATCGCGAGGTCCTGAGGGACGATGCCGATATTCATTTTCGTTGCTTTGCTATATTTGAAAATATCTTTTCCGAGAAACAGAATGTCTCCGCCTGAAGGTTTTAAAAGACCTGAGATCATATTGATCGTCGTGCTTTTTCCGGCTCCGTTTGCGCCGAGAAACCCGAAAATCTCACCTTCTTTTACGGCAAGCGACATCTGGTCAACGGCGGCATAATCACCGAATTTCTTACTCAGCTGTTTGAGCTCCAAAATGTTCATGTTTCCACCTCTATGTCTTATGATGCTCTTATTATAAAAAAAAGAATGAACGGCCGTTAGTGCAGCTGTTCATTCCTTTGACATGAGAATCTTCATATTTTTCACATGAAAACATTCACTTATTCAACCGGAAGCAATGTCGTGACGGAAAAACCGGCCGTGCCGTCAAAAATAACGGTTCCGTGCAGGACGGCCGCCCGTTCTTCCATACCGAGCATGCCGAGGCCTTTTTTAAAGCGGACAGCGCCGTTTCCGTTATCTTTCACTTCCGCTTTCACGGCTTTATTCAGCACATGGATATCAATGAAAATCTGCGTGGCATCGGCGTATTTCATCGCATTGGTCAAGGCTTCGGTTACGTTTTCCTGAATGACTCTCCAATGCATTTGCGTCAGCCTGTCCAAATCGCCTTGATGCGTAAACGGAACCGGCATCCCGTTTTTGGCCGAAAATTCATCAATAAACGTTCTTAATCTGTGAATGCCCATTTGTTCAGCGGGCGGTTTCATATTTTTCAGCGTTATGCGGATATCCTCTATGCCCTCTTTGGAAATGGTAATGGCGTTTTGGAGCAGTTCAGCCGCTTTGTCCGGATGGGAGCCGAGCATCCGCTTCGCCGCTTCCATCTGAATGAGCGCGCCGGTCATGGAATGGCCGATTTTGTCATGGATGGCTTGGGATAATCTGTTTCTTTCCTCGAGTTTGCCGGTGTACTCCGATTGCTTGATATATTCTGTGCTGCTGTGCAGCTGTTTCGTCAGTTTTTCAATGCTTGAGCGCATGATGTCCGACTGTTCTTCATATTTCTTCAGCCGATTGCCGGACCGGGCGGCCAAAACGAAAATCGCCAGACAGAACAAGGTTATGACGATATAAGTCGGAAGGTCGATGTACGGGGTAAATAAAAACGGCAAAAACACGAGCAGGCAGAACACATAGCGGTGAACCGGATATTCGGCAAGAACCGCAAAAATGGCGGGCGGCAAAAGAAACAGAAACGCCGGATGGCCTAAGGCGGAAAGCCAAGCGGTCAATGCCAGCGTCATGAGGGTGATCCCGCGCCTCCAAACGGGCGGCCTGATCATGCAGACCGCGATGCCCAAAGACAGATAAAGCAGCAGAAACAAGACGGCGTACGGCGTGTAAGGGCGGTCAGCCGATACGAACAAAAAAGCCGTATAAAAAATGGCGATCAGTCTGCTCATCAGCATCCAAAAATCCATACCGTTCAACGCCCGTTATCCACCTTCCCGGTGATATAAAAAATGGCGATCTGCGTTCTGTGCTCAAGCCCCGTTTTCCCTAAAATAGATGAAATATAATTGGCCGTCGTCCCTTCAGAAATGAAAAGCTGTTTTGAAATTTCCCTGTTCGACAGTCCTTTCGCAATAAGCGACATGATGCTGAGCTCTCTTTCAGTAAACTGGCTTTCATCAATCTGATGCGCGGCTTCCGCCGGTCGGAAAAGGCTGTCTTTTATTTTGTCCAGCACGGTGTCCTGAAGGATGCTGTGCCCGTTGAAAACGCTTTTGATCGCATCGCGGATCCGTTCCGGTTCGGTGTTTTTTAATAAATATCCTTTCGCGCCGTTTTTAATTGCTTCTAAAATATACTCATCATCGTCAAATGTCGTCAGGATCATCGGCTTCGTATCCGTTTCCTCAGCGATCCGTTTTGCGGCTTCGACGCCGTTCATCACCGGCATGCGGACGTCCAGCAAGGCGATATCGACGGGGTTGTGTTTACAATACTCTGCCGCCTCGAGTCCGTTTTCCAACGTTGCCGATACAGTAAATTCCTCATATGTATGCAAAATGATTTTCATTCCTTCTCTGATGAAAGAATTATCATCCGCGATAATGACATTAATCTTCATAGCCGCACCCTTTGTGTGTTTTTGTTTCATTATATACCATCCGATTTTAAATCAAAAAGCCTCCCGGCGAAAGGTGCGCGGAAGGCAGATCGGTCAAGCGGGCTTTTTCAATTGGATGAAAAACAGCATCAGAAAAGAAATGATCACAATACAGATCACCCACACCCAGGCGAGTGTTTCATTGCCGGAGTCCATCGCGACGTAAATCGCCGTCGGCAACGTTTGGGTGACGCCGGGAATATTTCCCGCAAACATTAAAGTCGCCCCGAATTCACCTAGCGCCCTTGCAATACTGAGAATGCTTCCGGTCAAGAGGGAGGGAAAGGCAAGCGGGACGGAAATACGGGTGAACACCTGCCACCTGCCGGCTCCGTCTACTTTCGCCGCTCCCTCGATGTCAGCATCAATCGCGGCGAAGCCGGTTTTAGCGGACTGATACATAAGCGGGAAGGCGACAATGGCCGAAGCGATTACCGCGGCCGACCACGTGAAAATGACGGGCTGGTGAAAAATCCGCTCAATCGCCCGGCCGATAAAGCTGTGTTTCCCGAAAATGATAATGAGAATGAAGCCGACAACGGTAGGCGGAAGAACGAGCGGGAGCATAAACAGAGTCTCCACAGCCGTTTTTCCGGGAAATCGCGCTTTCGCCATCCAGGCGCCGGCAAGCGTTCCGAGAATGATGACGGCGATGCCCGATGCCAAAGCCACCTCAAATGACAGTACGACGGGAGTGAAAAACTCCGAAGCCGTAATGTTACTTGGCAGTAAATCCATATTTCTTAAACACTTTCATCGCTTCATCTGACTGCAGATACTGATAAAACGCTTCTGCTTCTTTACGGTGCTTTGTATCCTTGACGATGCCGACAGGATACACGATCGGATCGTGCGTTTTCGCCGGTGCTTCATCGGTGATTTTCACCTTTTTCGAAATCAGTGCGTCTGTTTTATAGACAAGCCCGGCATCGACATTTCCGGTTTCAACATAAGAAAGCACCTGGCGGACGTCTTTTGCATAGACGACTTTATCTTTTATCTTGTCCCACAGGGATAATGCCGTCAGTGACTGTTTGGCGTATTGTCCGGCCGGAACGGATTCAGGCGTGCCGAGCGCGATTTTTTCCGTGCTGTCTTTTTTCAGGTCATTCAGATGTGTCAGGTGTGCGCTGTTTTTCTCAGGCACGATCATGACGAGATCATTTTTCAAAAGATCCGTGCTGTCCTTTTTGTCGATATCTCTGTCATGAACGAGCTTTTCGAATTTATCTTCGGCTGCCGAGAAGAATAAATCAGCTCCCGCGCCTTGTGAAATTTGTTTTTGCAATGTGCCTGATGATCCGAAGTTGTCTTGAATGGTTACGTTTGAATGTGATTTTTCGTAGTTGGTCTGGATTTCTTCAAGTGCATCCTGAGCGCTGGCTGCTGCAGAAACGGTCAGCGTGACTTTTTCGTTTTGTCCGCCTTTGGACGATTGTCCGGATGAGCAGCCCGCAGTTGCGAGGAAAACGGCCATAGCCGCAGTTGTGAGTAGTGTCGCTTTCTTTTTCAACATTGTGCACCCCTTATAGCTAAATATCATTAGATCAAACTAATTATAACGCAATTGTACGTGATGGTGCGGTTTTTTTTCAATATCTGAACAGTTATAATAAAAACGGAGCGTGATAATATGACAGAAGCCACTTCCTATACAATAGAAGAAGTTGCGGGCCTTTTGAAGGTCTCCAAACTGACAGTATATGATTTGATAAAAAAAGGACTCATTCCGGCGTACAGGGTCGGAAGACAGATGAGGGTCGATGAGGAGGACTTAAAACAATATAAAGCAAACATGAGAATGTCAAAAAAGCCATCCGCAGCAGAAGCGCCTGACCCGTCACGCGGGCGGGAGCCGGAAAAAAGGCAGTCTGTTATCATCAGCGGGCAGGATGTGTCGATGGACCTCCTCAGCAAACAGCTGGAACAAACAATACAGGCGGCTCCTCTCCGCAAGTACAGCGGCAGTTTGAACAGCCTGATCGAGATGTACCGCGGGGCTTGTGACATCGTCAGTCTGCATTTATACGATGGGGAGACGGGGCAGTATAACATCCCGTATGTGAAGCGCATTCTTTCAGGGGAGCCGTTTGCGCTTTTTCATGTCGTGCTTCGTCAGGCCGGATTATATGTGAAAAAGGGCAATCCGCTGAACATTCAGGGCTTTCAGGACTTGAGCCGAAAGGATGTCCGCATCGTCAATCGCGAAAAAGGATCAGGCGCGAGGGTGCTACTGGATGAACAGCTCAGATCATTCGGCATCACGCCGTCTGATGTCGCCGGATATCATGACATTGTCACGGATCATCTGTCAGCGGCTTCACAAGTATCAAGCGGAAAGGCGGATATCGGAGTCGGGTCGCAGCATGCGGCGCATATGGCAGGCACGGACTTTATCCCGGTGATCAGTGAGCAGTACGATGTGGTTGTGTTAAAACAAAACCGGGAGCTTGTTCAAAGCGTGCGGGACATTCTTAATTCTGAGGAATTCAAGTCTCAGCTTTCTCAATTATCCGGATATGATACGAAAATGACAGGACGGCTCATATATGAAACATGAAAAATCCCTCCATATAACGGAGGGATTTTTTATTGCTTATAAAACCGCAGCAGGTCGCCGTTTAATATTTTATCGGAAAGCATCAGCTCTTGTTCCGCTTTTTCTTTCTCATCACTGCACGCGCTCATGTCAGAAAGCGGTTCACCCGTTTTACGGCTGTAACACGTATTTTTCGTATAAATATGGTCATCCGTGATAAAGCTGCCGTTTCTCAGCACCGCAAACGGAGTCCGCTCTCCGGAAAACAGATCATTGCCGAACTGAATGCTGCCTTTCGTTTCAATGCCGAGCAGGTGAAGCAGCGTCGGCCTTACATCAACCTGTCCCGCGGCGGAAGCAATCGTTTCCGGCGCACGGTCGGTCACCCCGGGAATATGAATGATAAACGGCACGCGCTGAAGCTGAACCGTATCAAACGGAGTGATTTCCTCTTTCCCTAAGAATTCGGCAAGTCCTTGATTATGGGCTTCGGATATACCGTAATGATCTCCCATCAGGACGATCATCGCGTTGTCATACAGCCCTTCTTTTTTCAGCTTCTTGAAAAAGTGTTTCAGAGCCTCATCTTCATAGCGGACCGTCGTCACATAGCGGTTTAATAACTCGCTGCTTGTGTCCGGTTCCTCAATGAGCTGATCCTGTTGATCAATTTCAAAAGGAAAATGGTTGGTCAAAGTCAGCAGGCTTGCGTAAAACGGCTGCGGAAGCTTCTTTAATTTTTCCGCTGACTGTTCGAGAAACTCCTTATCTTTCAGGCCCCAGCCTGTTGAATTTTCCTGTGTCACCTTAAATTCATCCGCGTCGAAAAAACGGTCGATTCCGAATGCCCCGTACATCTCATCCCGGTTCCAAAAGGCTTTATGATTGGCATGCAGAACGGCTGAATAGTATTGCTGATCTTTTAACATATGGTACATCGTATTGAACCGGTGGCCGCTTTTTGTAAAAAAACGGCGCCGCTTGAAGACGGATACAGCGAATTCGCAGTAATGAATTCTGAATCTGAGGTTTTTCCCTGTTCAGTCTGCTGATAAAAATGAGTGAAGTCATAACTTTTTTTCGCAGTTTGTTTAAAAACGGGGTAATCTCCCGTCCGCTGACCCGCTCATCCATTACAAAACGCTGTGTTGATTCGAGCGTAACAAAAATCACATTGCGCCCCTTTGCAAGCCCGAATTTTGAATCGGACGGCCTGCTGTAGCCGGCTTGAGTGTAATTCGCGACCGCCGCAAGGCTGTCTTCATCGGCAAACGCTTTAGCCCCTGCATTCAGTGTCTGCGAAATGGTGTCATACAAATGAAAGTGGAACAGGCCGATTCCTTTTACGAGCGCTTCACGATCAAAAGGGTGCTTGAACAGCTTCGGCTGCTCGGCCTCAGACAGCGCAAGGTTGCACAGCATGAGGCCGGCTGATGCCCACGCATACGCTTTAACGGTACGGGCGCCCGCTTTTCCTTGATCGGCTTTATGCCTTTTTCCAAGATAAAACAAAATCGCAATATCCAAAAATAAAGCGATATAAAGCGGGTGAAACAGCTCTTGGACGCTGCTTCCCATATCACCCATATTGCTTGCCTGAAACAAAACCGGTATGGTGATAAAATCAATATAAAACCCGTAAAACACCGTATTCGCGATTAAAATTCCCGTCAGCATCACATTTGCCGAAAGCAGAAAGATCCGCTGTTTTTTTCCGTCAGCAAGAGGGCGATGCCGAACAGCGGCACAATGAAGCTCAGCGGATTAATAAGGAGCAGACATTCCTCAAGAACCGAATTGTTCTGCAGACCGAAACCGAGCTTATACACGGCATAGGTTTTCATCCACATGAACAGGATGGACAGGCATAAAAACCGATGATTGCTGAAAAAGGTTTTCTTCATATGTATGACTCCTCACCCTAAAAGCGAAAAGACGCTTTTTGTTTAAGAGATGCGGCCGTGAACCAGTTCGTATAAATAATAGCAGGATACAATCGTTAAGCCGGCCAGCACAAGCTGCTCCGAAAAGCTCCCCGTTCTCATATAAAGGGGAAGACGGAAGCGGATGGCGGACGGAAACAGCAGTTTAATGCCGTTGACAGTCCATGCGTCAAGTACAAGATGGCTTGCCATTCCGATCATCAGTCCGGCGGAAATGCTCGGATTCGGAATATACGAGGCCGTAATGAAAAACATAATAAGCATAAACAGCAGGCTGTGTGTAAACGTTCTGTGCCCGAACACCGTGCTTACGACTTTGGACAGAACGGGCAGCGTCCTGCCGATTTTACTTTTCGTATGGCATATGTCGGGAATCAGCGCCCCGAGGGCACCCGCTGAGGTCATAAGGACCGGATCATACCCGTAATAATACGCAATTGCGGAACAAGAAGCGATGCCTCCCATGATGTGTGTTTTTCCTGTCATTTTTCGCTTCTCCTTTTTATTTTTGCCAAAATCCCCTGAATTACAAATATATCAAGAGAATGCATGTTTGATCAACAAACTTTACCTGTTCCGCCAAAAGGAAGGAGACGCGGATTCCGCATATTCTGCCGCGGAAAAAGACACATTATAGGTGTACCTATATTTGATAAAGAGGTGATACAGATGGCTTTCTTTAACAAAGAAAAGGAAAAACAGCGATAAAAACAAAACGTCATTCAAGGCGCGCTTGACGACGCCAGTGCAGCGCTGAAAGACGATCCGCTTCAAGAAGCTGTTCAAAAGAAAAAACAACCGCTGACCATATAAGACGGGTAGGGCGAACGCTCTATCCGTTTTCCGTCTAATATTTCCCTTTGACAGATCTTTTTATCTCTGATAACCTCTGAGTAGAATTGAATGATAAAAATCCTCACTCTTTCTCGGTGAGGTAGAGGTTGCGCTTGATGATGAGTCGCACATGCCAGGCTGATAAGGGGCCGCAAAACATGTGTTAAAGGCATCAGCGCCGAAGTGTAAAGAAAGCCGATCCTTCTTTATGCTGGGACTGTATCTGAATAAGTGCAGGACTGCCGCGTGCTTTTTCGCGGAGGGCTATCCGGAGATCAAGGGTGTGTGTGTTTCTTTAAGCATGGACTTTTGTTCAGGCTTTTTTTGCGTGTAAATATGGTCTCGGGGTCTGGTCCGTACGAATGAACAACCAGGAGGTACAGGAATGGAACAGACGAAAAAATGGGGTTTTTGGTTATTAACGGCGTTTGTCGTAGGAAATATGGTAGGCTCGGGCATCTTTTCGCTTCCGAGTACGCTCGCAAAAATCGCGAGCCCGTTTGGCGCCACATCGGCATGGCTTTTAACGGGAGCCGGTGTGTTAATGATCGCGCTGGTCTTCGGCCACTTATCCATCCGCAAGCCTGAGCTGACGGCGGGGCCGCAAAGCTATGCGCGTGCGCTGTTCAGCGATCGGAAAAAAGGGAATGCAGCGGGCTTCACGATGGTGTGGGGCTACTGGGTGGCGAGCTGGATCAGCAACGTGGCGATCATCACGAGCCTTGCCGGATATTTAACATCATTTTTCCCGATTTTAACGGATAAGCGTGAAATGTTTTCGATCGGCGGTCAGGCGGTTACGCTCGGCCAGCTGCTGACGTTTGCCGTATGTACGGTTTTATTATGGGGCACTCACACGATCCTCGTCACCAGCATTAACGGTGCGAGTAAATTAAATTTCGTCACGACGTTTTCAAAAGTATTAGGATTTATCTTTTTTATCATTGCAGGTTTGTTTGTATTTCAAACGTCGTTTTTCGATCATTTTTATTTTCCTGTTCAAACAGGTCCTCACACGGTTGAGGGAATCGGCGGACAGATCCACAATGCGGCGATTTCAACATTATGGGCGTTCGTCGGAATTGAATCGGCAGTCATTTTATCCGGGCGCGCCCGTTCGCAGCGTGACGTGAAACGCGCCACCATTACCGGATTATTGATCGCGCTCAGCATCTATATCATCGTGACATTGATTACGATGGGCGTGCTTCCGCATGGTAAGCTTGTCGGCTCGGAAAAACCGTTTGTTGACGTATTGTACGCGATCGTCGGCAGCGCGGGAAGCGTCATTATGGCGATTCTGGCGATTTTGTGTCTGTTCGGAACGATGCTCGGCTGGATTCTTCTCGGTTCTGAAGTTCCGTATCAAGCGGCGAAATCAGGAGACTTTCCCGCTGCTTTTGCAAAAACGAATAAACAGGGAAGCCCGGTTGTGTCGTTAATCGTAACGAACGTAATGTCACAGATCTTTATCTTTTCGGTTATTTCCAGGACGATCAGTGACGCGTTTACGTTTTTAACGACGGCGGCGACGCTCGCTTATCTGATTCCGTATCTCGTGTCAGCGTTTTACAGCCTGAAGCTCATTTTTACGGGTGAAACGTATGACGAGATAAAGGGCTCAAGAGTAAGAGACGGTATCATCGCCATCCTTGCCTGCATTTATTCTTTTTACGTCATTATTACCGGAACGGCCGATTTAACGACCTTTATTCTCGGTATCGGGCTGTTTTTCGTCGGTTTGCTGTTATATCCTTTCGTCTCAAAGAAATTTGCAAACAACAGACAATCGGTATGACAAAAAGACATCTCACGTCTGTGAGATGTCTTTTTTTGTTTGCGGCAGCGGATTACTTTTTGACGGCGTGTATATAATGAATGGTCTCGAATGCGGTTAAATGGTCAGTGCGTCCGCTGAAAAAACGGTCATTGACGTCCGCCGGAGATACATGTTCATAAATAAGCAGACCTGATGATTCTAATATTTTTTCGATTTCTTTATAACTGAAACACGATAACATCGGTTCTTTGCCTGCTGCAGCCATTTTCACCATGTTTTCCACTCTGTTTGACAGTCCTCTTTCTTCAAAGAGCGACTCATCTGCATAATCAAACACGATAGAGCTTCCTGGCGGGACTTCGGCAAATAATTGTGTGAGCAGGCGGGAGAGATGCTCTTTCGTAAGATAGTATGATACTCCGAGCAGGCTGAAAAAGGTTTTTTGGCGTGAAAAACCTTCCTGATACAGACGGCTGAAAGAAAGCGAAGCGGCGAAGTCCATCGGTACAAAATGAAGATGATGGGAAATGTCGAGATTCAGATGTTTCAATCTGTTTATTTTGTCTTCCTGTGAAGCGGGATGATCGATTTCAAATATGTCTAAGGCGTTTGTCACCTCAGGATGTCTGAAACAGAAAGTATCCAGACCCGCGCCAAGGATGACATACTGTTTGGCCCCGAGCTTCACTTCATTCAAAAGCACTTCTTCACAATATGCGGCACGGGCTAACGGTGTAGGAGACAGCTGTACTTGAGTCACCCATTTTAAGATGTCATCCGCTTGGCCTTGAAGCCTCTGTGCCATGTCTTTGCTGAAAAATGATATACCTTGAATCAGATGATCGCGGATGTCCGAATGCTCTTTTTCAGAAATCAGATCTTGTGCCAAAAAATCATCAAATATCACCGGGGTGTCGTATTTACTATGGTACGCCCTTCCGAAAGCGGACAGCAGGGAAGTCATACTCGCCTTGTTTTCTTTCATATAAAGATCCTCCGTTATTTTCATCAATCTCCGGCCGGGAGAATCTTATTATACATGTTAATCCAAAAATGTAAATTATAGCATAAATGAATTTTTTTGTCAAGTTTTAAGCGTAATAAAAAGCCGCTGTGACAGCGGCTTCGGGGCTACTTCGTTAAGCTTTTTGTGATGTAGTCGAGCTGGCCTTCAAGTGAGATCGGGTCTGAGAAATAGAAGCCGATCGGATCAATGCGGTAGACATGGTTTTGTTTGACGGCATCGAGGTTCTTCCAGATTGAGCTGTCAAGCACGCCTTTGTCGTCACCGCCGGCCTGCCATGGCCCCATAAAGATGTAGTCTCCCGCGAAGTCAGGCAGTTTCTCGAGTGAAATGCTGGCGTAGCCCGGCCCTTGATTAATGGCTTTTTCCTGCGTCAGTTTTGTGGCCTTCAGCCCGAGTTTGTCATAAATGATGCTTCCGCCGCGGCCGAAGTCTTTACCGAATACATAGATGTCTTTTCCGTTTGTCTGCATGATGGAGATGGTTTTTGAGCCGACCGCTTTTTGAACCTTTGTTTTAGCGGCAGCGGTTTTTTTATCCCATTCAGCCAGCCATTTGTCTGCTTTATCTTCAGTGCCTGTCATTTTCGCAAACTCTTTGAATTGATCAATGTTGCTGCGCTTGTCATATTTAATGGCGATTGTCGGCGCGATTTTTTCCAGTTTTTCAATATCGGCGCCTTGTGTCGTCCAGACAACGATTAAATCCGGCTTTAAGTCAATGATTTTTTCAACGGACGTGCCGTCGCCAATGTTTGTCACACCTTTTGTTTTCCCTTTGTAATAAGGGTTTTTAAATACGTTTTGCGGCGCGCCGACAACATTGATGCCGAGCTGTTTAAAGTCGCCGTAGTAGCCGTCAGCCATGACGACGACCCGTTTCGGGTGCTTCGGAATTTTAATATTGCCGTTTTCGGCTTTATACGTGATGGTTTCTTCTTTTTCAGAAGAACCTTTCGTGTCTGAAGAATTGCCGCATGCGGCCAAAGCGGCGATGAGCAGCATGGCAATCAGCGCTGCGCCGATTTTCTTGTATGTATGGAACATCTGACATTCCTTCTTTCATAAAAATTAGTGATAAAGAGAATCATTATCAGTGTGATTATATCACTGGTTTCATAGAGAAGCACGATCTTTTTTAAGAAAAACTTTCTTTTTTTATATGAAATTAGGTCTATTAAAAGAGAAGATAAAAGTGCTATACTGAAACAAGTCATTGATAATCATTATCATTACCATTCTTGTTTTGAGAAAGGAAGAACGAGTGTTGGGTCTATTGAAAAAGAAACAGACAATGACGGCTCAAGGGGCATCAGGGAGTGAAATCCAGTGGACGGCGCGTTCATTCAGAGCGGCTGTGCTGCTGTGTGCCGGTATTGCGGTTTTATTGATCGGCGCCGCTCTGTCTGTTTCCATCGGAGCTGCCGATATTCATCTGCGGACGGTGTGGGATGCTCTCTTTCACTTTCAGCCGCAAAATACATCTCATCAAATCATACGCGATCTGAGGCTGCCGAGAACCGCCGCCGCCGCGCTCGTCGGGGCTTTTTTAGCTGTGTCCGGAGCGATTATGCAGGGGCTGACGCGGAACCCGCTTGCTGAGCCTTCCATTATGGGCGTGACGTCGGGGTCAGGATTTGCGATCGCATTGGCATTTGCTTTTTTTCCGGGTCTGTCTGCGGCGGGACTTGTTTTGTGGTCCTTTGCGGGAGCGGGAATCGGAGCGCTTATTGTGTTTGGCATCGGCCTGTTTTCAAAAGGCGGGCTGACACCGGTGAAGCTCGCGCTGGCCGGTACGGCAGTCGGCTATTTCTTAACGGGGCTTTCAAGCGCGATTGCGATCCGTTTTGATGTCGCCCAAGATGTGAAGTTCTGGTATGCCGGAGGAGTTGCTTCTGTGAAATGGGAAGGCGTGCAGCTGCTGTTGGCGGCCGGTGTTATCGGACTATTGCTGGCATTTCTGATTGCGCGCTCAGTGACGGTGCTGAGCTTGGGTGAGGAACTGGCCAAAGGGCTCGGGCAGTACACATCGCTTGTGAAAGTAATCGGAATGTTTGTCGTTGTCCTCTTGACGGGGGCTTCAGTCTCAGTCGCCGGAGCCATTTCTTTTATCGGCTTGGTGATTCCGCATATCACCCGATTTTTAGTCGGGGTAGATTACAGGTGTATCATTCCTTGTTCGGCGGTATTCGGCGCTGTTCTGTTAGTCTTCAGTGATATTGCCGCAAGACTCGTCAATGCGCCGTTTGAAACACCGGTCGGCGCTTTAACCGCCCTTATCGGCGTTCCCTTTTTCTTTTATTTGGCGCGCAGGGAAAGGAGAGGGCTGTAATGAATGTAAAATCGAAAAAACCGCTGGCGGTCATGGCCGTTACGTTTGTGCTCATATGCATCGTCTTTTTTATCAGCTTAAACATGGGTGTGATCCGGATTGCGCCTCTTGATACGCTGCGTGTCTTTTTCGGACAGGGGGATGCCCGGGATCAGCTCGTTTTATTTGAATTCAGACTGCCGCGTATGGTGCTGTCATTGCTTGTCGGCGCAGGAATCGCGGTTTCAGGCGCGATTTTTCAGAGCGTGTCTCAAAATGACTTGGCGGAGCCGGGCATTCTTGGGATTAACGCCGGGGCGTCTTTGGCGGTCGTTCTGTTTATCTTCTTTTTCCAAGGGTCAGCTGTTGATCTAAGCATGGCCAGTACATGGCTGCTTCCGGTGAGCGCTTTGGCGGGAGCTTTTCTGGCTGCGCTGCTCATCTATGTGCTGGCTTGGAAAAAAGGCGTTTCACCTGTCCGGCTCGTTTTGGTCGGGATCGGTGTCAATGCGGGGTTTAATGCGCTTCTCTTGATTTTTCAGCTGAAAATGGACCCGCGGGATTTCATGCAGGCGCTTGTATGGATTTCCGGTTCGATTTGGAACGCCAATTGGAAAATGGTGCTGTCCATTTTGCCGTGGCTGCTGGTTCTTTTACCGTTCAGCCTCTATAAAGCCAGGTATTTAAATGTGCTCCAGCTCGGTGATCAGCTGGCGGCGGGGCTTGGCACCAAGGTTGAAAAGGAGCGGCGCGTTCTGCTGATGTCCGCCGTTGCCCTGACCGCGTCATGTGTTGCGGCAGCCGGCGGAATCGCTTTTCTCGGACTCATTGCGCCGCATTTGGCCAGAAGGCTTACCGGGCCGCGCCACCAGACGCTTATCCCGGTTTCAGCTTTGATCGGAGCATTTTTATTTCTGCTTGCCGATACGCTGGCGAGAAATGTGCTTGCACCGTCCGAAGTTCCCGTCGGCCTGGTGATTTCCGTGCTCGGAGCGCCGTATTTTGTATATTTGCTGATGAAAACGAAATAGAGGAAGGAGACTGCCGCGATGAACTCATTATCGGCGGAACAGCTTACTGTCGGTTATGGCGACCGTTTGATAGCGAAAGAATTGGATATCGCCATCCCGAAAGGAAAAATTACAACGCTGATCGGTCCGAACGGCTGCGGAAAATCGACGGTTCTCAAAACGATGTCAAGAATCATGAAACCGAAATCCGGCGCCGTCTATTTAAACGGACAGGCGATCATGCAAAAATCCACGAAGGACATCGCCAAGGAAATGGCAATTCTTCCGCAGACGCCTGAAGCGCCGAGCGGGCTGACGGTGTACGAACTTGTTTCTTACGGCAGGTTTCCGCATCAGTCCGGAATGGGCCGCTTGAGTGATAAAGACCGTGACATGATCAAATGGGCGCTTGAAGAGACGGGGATGGCCGAATTTTACGACCGGCCGATCGAAGCGCTTTCCGGGGGGCAGCGGCAGCGTGTGTGGATCGCCATGGCGCTCGCTCAAGAAACGGAGCTGCTGCTTCTTGATGAACCGACCACTTATTTAGATCTCGCCCATCAGCTTGAAATTTTGCAGCTGCTGGACAAATTAAACAAGGAGCAGGGCCGCACCATTTTAATGGTCATTCATGATCTGAACCATGCCGCCCGTTTTTCCCATTACATGATCGCCCTGAAAAAAGGGCGCGTCATCAAGGAAGGAACGGCGGAGGAAGTCATGACTCCCGGTATATTGGAAGACGTGTTTCAAATTGACGCACAGATTGTAAAAGATCCGCGCACGAACAAACCGGTCTGCTTAACCTACGATTTAATCCGGCATGAAAACGCAACGGTAAGATGAAAAAAAAACGCAGAGCCATTCCGGCCTGCGTTTTTTAGTGCGCCCGGGGCTGCTTTTGTCCGGAGACGCATTTATCCAAAACGAAAAAAACCCCCGCCACAATCAGCTCCTCCGTCGTTGACAGCCAAATCTTTTCAATCAGTTTATCCGTCGTATACGCGGTCATCCAGAGGAACAGCAGCTGAACGGTGCTGGCTAAAAGGAGAAAAGGCAGCCTGCCCGTCCCAAAAAGGTAAAGCTATGTATCATCAGCCGTTCAAGCGGTTCAAAACATAAACCGAGAAGAATAAAAAGCACGGAAAAAGCAGGACGTACGCCATCGATCCGTAGCTCGTCCCGGCTAATGAAAATACGGCCATCATCACGATGAAATACCCGAGTAATACGGCAGCGGCTGCCAGGGCATACCGGAGCACCTGAAGAAAAAACATTTTCGTCCCGTTTTGATTGATCATCTGTTCAGCTCCTTTTCACACAGAGGAGACTTGCAGAGACGGAACTCTGCAAGTCGGTGTGTGTCTTCAGCATTTCTTTTTGACGACAGGGTGTTTCTCTTTCGAAAGAATATCCGTAAAGTCTTTGCCCAGATCCAGATGCTGCTGGACGAATTTCTCAGGAAGCATGGCAAGCCATTGGTTCAGGGACACATCGGCATAGTGGTCATCCTTGAAGATTTCCAGGAAGACGAGCGGCTCATCCCCCAAATTCTCCACATAGTGGCCCATTGCGAACGGAACGTAACCGACATCCCCGGCCTGATAGTTAAATGTTCTTGCATGGCCGTCCGATGCAAAAACCGTCATCCGCCCTTTACCGGAAATATAATACTGCCATTCATGCGTATTCGGATGCCAGTGCAGCTCTCTCATTGCGCCCGGTTCGACCACGACAAGCGCTGAAGCGATCGTTTTGGACACTTTGAAGTTTGTGGAATCCGCGATATATACTTTGCCGCCGTCCGTCTCAGCAGTCGGACCTTCATCCAGCAGGCGGTAAGTGAACGGATAAGGCACTTCGCCGTTCGGGCCTTCCACAATGTCATCTTTCAGCTTCCCGGGAACCGGCTCTTCAAAGATATATTTTTCTTTCCCGGGCAGGCCGGCGAGGTCTTTTTCTGAAACCCCGAAGTTGTTGGCGATGACATCAAGCGGCGTGTGGGCAAGCCAGTCAGTCACTTGGAATGTGCTGTTTTCTGAGAAGGAACCGTCATCAAACACCAAGAGGAATTCACAGCCTTCTTTCAGCGCCTGAATGGAGTGCGGCAGGCCTGACGGGAAGTACCACAGATCTCCTTCCTTCACGTCATCGATAAAACTGCGTCCCTGTTCATCAACGATCGTGACCCGCGCTTTGCCCGTCAGCATATATGCCCATTCGGCTTCTTTATGCCAGTGCAGTTCACGGATGGCGCCCGGTTTTAAACGCATGTTGACAGATGCCAGATTTTCAGAAATCGGCAGCTCGCGAACGGTCACCTCACGCGCGTACCCGCCCTTTTCCAACCGATTATGCACATCTGAGAAAGAGAATTTCATATTATCCACTGTGCCGTGATCCGTTTCCGGCGGCGTCAGCATATCCGGATTTTGGCGGTCTCTTTCAAGATTGCGCGGAATCGTGACGGTCGCCCCTTTGTCTCCTCTGATCGGCTGCGGGATATTGCAGTTGTTTTCTTTTAACATGTAAATCGTCTCCTCTCAAGCTTTGTTTTTTCAGAAAGAGAATGTGAAAGGCCTTTCGTTTTCCCTTCTGCTTTGTTAAGTGATGCGTTCCGATGAAAAGTCAACTTCGTGTGAAAATTAATTTTTCATTTTCTGCTCTTTCAGTTCCGTCATCAGTTCGATCAGGGCGTCAAACTTCTTCTCAAACCGTGTGAGAAGATACATGGCAATCAGAGCCGGAAAGCCGAGATTGCCGATCTGTCTGACCGCTTCTTCTATAAAAACCTGATCCATCACCAGCCACCTCCTGACTTGACCTGCAGTCATGTATATAAGTGAAAGAAAGAACGGCTCCTGTAAACCTGATATCCCGGTTGAGGGTCTTTTTTTTGTTCCGGCAAATCCGGGACATAAGGAATGCGGAATCTTAGTCGGAAAGGAGTAGTTTACTTTTTTTTGCTTTCTTTCATTTAATTTAAATAGGGGGCGGTTTTATGGACTATCAAGTTCTTTTACGGTCAAAATGCAAGGAAATTATGAAACATCCGATCGTTAAACATTTTTTAAGTGACCCAAAGCATTACGAGAAATTTAAAAATGTGCTGGAACATTCAGACGAGAAGGATGCAAAATCACTGGACGACCATTTTAAACAGTTTTATAAGGAAATCCGGATCATCAAATATATGAACTCTATGATCCGGATTTTCTCCATCGATTTTGACAAGCGCATCCGTAAAAATCAGAAGCGCTATCCGCTGACGGTGGATCAGCCGGAGGGAGGTGAAGCGCTTCCCTATGAAATGGGAAAAGACGCGTATGAAGAGTTTCTGCGGAAGCAGGGAGATTTGAGCCAGCATGTCCAAAACCGTGATTTATACGAAGCGCTTCAGACGTTAACCGATAAACAAAAAAGCGTGCTGACGAATATTTATCTTCACGGAGCGACGATGAAAGAGATTGCCGAGTCGCTGGGTGAATCACGGCAGAACATTTCCAATATTCATAAAAAAGGGCTCGACAATCTCAGAAAGCAGCTGGACAAGCAGAAAAAGGGGGAAAATAAGCAGTGAACGGGCCATTTGACTTCAACAAAGAGAACACAGATACCGACGAAATGGAACTTTTGATTTCGCGTTTTTCGCCAATGATAAAAAAAACTGAGCAATACATCATACCAGGAAAGAGAAGACCTTGAACAAGAATTGAAGATTAAAATAGTTGAAAAAGCGGACATGCTGTTATGCCAGGAAGTGCCGGGTTTTTGGGAATTTATTCTTCATCTTATAAATGAAAGCTCCTGACAAAAGCGGCGGAATGATGGATATTCCGCTCTGACAACGTGAGAAAAACGAGAAGAGATGTCCGGTCTCGTTTTTCTTTTCTGTTTCCCCGCAAGACCTCCGCACTAAAAAAGTACCAAATCTTATCCATATAATGATATGATGAAAAAAACAAAGAGAAAGGAACGTCCAAGGTGGAAAATGCGTCAATTTTAATTGTAGACGATGAGAAGGCGATCGTTGATATGGTCAAACGCGTTCTCGTCAAAGAAGGCTATCACAACATTAAGACAGCCGGAAGCGCTGAGGAAGCGATTGAGTTTGTTAAACATGAATCCGCGGATCTGCTCGTGCTGGATGTGATGATGGAAGGCATGTCCGGTTTTGAAGCATGCACCGAAATCCGGAACTATACCGACGCTCCGATCTTTTTTCTGACTGCCCGTTCTTCTGATGCGGATAAGCTGTCAGGATTTGCATTGGGAGCTGACGATTATATAACAAAGCCGTTTAATCCGCTCGAATTGGCGGCGCGGATCAGAGCGACGTTAAAGAGAACCTATAAGCGCGAAGAGAAAGCGGCGGTAAAAACGTATTCATACAGCCATTTTTCCTATTCGCCGCAAAACGCCGAGCTGATCGTCGGGGGCGAGCCCGTCAGCTGCTCCGCACAGCTTCTGCAATTGCTTCAATATTTCTGTGAACACCCTGATGTGGTGCTCTCAAAAGATCAGATCTATGAAAAAGTGTGGGGATATCCGTCTTACGGCGATAACAACACCGTCATGGTTCACATCCGCAAGCTCAGAGAAAAGATTGAAAAAGACCCCAGCAATCCGTCCTATATTGTAACGGTGCGCGGCCTCGGTTATCGGTTTATTCCCGATCAAGGAGAAAAAGGAACCCGCTCATGAGAATGCGCGGAAAATTTCTGCTCCACTTTTTCGGACAGCTTCTGCTTGTCATCCTGCTGATGTCCGTTTTGGCCGTCGCTTCTTTCTTCTATTTGGATTGGCGTTTCAGCGAAGCGGAAGCCAATGCGGGACTGACCAAAGCGACGGCAGACTCGTTTGAAGCGTGGCTTGATAAAAACGAAGACGGCACATGGGATGTCGATGAATTTTTAAAGATGTCGGTCAGAAAGCAGAAGGGCTGGCTGCAGATCATTAATGACAAAGAAAAAACGGACTACGCGTACAGAGTGCCGAAAGACGTCCCGAGCCATTACAGCAGAAAAGACCTCTTATCCATTTACCAGTACCGGAATTTTGACAACTACAAGCTGAATTACTGGACGGTCACGATAAATGATGAGACCTATTTGATTCTGTTCGGCTGGAAATCCGCCAGTGAGCAGCTTCTCACTTACATCGAATCACAGGAGCCATCCCTCGCTTCCCTTTCTCAATATAAAAAAAGCACGGTTGATTATATTAAACGGGAAAAAGGGGCGGTCTACCTTCTCGAAGACAGCGGCAGACTGCTCGGGGATATCAACAGCACGAAAAAAGAACGGAACACCGTCAATGAGCTTGAATTGCTGAAATACAGTTCCAAGCCGTGGAATTACAAACGGGAAATTTCTTTTAAAAGACTCGATAAAACGAAATGGATGGTCGCGTCGGTGCCGAACCCCGTGTACATCCCCGATCACGAGTTTAACAAATCATTTTTGAGAAATGTGATGAAAACCCTCTTCCTCTTGATCGGAATCCTGGTATTTATGATCTGCATCCTGACCATTTGGTACTCTTTCCGTTTCGGCTGGCCGCTGTTTCATACCATCAAATGGCTTGTCAATTTATCAAAGGGCCGGCTTGAAGAGCCGAAGAACCGCAAAGGACAGCCGGTCAGCAAAAACAAAAAAGGCAAAACAAAACAGCCGTTCCGCTTTTTCGCCGAGATTTTCGAATCGATGGATCAGCTGACCGACACGCTGAAGCGGGATAAGAAAAACAGAGAAAAAATCCAGGCGACAAGGGAAGAATGGATCGCCGGGCTGAGCCATGACTTAAAAACCCCGCTGAGCACGATTTACGGCTACAGCATGATGCTTGAATCGAAGCAATACGACTGGACACCGGAAGAAGTCAAAGAAATGGGGCAGATCGTCCGGGAAAAATCAGAATATATGTCGAAGCTGATTGAGGACTTAAACTTAACATACCGCCTCAAAAACGCGGCCCTCCCGATCGAACGGCGGCTGATCAACGTCGTGCCGTTTATCAGAAACGTCACGAACGATTTCACGAAAAACACATTCTCGGAAGGCTATGACATCGCCTTTGAAACCAAAAAGGAAGACATTCTTTTCGCCATTGATGAAGCGTGGTTCCGCCGTATTCTGGAGAATCTGCTGGCAAACGCGGTTAAGCATAATAAGAAAGGGACCGCCATTCGGGTCGTGCTTGAGGAATCAGCCGAACAGCTCATTCTGAAGGTGAAAGATAACGGAAGAGGAATGGACGATGAAACGATTCACCAGCTGTTTAACCGTTATTACCGGGGAACGAATACGAAGGGGCCCTCAGAAGGAACTGGACTTGGGCTCGCCATTGCCAAAGAGCTGGTTCACCTTCATAACGGAACCATCCATGTCAACAGCAGAATCAGCGCCGGAACGGTGATTACGATTCTTTTTAAAAAAGATTGAGTTTGGACGCCGCTTTGTCGGGAATAACAATAGAAGACTGACAAGCAAAAGAGGTGTTCACACATGGAAGCAGCATTACGAGCAGATACGAGAGCAGTTATCGGAGAAGGCCCTTTATGGGACAAGGATAAGGAATGCCTGTACTGGGTGGATATACTGGGCAGCCAGCTCCATATCTTCACTCCGGCTGACGGAATCAACCGTTCCGTTAAATTCAAATCATTTGTCACGGCTCTGGCCTTGTATTCAAAAGAAGAGCTGGTGATGACGATGAAAGACGGGTTTTACCTGTACAATCTGCGGGAAGACACATTGACGAAGATGAAGCAGCCGAAAGACATGCGGGAAGATATCCGTTTCAATGATGCAAAATGCGACCCGTCCGGCAGATTATGGGCGGGAACGACGAGCATGGAAGGCAAAGAAGAGGAGGCTTCGCTGTACCGTCTGAATACGGACGGCAGCCTTGCCAAAATAAAAGACCAGGTCTCCACCTCGAACGGTTTGGATTGGGATCGGGACCGAAACCTGATGTACTATATTGATACTCCGACGCAGGAAATCGTTTGTTATGCATACGATCCTGAAACCGGAGCCGTATCAGATCCGAAAACGGTCTACCGCTTTCCGGAGTCGCAAGGATCTCCCGACGGAATGACCATTGACCGTGACGGAATGCTGTGGGTGGCTCTGTTCGGAGGCGGCCGCGCCGTCCGGATTGACCCGTTTTTGCATAAGGAAATTGCATCTATCGAAGTTCCGGCGAAATACGTCACCTGCTGCGCGTTCGGAGGCAGAGATTTGAACACGTTATACATTACGACCGCGACGGAAAAATTGACGGAAGCCGAAAGACTTGAGCAGCCGCATGCGGGCGGCCTGTTTTCAGCAGAGCTTGAGACGGGCGGCTGGGAGCCGGTTCCGTTTGCAGGCATGATGTAAAAAAAGCCCTGGCATATGGGGAAGTTCCCATTGTGCCGGGCTTTTTTGTGTTAAATGGAGCGGATGATGCCGCCTTCAACCCGCTGTGCGGTGCCGTTAATGGCAGAAGCAGCTGATGAAGCGAGAAATACAATCGTATTGGCGACTTCTTCCGGGGTTGCATAGCGCTGAATCAAAGATGTCGGTTCATTCACTTTAAAATAATCCCGGACGAAGCTGTCCGTGTCTTCTCCGGCAGCCTTTGCGGCTCCTTCCATGTAAGAAGCGACGCCTTCGGTCCATGTCGGTCCCGGCAGCACGGAGTTGACCGTGACATTCGTGCCTTTCGTCATTTCCGCCATCCCCCGGGACAAGCTGATTAACGCCGTTTTCGTCATTGAATACGGAATCATTTGCGCAAGCGGTTTGACTCCGGCTTCACTGGAGATGTTCAAAATCCGTCCGCTGTTTCTTTCAAGCATTTGCGGCAGAAAACGCCGGCACAGGCGCACGGCGCTCATAACATTCACTTCAAAATACCGAGTCCATTCGTCATCAGACACCTCAGCGAAATCCTTTACTTCAAAAAAACCGAGATTATTGACGAGAATATCGACTTCCCCGATTCCGCCGGCGCGCTTGATCAAGTCATCCGCCTCATCCTGACGCGATAAATCCGCAGCGATGCCGTGAACCGTTCCGTAAGCGGAAAGCTCCTCAACCGTCCGTTCCACAGTTTCTTTTTTCTTCCGTTTACAATCACCTCGGCGCCTTCGGCTAAAAAGCTTTTTGCCGCGGCTTTTCCGATCCCTGAAGTTGATCCTGTAATCAACACGAGCTTTCGTTCAAGCTGTAATTCCATGATAATCCTCCTTTTTACACCATTGTGTAACAGTATACATGATGAATTTTAGTGTGTACGAACAATTTGCTTTCATGCAAAAAGGCCGGATATACAAGCCTTAAAGACTTATAGTATAATTACTGCGAAAAAAGGATACGAATGTCAAAGAGACAATCGTTTACCATAATCAGGGGGAGTTAAAAGAATGAAGAAGATCACTGCCGTCTGGGCGGCGCTCTTGGTCACCGCCTTTGTGATCGCCGGCTGTTCCGGCGCACAGGGAGAAGGAAGCGCGGCCAAACAAAAAGCCGTCTCAACCGAAGCATTCCCGGTAACCATTAAGGATGCCGCGAACGAAAAAGTAACCATAAAGCAGGCACCGGAAAAAATCGTTTCCCTCATGCCGAGCAATACGGAAATTACATACGCGCTCGGACTGGGAGATAAGGTCGCAGGCGTCACGACAAATGATACATATCCGAAAGAAGCCGTAAAAAACCGAAAGTCGGAGATATGAATGTGAACGCTGAAAAAGTCATCGCGCTGAAGCCGGATCTCGTGCTTGCCCACGCGTCCTCTATGTCCGCTTCCGCCGATGCGATGAAGCAGCTGAAAGATGCGGGCATCACCGTCTTAACGGTCAATGATGCGCAATCGTTCCAAGATGTGTACAAATCAATCAGCATGATCGGAAAAGCGGCCGGCAAAGAAAAGCAGGCGGATCAGCTGATCCAATCGATGAAATCCGACCTTTCCGGCATAGAAAAGAAAGCGGCGGCCATTTCTGAAAAAGACGAGAAGAAAGTATTCGTCGAAGTGTCTCCTGACGGCTACACGACGGGGAAAGGCACGTTTATGAACGAAATGCTTGAAGATATACATGCGAAAAACGCCGCCGGCAGCCAGACCGGCTGGGTGCAGCTGACGGATGAAGCGATTGTCAAAATGAATCCGGACGTCATCATTACGACAGACGGCGTAAAGGCCGCTGAAGTGGAAAAACGCGCCGGCTGGGGTGCCGTCAATGCGGTCAAACACCACAATGTCTATTCTGTTGATCCTGACCTTGTCACACGCTCAGGCCCGCGCCTTGTCAAAGGGGTCGAGAAGCTTGCAGAAAGCGTTTATCCTGAAACGTTTAAAAAGTAACCGCCCGCTGGCCTACACGGTCAGCCTGCTGTTTTTAGCCGTTTGTACGGCACTCGGCATTTCAATCGGCAGTCTGCATATTCCTTTATCCGACGTTTTTTTGGATCGGGATCGGCCGGACATCCTCTGTCGATCCCATGAATGTAAATATTATGATCAATATCCGCCTGCCGAGAGTCGTTCTGGCCGCTCTTGTCGGAGCCGCGTTATCCATTGCGGGGGCGGCGTTTCAGGGACTTCTGAAAAATCCGCTCGCCGACCCTTATACACTCGGGGTATCTTCGGGAGCCTCGGCGGGAGCCGTTATCACCTTGTTTTTCGGCATTCAGATTCCCGTCATCGGCCGGTTCACACTTCCGGTTGTCAGCATCGCCGCTGCCATTGCGGTTATGGCGGCGGTTCTGTTTTTCAGCCGCCTCGTTCATGCGTCGATGTCGGTTTCGACGCTCATTTTGACAGGCATTATCATGAATTCTTTTCTCGGGGCTCTTATTTCGCTTGTGATTGCTTTAACGGGAAATGATCTGCTCCCGATTGTCCGCTGGCTGTTGGGAAGCGTGTCAATGAGGGGCTGGGGCTATGTCGCGCTGTTTCTGCCTTTTTTTCTGGCCGGGACGGCGCTTCTGCTTATCAATGGCAGAGAATTAAACATTATGACTTATGGAGAAGAAAAGGCAAGGCTGTTAGGCGTCAGTACAGGAAAAAGAAAACTGCTGATGATCGCCGCCGGATCTCTGCTGACGGGAGGCGCGGTTGCCGTCTCGGGGACGATCGGGTTTGTCGGCCTTGTCATTCCCCACGTGACACGGCTTTTGTGGGGGACGGATCATCGCCATTTACTGCCGCTGTCAGCATTGACGGGCGCCGGGTTTCTCATTTTGGCGGATTTGTTTTCCCGCACCGTCATTGAACCTGTCGAATTGCCGATCGGCATTATGACGGCCTTGGCGGGAGCGCCTGTTTTTGCCTTGATTCTGCTTCGCCAGCATCATGGAGGGAACCGCTTATGATCAGAGTGAGCAGCCTGTCCGGCGGGTACGGAGGCCGGATGATTGTAGAAGCTGTCAGTTTTACCGCCGGAAAAGGTGAATTTGTCGGCATACTCGGTCCGAACGGCTCGGGAAAAACAACGCTGATGAAATTGCTGACGGGAATGCTCTCTCCGTCAAAGGGCGAGGTGCTCGTCGCAGGCAGGCCCGCGGGCAGATACAAGCCGCGGGAGCTTGCGAAAATTATGGCCGTTTTGCCGCAGCATACGGAGCAAGCTTTTACATTTACCGTTAAGGAAACAGTGTCCTTCGGCAGATACCCGTATCAAAAAGGACTCTTCAGACAGATGGATCAACATGACGAAGACATTGTCCGGGAAGCGATGGAAATGACGGGCATCGACCGATATGCGCAGCAATCCGTTCGCAATCTGAGCGGAGGGGAGCGGCAGCGCGTCTATCTGGCGCAGGCGCTGGCTCAGCAGCCTGAGGTGCTCTGTCTGGATGAGCCGACGACCTTTCTTGATCTCAAATATCAAAAAGACTTGCTTGATACGGTAAAGCGGCTGACGAGAGAAAGAGGCCTGACGGTCATCAGTATTTTTCACGACCTCAACGCCGCAAGCCAATATTGTGATCAGCTCCTGATGATGAAAGACGGACGCGCTTTTCCGAAGCAGACGCCGGATCGGGCTTTAAAAAAAGAGACGATTGAAGACATTTACGGCATCACCGTCAGCGCTGTTGCCCAGCAATCGTCGCCGAAACCGCTGATCTCTTTTATGCCGGAAGCGCGGGAGGAAGGAGAGCCCGCCGGCGTTCCGTTCGCCTCTCTGATAAACAAAAGCGGAAATACCGTAACGCTTCATACAGAACGGCCGTTCAGAATGCTGTCAACCGCATCTGACGGCCCGGGCTTTTCGTGGAGCCGCCGGCTTTCGGGCTCAGCGGCAGCTGGTTTGATCTGCCGTACGTTTGATTCGGTTACGATAGCCGTGACTGCGCAGTATACCGTTTGGGTGCTGATCAGCGGACGTTTATCGGAACAGGGATTTGTTCGGCTGTTAACGGCAGCGGCTGAAGCGAGAATGCAAGCTCTTTCCGGCAGACAGGCAAAAGGCGACATTGTCATTTGTGCCTTGCAGACAGGAGAGACAATGGACGTCCCTCACGCGGAAAGAGCCGTCAGAAGAGGAACCGCGGCATGTGTAAAAGCGGCGGAAGAAGGAGGAATACAACGATGAAGCTGTATACGAAAACCGGCGATAAAGGACAGACAAGCCTGATCGGCGGCAGAACGGATAAAGACAGTCTGCGGGTTGAAAGCTACGGGACGATCGATGAGCTGAACAGCTTTATCGGGCTTGCGCTTGCGGAGCTTGATGATTGTGAGAATTGCGGTGATGTGAAAGCCGAACTCCGAATCATTCAGCATGAGCTGTTTGACTGCGGCGGCGACTTGGCGACGGTCACTGAACATAGAAGCTATACATTAAGAGAGACATCTATTTCCGCATTGGAAGACTGCATAGACCGTTACACGGCTGAAGCGCCCCCGCTTGAGAAATTTATTCTTCCGGGCGGGCATAAGGCGGCTGCTCAGCTTCACATTGCGCGGACCGTCACAAGACGGGCTGAGCGTCTCGTCGTGAAACTGGGCAAAACAGAAGAGATAAACGATACGGTGATGCGTTACTTGAACCGCCTGTCTGATTATTTTTTCGCGGCGGCAAGAGCAGTTAACGCAAGACAGGGCGTTCAGGATATAGAGTATGAAAGAAGCGCCGCGGTATTCCGTGATGATGAATAACGTTTTGTTCAGCCGGCAGCAGCAAGCCGGCTGTTTTTTTATAGAGATATCCATCAATTGAACCTTTATTGACAGAAGGAAAATGTATCTTATGCATTATTGACTGAAAAATTAAAAAATGAGATATTATAAGAAACATTGTAAAATAATGGGGGATTTGATAGATGGATACATATAATAAGAGCGAGAGCATCTGGAATAAAAATTTCACCCTTCTGTTTATCTCGAGGCTTGTTAAATTGTCGGGCGACGGTTTTGCCTTTAATTCCATTCTGTGGTTTTTGATTTTTGATGGGGAAGGCGCGATCGGCACGTCCCTGCTCATTGCGGTTACGTTCCTTCCGGAGGCGATGCTGGCGCCGATTACCGGGCCTTTTATGAAGCAGCATACGCTGAAATTCTGGATGTATTTCTCCGATCTCACGCGCGCGGCGGTCGTGTTGATCATTCCGGTCTGTTACTTTAACGGTTTTTCTCCTTTATGGTTTGTCATGCTTCTCATGATTTTGCATTCAGCCACGGGAGCCGCTTATAATCCTGCATCTATCTCATTAATCCCCAATATTGTCGGAGAAAACAGCCTGCAGAAAGCGAATGCGGTCATCCAGTCATCAGGCCAGATCGTCAGGCTTGCCGCCATTACGCTGAGCGGGGTGTTCTTAACATTTATCAGTCCCGCTTATTCTTTGTTTATCGCTCTTATATTCTATCTTCTATCAGGTTTTCTCGTACTCTTTATGTCATACCAAGTCCAGCATGCCAAAGAGGATACCGTCGCCGTCAGACAGCGCGGGACGTATTTCGGAAGGCTCAAACGGGGTTTCGTTCTTGTCAGGAAACACCAGATTTTATACCCGCTCGCCATCTATTGTATCTTCATGAATTTTGCGGCCGCTCCGTGGGAGGCGCTCTCTGCCGTTTATGTCGCCGAAGATTTAAACATGCCGCCGATCATCTACTCGCTTTTGAAAGCGACAGGCACGGGCGGAGCCTTTTTAATGGGTTTTATTTTGGCTAAGGTGAAGGTGAACAAATACGGTCTCCTGTTTGTGTCAGCGGGAATCATAGAAGGGGCGGCATTTTTCATCACCGGCCTCAACACTTTTCTGCCGCTCGTCTTCCTCGCCGCGTTTGCGTTCGGATCTGCCGTCAGCGCGATTAATGTGCCGGAATATACGATTATTCAGACGTCTGTGGACCATGATGACCAGCCGCAAGTCTATGCCGTCATTCACATGATCTCAAACATATCCATTCCGCTCGGCGCGGTTCTTTGCGGATACGCGGCTAATGCCTTCGGTCCCGGAAAAGTCATTGCCGCCGGCGGTCTCGTTGAAGTCCTGTCCGGTCTCGGAATATTGATCTTTACGAAGCTGGCCAAAGCCGAACGCTCAGATCTCATCAGGGAAAAAGAAGCGAGCATCAGAATATAGATTTTTCGTGAAACGCCCTGCGCCGTCCGGTGCAGCGGCGTTTTTTTATGCGAAGGTCCGGGGGGTTATACGACTCCGGTCTGATATGAAAATCAATCTCTGACTCGTTTTGCCGGCCGCGGGATTTGTTTATAGTAAAGACAAGGAAAACGAAAGGAGGATCTGCATGAATATAAATGTAAAAACGGCAGGCGGCTTTCTGCTGATTGTGTTCGGACTTTCTGTCTTTTTCGGAGGAGGCCATTTCGCATTTATCATCCCGCTGGCGATCGGAGGCCTGATGCTTTACTGGGGAATCAAACGTTTTTCAAAAGGCCGGGCGGTATCGGGTATCATCGCGGGCTTCATCGGAGCTATGATTCTCGTCGGTTCTCTTCCATTTATCGTTGCCATCGGACTGGCCGGCGCCATGGTGTATTTCGGGTGGAAGATGATGAAGCAGGGCGGCTCAGACACCGCTTCCCGCCAGTATGAACCGGAAGCGGCATCACCGGGCTATCAATCCGGATTTGACTCTGAATGGGAAGAATTTCTGAAGAAAAAATAAGGAGGAAGACAAAATGGTCTTAAAAAGAATAAGAAATATGTTCGTCGCATCTGTTAACGAAGGGCTTGATAAATTAGAAAATCCGAAAGTCATGCTGAATCAATATGTGCGTGATATGGAAAGTGACATCGCTAAGGCGAAACAAACGATTGTCAAACAGCACACGATCGTCCATCAGTTTAAGAAAAAACAGGAAGACGCCTCCGAAACGGCGGCAAAACGGAAAAACCAGGCTCAGCTTGCTTTTGACGCCGGGGAAGAGGAGCTTGCGAAAAAGGCGCTGACTGAAATGAAATACCTTGAGGGAAAAGCGGCCGAACATGAAAAAGCGTATGAACAGGCGAAAACACAGCTGGCAGAGCTGAAAGAGCAGCTGGAAACTTTAGAAACGCGCCTCCGCGACGTAAAGGATAAAAAACAGGCGCTCATCGCCCGCGCCAACGCGGCAAAAGCGAAGGAACATATGAACGCTTCTTTCGACAAAATTGACAGCGAAAGCGCCTACAGGGAGTTTCTTCGAATGGAAAGCCGCATTGAAGAAATGGAAGTCCGCGTCAAATACGGCACTTCAGCTGAGGCGAACACAGAATACAGCCGCTCCCAATATTCAGATGAGGTGGAAGCCGAGATTGAAAAAATGCGCTCGCTTTCTCTGGAGAAAACAGAGCATCAAAAAGCGGCTCATGAATAATGTGCACAAGGGAAGATCGGCGCTTTTACGCCTCTTCCCTATACGCACGTATCAATTCTCCGGCTTTTCCTTTATAATAAAATGAATGAAAAAGGATGGAACGTAATGAAGCGTAAGATTGCCAAAGGACTGATGGCGGCGTCCGTTCTGATCTGCTGTCTGTTTTTGGTGAAAGAAGTGTTTGCCGGGCGTTTTTTTCCGCTGTACGAAACAGAAGCAGAATCGGCAAGCATACCGCCGCGTGCCGTCAACAGCCTGTCGGTTTCATCGGAACAGACGGATGTAAAAATCATCGCGGAAGCGCGGAATGATATCGCGGCAAACATGGCGGGACCGCCAGGGAAAATGTTTGTCCAAAGCAGGGGAAAAACCCTCAATCTCAAAGCGAAGGAGAAAGGGTTTCAATTTCTGAATCTCTTTCAGCGTCCTCTGCTGATTGTCCGCATTCCGTATGATTATCATCGGGATATCACCGTCCATACGTCAAGCGGCAGCATTGCCGTCGACGGAAACAAGGGGCTGTCTCTTGCGCACCTCGGCGTCCGTTCTGTAAGCGGGAATATGTCGCTGAAGCACGTGAAGACGGATGTGTTTGAAGCGAAGGGGCTGTCGGGCAACCTCACAGCAGCAGGCCTTGCGTCAAAAACGGGGGATATCCGCTTATCCTCCGGACATGTCGGGCTTCAACATGCGGCGGGCGCCCTTGACGTGCGGGTCGCTTCCGGCAGTGTCGACGCCTCGCTTGAGACGGCGGATGCTCCCGTATCCGTCAGGCTTGCGAGCGGCAGCGCAGCGATCAGCCTGCCGAAAGACGGAAGTTTTACGGTGAACGCCGAGACGGCAAGCGGAAGGATTCAGCCGTCTTATTCCTTTGAGAAAACGAGTAAGGACGGCGGGGCATTCACCGGTATGAAGGGCAGCGGCGCCAGGCCGATTGATATAAAAGTGACGAGCGGCAATATTGCACTGCAATAGTCAAGGAAAGGAGGGGCAGGCAGCTGATGGCAAAAAACAGATTCTCGGACTTATCATCGCCTTATTAGGCGTCAGCATGTTTTTGCGTATTATCGGCATCGGCGACTTCTTGTTTTGGCCGCTCTTTTTTCTGATCACAGGCTATATTTTTAATAAATATTCCCGCGGCTGGCTCGGCTCCGTCCTGTATATCTTCGCCGCTTTTTTATTTTTGAGGAATCTGTTCAGCGCCACCTTTAACCTGTTCGGCTATGCCTTCGCCGCCTTTCTCATATACGCGGGCTACAGGCTCCTGAAAGGAAAGCGCGTGTATGAACATAAAGAGAAGAAAATCAATCTTGAAAAAGAAGAGCAGCCAAAGCCTTCCGCCCAGACGGAAAGCAGACAGCCGGATCTCCGCAGCTTTTTTATCGGCGAGCTGCGGATGATGAAGGACCCATTTGAGCTGAATGATTTAAATGTTTCCGGATTCATCGGCGATGTGAAAATTGATTTGTCAAAAGCGATGATTCCCGAAGGAGAAAGCACGATGACCATCAGCGGTGTCATCGGCAATGTCGATGTGTACGTCCCGCCGGATATCGAAGTGTCCGTCAGTTCATCGGCTTTTATCGGCGATATGAACCTGCTCGGCTCTAAGAAAAGCGGCATGAGCCCGAATCTTTATAAAGTATCGTCTGAGTACGGCGACTCGCCGCGGCGGATTAAAATTTCAATTTCGTTATTCATCGGCGATGTGGATGTGAAGTATTTATGAGGAAAAAATTACTCGCCAATATTCAGTGGCGCGCCATGCGGATGACCGCGGGGCTCAGTCTGCTCCTTTGCGCGGTGTTTATTACGCTGATGCTGCTGTATTACGGGCTTGACCCGATGCTGCTGTTTTCTTCCGGCTGGTTCGGTATTCCGTTTGTGGTCATCCTGCTTCTGGCGTCACTTTCGGCCGGATTGATTTCCGGTTATGTATACGGAGGCCGCCTGAAAACAAGAATGGATACACTGATTGAAGCGGTTTTGAAATTTGAAAACGGCAATTTCGCTTATCGGGTGCCGCCGCTCGGCGATGATGAAATCGGTCTGGCGGCAGATCAGCTCAACGAAATGGCCAAGCGGGTCGAGCTCCAGGTCACATCGCTGCAAAAGCTCTCCAACGAGCGGGCGGAATGGCAGGATCAAATGAAAAAATCGGTCATCACTGAAGAACGCCAGCGGCTGGCGCGCGATCTGCACGATGCCGTCAGCCAGCAGCTCTTTGCCATTTCTATGATGACATCCGCCGTCTTAGAGCAGGTGAAAGATGCGGATGACAAAATCGTCAAACGGATTCGCATGGTTGAACATATGGCGGGGGAAGCGCAAAACGAGATGAGAGCGCTGCTATTGCATCTGCGGCCCGTCACTTTAGAAGGAAAAGGCTTAAAAGAAGGGCTGATTGAGCTGTTAAAAGAGTTCAAAGCGAAGCAGCCGCTGGATATTGAGTGGGACATCAGCGATACGGGTGTGTCAAAAGGCGTTGAAGACCATCTGTTCCGCATCGTGCAGGAGGCGCTTTCCAACGTTTTCAGACATTCAAAGGCGACCAAGGTCACCGTTAGACTCGGCGCGAAACATCAAAAGCTGCAGCTTAAAGTCATTGATAACGGGGCGGGTTTTACGATGGATCAAGTGAAAGCATCCTCATACGGCCTGCATTCCATCAAGGAAAGAGCGAGTGAAATCGGCGGCATAGCGGAAATTATCTCCGTAAAGGGAAAAGGTACGCAGATCGACGTGAAAGTCCCGGTTTATCAGAAAACAAAAGGAGAGAACGACAGTGATTCGAGTGTTACTGATTGATGATCATGAGATGGTCAGGATGGGTCTGGCCGCATTTTTAGAAGCGCAGCCGGACATTGAAGTCGCCGGTGAAGCATCAGACGGGCAGCAGGGCGTCGATCTGGCCGCAGAGCTTTTGCCGGATGTGATTTTAATGGACCTTGTCATGGACGGCATGGACGGCATCGAAGCGACAAAACAGATCTGCGCGAAACTCAATGACCCGAAAATCATCGTGCTGACGAGCTTTATTGATGACGACAAAGTGTATCCGGTGATCGAAGCGGGAGCGCTCAGCTATTTGCTGAAAACGTCCAAGGCGGCAGAAATAGCCGAAGCCATCAGAGCGGCTGCCAAGGGCGAACCGAAGCTTGAATCGAAAGTGGCGGGAAAAGTGCTGTCAAGGCTGCGCCATTCAGAGAATCAGCTTCCGCATGAAACGCTGACGAAAAGAGAACTGGAAATCCTCTGTCTCGTCGCGGAAGGCAAGACGAATAAAGAGATTGGTGAAGAGCTCTTCATTACGATTAAAACGGTGAAAACCCACATTACGAATATATTGTCAAAGCTTGATGTCAGTGACCGCACGCAGGCAGCCGTATATGCCCACCGCAATCATCTCGTGACATAAGAAAAGGAGAGCGGCGCCGGCACACTCTCCCGAGGGACGGGGTCATTGGGACATTCCCTTTGTTCCGAAATCCCTGATGGCGACTTTTACTTTATATTCGATATCCGATTCACTGAAATGATGATCCCAGTCAGAGGATATCTTTTTCCATTTATCGGGATAATGTATCCGGACTTGATCGCCTAACCCGGTAATATCCACTTTCAACTCATGCTGCATGTAATCAATGAATGCCATGACATCTGAATGAATGCTGCGTTTTACCGCGTTTTTGATTTCATTTATATAGGACTCCTTGAAAGAATCTTCTTTCGGATTCCAATCCTCAGACAGACGGCCTTCAACAAACCGGGTGACGATAAACTTGAATTTTCCATTTTTATATTGTGTTTTTACATCATATTTGCTGGAAAATACCTCGAAGGATAAAAAATGATTGTCATGCTTTGCAACCGTGACGCCCCCCTTTACCGTGCCTGTGAACAGGTTCATATTCTGGACTTGTAAAGGCGTTAAATTCGCATACCAGAATTTATTTTTAATAATGGTAGCGCCCCAGATTTCCAGTCTGCTGCCCACTTTGCGCACTTGAGGAAGGGCAAAGGTTTCGCCCTTGGCGATTCTCTCGGATATTTCCCCCAATGTCACGGGCTCCATCATCCGGATGGTGACCGCATTGTTCTCCGTTAAGTCATAGATCGTATTTGACGCAGGCTCTCCCTGGTCACTGATTTTGAAAATATCTTTCGTTTTATCCGGCACCGTCATCACATTGCAGCTTCTTCTCGTACCGTTGTCCCTGATAAACTGGTTCATCAATGCGTCAAGCGGGATGTGATCCTTTAACAGCGCTTCGGAAAACAGCATGATACGCAAGTGCTGGGAGAAGGCGGGGTGATTTTTTAACGATGCCGTTCGTAATGCTTGATGGACGGTTTCCCCTGGAGTGGAAGTCACCTTTGTCGTGTCACCTGACGACGACTGCTGGGCACTTGCTTTTTGCGGAACCAGAATCTGCTGTGTCACTTCCACATTTTCTTCCTCGGGTTTATCGAGCCCGACTCCGATAACGAGGCTCAAGTCTTCTAAATTGCGGCTGTCCCAGCACCCGGCCAAAAGCAATGTGCAAAATATGATTACGATGTATTTCTTCATTGCGCTTTTTTCACCTTCCTTTTCACAGCGACGACTGCAAATATCAGTAAAGGCAGCAAAAAGAAAACCAAGAAGATATAGCCGAGAATATCACTGAACAGCATCAGCTTGTTCGCATCCTTTGGCATCAATGACCCCAAGAATGTCGCAATCCCTACGATGACGACGCCCTTTTTCTGCTTCAGCCCGAAAATTTTATGAAGGCCTGAAGTCGCGAAATATCCGTATGATACATAGGTGGCGAAAAATTGGATAATCCAGACAACAAGCAAAAAGGACTCGAACCTTTCAATAAAAAGCCCTTTGATTTCAAATGATTGAAAGAGCGCGATCGTAGGCCAGATCATTGTTTTGACATCCTGGGTGGTTAAGGCGCCGACGACGAGCACGTAGGTAATAATGTATAAAATAATCGGGATGCCAAAGCCCATGGCCGACATGCCGAACGTGTGCTTTTTATTTTTGAGGTACTCGGGGAGAAACAGCATAATCTCAATCCCCAAAAAGGAAACAGAAACGACGGTCAAGGAGGCCATAACGGGAGAAAACCCCTGTCCGAGCACCGGCCGCAGGTTGTCGATATCAAATATTTTAAAGCTGAAGGAAAACACCACCAGCAAAATAATAATCGTAATCGTTAAATAGAAAGGAAAGAGCCTGCCGATATCGCTCATGCCGCCGATAATTAAATAAACGGAACAGGCGATAAAGATAAACAGCGTGACCGGCACGGGCGTTCTTTCCAATGAAAAGAACTTGACCATTTCCGCCATCGCCCGGGCTTCGAAGCTGGCGACTCCTATAAAATAGAGACAGATCATAAGATTGACGATATTTCCCGCCCATTTGCCGAGTCCTTCATTCATATAGTCAAATAATGATCCGTACTGATGCTTTTTCATAATGAGCGTATTGAGATAAATCAAAAAGATAAAGATGACGCCTTCCAGACATAACGCGATCCAGCCGTCCGGCGAATTTGCCCTGGATGACAGCGCCCGCGGCATGGTGAGAAGCCCCGCGCCGAGCATCGTGTTTGCAATCAATGCTGTCCCTTGATAGCTTGTAAGCTTATTGTGAGTTGTTTTCTGGCTCATTTATGTTTTTCGCCTCTTTTGGTTGATTTTTAATAGGGAGACGGAGAATAGAGTCGTTTGCGTTTTTTAAGCTGAAAAATCCATTCGGCGAGAAATACGGAGAACCGAAGCTTCGCTGTCTCGATAAATGAGTGTAGATCGCCAGCATAAATAAAATCATGCCGTACAGCCCGAAAGCTGCCGCGGTAAACATCGAAATAAAACGGAGCACACGGAACGACAGACCCATCCCGTACTGCGGCACCGTAAATGAAGCGAGCGCGACAATGCTGACCACGATGACCATGATGGAGCTGACAATATTCGCTTCAACGGCCGCCTGGCCGATGACGACTCCGCCCACCAATCCGATCGTCTGGCCGAGCGGGCTGGGAAGCCTCAAGCCCGCTTCTCTCAGCAGCTCGATCGTAATTTCCATTACCATCGCTTCAATGATAGGCGGGAAGGGAACGTTTTCTCTGTTCGCCGCGATGGTGACTGCAAGCGACGTCGGCAGCAGCCCTTGGTGAAACGAAACGAGGGCGATATAAATGGACGAAAAAACAGCGTGATAAAAATAGACGTAAACCTGAGCGCCCGGATGAGTGAGGCGGAAATCCACCGTTCATAATAATCATCGGGGGACTGCATTAAAATTCCTAAAGAAGCCGGAACCACCAGCGCAAACGGCGAGTTGTCGACAAGGATGGCGACGCGGCCGTTGAACAAGGCGGAAGAGACTTTATCAGGCCGTTCCGTATTTTGTATTTGCGGAAAGGGCGAATACTTATTATCCTCAATAAGCTCCTCAAGCGTTCCGGAATCCTGGATGTCGTCCATCTTCACTTCGCTGAGGCGCTTTACAACATCGCTGACGACAGACGGGTCCGCCTTATCATCTATGTACATGACCGTGGCGTATTTTAACTTGTTTTCTCCGATCGGAACCTTTTTCGTTTTCAGCTTCGGATGGTTCGTGCGCTGCCTGATCATGGCGATGTTTGTATCAGAATCTTCTATGAAGGCGATTTTCGGACCTCTTACGACCTTTTCGGATGTGGGTTCATTTACGCTTCTTTTTTCTCTTTTTCCCGTGGACAAAATGTATACGCTGTCAAGTCCGTTAATAAACACGGCGCATTTTCCCCGCAGAATGGAGATGACGGCTTCCTTCGACGTAAAGACAGGACGGGCGTCGATCTTATCAAGACGTTTCGTCACCGTATCCAGCGTCAGAGTGTCTTCCTCACGAAGCAGCGTTTCAATCGCTTCTTTTATTTTGTCTTCGTCGTTCATTTCACTCAGATACATATAATAAAAACAAGCCCGTTCGGAAGCATCTTTTTATTTTGAACCAGGTCATCATTCTGCTCTACGTGGGGAAGCACCAGTGCCAGGTTAACGTGTATGTATTCCTTGAATTCCGATTGCGCCATCGACAGTCACCCGCCTTCCAATCCTTAATTGAGGTTATCTTTTCCTGTTAAAAAAATGATATACTATGATAAAGTATTTAATGGTACAAGTTTTTTTATGAAAGCGGAGGAGAGATGTGGCACAAGTCAGACTGGCAGGGAATGCCGAAGAAATTGAACAGCTCATCAAATCATTTGAAGCGCATTACGAAGTGGCTTACACGTCGAAAGAATACCGTAAAACAAATCCGAAGTATAAATACTCTAAGGATTCGCGCGTCTATCTTGAGCTGAAATTAAAAACGGCCAAGGCCGAAAAATAAAAAGGGTTTCATCTGTTACTGGCGAATAATACTCAGGGTGAAGCAACTGTTATGGAGGGATACATAAATGGACTACAGAATTGAAAAAGACACCATGGGAGAAGTTAAAGTTCCGGCAGATAAATTTTGGGGCGCTCAGACACAGCGCAGCAAGGAGAACTTCAAAATCGGTTCAGAAAAAATGCCTCAGCGTGTTGTGAAGGCGTTTGCAATATTGAAAAGAAGCACAGCGATCGCCAACGAACGCCTCGGCAACTTAGAGTCTGAAAAAGCACAGGCGATTGCCGCTGTATGTGACGATGTTTTAAACGGCAAATACGACGATAACTTTCCGCTCGTTGTCTGGCAGACGGGAAGCGGCACGCAAAGCAACATGAACATGAATGAAGTGGTGGCCAACCGCGCGACTGCTTTATTGAAAGAAAAAAATTCCGAGCTGAAGATTCATCCGAATGATGACGTCAACCGCAGCCAAAGCTCAAACGATACATTCCCGACGGCGATGCACGTTGCGGCGGTTCTTGCCGTATATGAGCAGCTCGTTCCGGCGCTTGATCAGCTGCGCGCGACGCTTGATGAAAAAGCGAAAGCTTATCAGGATATTGTGAAAATCGGACGCACGCATTTGCAGGACGCCACTCCGCTGACGCTCGGACAGGAAATCAGCGGCTGGGTATACATGCTTGACCGTTCGAAAGAAATGATTCTTGAGTCAACGGAAAAAATCCGCGCGCTTGCCATCGGAGGCACGGCAGTCGGCACGGGAATCAACGCCCATCCGCAGTTCGGTGAATTCGTCGCGGAAGAAATCACAAAAGTAACGGGGCAGACATTCAAGAGTTCGCCTAACAAATTCCACGCGCTCACAAGCCATGATGAAATCACTCACGTTCACGGCGCGTTAAAAGCATTGGCTGCCGACCTGATGAAGATTGCCAACGATGTCAGATGGCTGGCAAGCGGCCCGCGCTGCGGAATCGGCGAAATCGTCATTCCTGAAAATGAGCCGGGAAGCTCTATCATGCCGGGCAAAGTCAACCCGACGCAAAGTGAGGCGCTGACAATGATCGCCGCGCAAGTGATGGGAAATGACGCGACAATCGGATTTGCGGCCAGCCAAGGAAACTTCGAGCTGAATGTCTTCAAACCGGTTATTATCTATAACTTCCTGCAGACCGTGCAGCTGCTCAGTGACGGAATGAATTCCTTCCATGACAAATGCGCTGTCGGTATTGAGCCGAACCAAGAGACGATTCAGGAAAATCTCTCTAACTCATTAATGCTTGTTACGGCGCTTAACCCGCACATCGGTTATGAAAACGCCGCGAAAATCGCCAAGCTTGCCCACAAAGAAGGCCTGACACTGAAAGAAGCGGCATTACAGCTGAACCTTCTGACAGAAGAACAATTTAATGAAATGGTGCGTCCGGAAGATATGGTGCACCCGAAAGCATAAAAAGAAAGAACGGCTGCAGTTATTGCGGCCGTTCTTCTAAATAAACTGCTGTTTCAGTAAAAATCTGAGCTGTTCTGCATCTTCAGCCAGCAGGTCGGATTCCTTCAAATTCAAAATCATTCCTTTGATGATTGCCGGTTTCGGTGACTTTTTCTTCATTTCCGCTTCCAGAATATCCAAGCTCTCGGTGAATTCAGATGCTTGCGCCTTGTCCATCGTGCCGATGCGCGTGCGGAGGGTCTGCAAGATCGATTGACTTAAAGGATCGGGCTGCCCGTTATGAAGGGGCCCAAACAGTGAGCTTGCCTCATCAAGAGAAATAAATGCTTCATCATGTCTGTCCGCCATTCCGTTTACGATGTCATCAATTCTGTGAATCACGGTATTTGCCAGAAGCGAAGGCTGTACGGACCGGCCGGTCAGAATCAGATACTCAAGATACATCTGACTGATTCCTTCTATTAAAAACAAAGCTCGGCTGTGTATGGTTCAGCTTTTTCTCCGTAAATAGCAAGAAGACTGTCGATATGAAACTGCAGGATCGACCGGCGGATTCTCTTTCCGCACTGCGCCGCTTCTTCGGTATAAGGAAGTGAACCGTCTTTCATCTGCACGGTAATAAAATCCTGATGGGCGAGAATCGATTCGTAAAATACCGCAAGCTGTTTTTGGTAAGCGGCTCTCGGACTGTCACCCTCCGTTTGGATCGTCGTGATTCGGGTAAACGTTTTATCATAGTAGTAATTCAGCATGGATAGGAGCAGTGCTTCTTTGGAAGGAAAGTAAAGATAAAAAGCGCCTTTTGAGATTTTGCATTCATCGGCGATTTCCTGAACCGATGTAGATTTGTACCCTTTTCGGGCAAACAGTTTGATTGCTGCTTCAATGATCAGCTTTTCTTTTTCCTTCAATGGTTCCACCCTTTCGGAGCCAGGAGGCTGGCTTGTGCTTCTCATGTATGACTATATGGTCATATTGATATTCCGTAAATTTAACCTGATTGTAACTTGTTTTTTGTTTTGTTTTATTTATATTATAAAGTGAGCTGACCGAATGGTCAAAGTTCTGGCGAAAGGGTGAATCTGAAAATGAAAGAATTAGATGAAATGATCAGCCGCTTGCGAAACAGAGGAATTAAAGTCGAAAAGGTGAAATATCCGAAAAAGACAATTTGTGAAAAGAAATGGGTTCATCAATGCCAAAAACCGCTGAAAGCAAACTACAGAGATTTTAACGGCTATTCCTTCACATAAAAAAGACTGCAATGAAACACTACAGTCTACTTTGGTATGATAATTCGGTAGATTACACCCGATTGGTCATTTTCAATTGAAATTGATGCTTTATGCAGGGTTAAAATCCGTTTTACGATGCTGAGTCCTATGCCGAACTCGCCTTTCTTCCCTTTATTAAAAGGCTCGTACAAGCTGGATAGCATCTCATCCTCAATCGGAGGCCCGTCATTTTTAACCGTCATGACAATCTGCTGCTGATTTTGGCTGATCCGAATGTGAATCGCCGTTTCTGCATAGCGGATTTGATTTTCGAGAATGTTTTCAAGAAGTTTGCTCCATTGTTCCGGATCACCGGGCATCATTAATGCATCTTCTGTATCAACGGTCCACGATAATTCCTTCCGGGCCCATTTGAGCCGTTCAATGACTTCTTCCGTGACCTTCACAATGTCAAATGTCTCATGGTGCACCCGCTGCTTCATTAAATAATCAAGCTTCGTTAAATATAATAAATCCTTAATTTTCTTCTCAAGTTTTTCTGCTTCGCCTTCAATGACATCAATTGTGGTTTCCAGATCCCCCTTAGGAAAAATCCCGTCCTTTATTGATTGAGTATAGCCCCTTATCACCATGACAGGCGTTTTTAAATCATGAGAGATATTTTGCAGGAGCGTTCTTTCCGTTTCATCTTTTTGCACCAGCTTGCTCCGCATGTCTTCAATGGTATGGCCTAATTTTCCGATTTCGTCTTTTCTGTCGACGATGACCGGATCATCCCAGTCCTGTTCGGAAATCCGTTTGACATGCTTCTCTAAGGAAACGAGCGGGCGCGAGAGATATTTGGCAAGCCAAATCGCCGGAATCCAGCTTAACAAAATCACGCCGGCAATGATAAAGAGCAGCTGCTTGAACAGGGTGAATGCCAGATCATCACGATAAGAATCAAGGGCGTAAGACAGCATCATCGCATCCTGGCCGTTAATGGTGAGGCCTTTTTAATGACGAAAAATACTTTTTCACCGCTGATGTCCGCGCTGTATCGTTTCGTGACGCTGTGCTGGCGGCCCGCGAGCTTGTACACCTTATGGATAAAGGAAGAAGAAAAGTAGTTCAAGTCTTTGTCACTGGCCGATTCCTCCCGTTCCGGCAGAAGAACGTGCTGAACGGATCGGAAAGTCGTCGGAGCGGTCGCATCCTCGCTGTAATATCCCCGCTCGATCGATCCGGGCAGCCGGTACTCCGTCAGTACATGCTGTTCATTTTCAATGGTCGTATACGTTTCATCCGTGAAAAAATGACGCAGCGTATTTGAGAACAGCACGAGCAGCAGAATCGAAATGGCTAAGAGGATGCCTGAGATGACCACCCATATTTGAAAAGCAAGCGGCTTATTTTTCATGACGTCATCATCCTGTAGCCGAATCCGTAAATGGTCTCAACCTTTAACTCCGGCATTTTTTTCCGCAGCCTCCGCACAAGATCATCGACCACCCGGTCAGTGCCGAAGTAATCATGGCCCCATATTTTCAGCAGGATATCTTCTCTGGAAAAGGGGTGTCCTTTATGGTGAAGAAATAAAAGCAGCAGATCAAATTCCTTAGACGTCAAATTGACCAGGCTGCCGGTTTCATCATAAACCTCTCGGGCATCCTCGATCACATTGTAGGAAGAAACGGTGATGCCGGTTTTCTTTGCGGCGGGCTGTTCTTTATACACGAGCTCGAGCAGTTTCTGGACCCGAATAATAAGCTCTCTCGGCAAAAAAGGCTTGGCGATATAATCATTGCTTCCAAGCTCTAACCCGAGGACTCTGTCAATATCGGCATCCCGCGCGGAAATGAAAATGACCGGCACATCGGGATCTTTTTCTTTTATTTCTTTTATCAATGTATAGCCGTCCGTATCCGGAAGCATGATGTCAAGAATCCACAAGTGGGGAGACGGCTGCATCTGCTTTCTGGCATCTTCGCCTTTTGTGAAAGATGTAATGTTCCAGCCTTCATTCTCTAAATATTTTGTGAGCAGTTCATTCAGGTTATCCTCATCTTCAACTAGATAAATGGTGTATGACAAGGCATTTCACATCCTTTCAACATCATTATACTAGTTTTAACACACTCAAGCCGCATTTTCATAATTTCACATATTCTTTTCATTTTTATCCCACAATGTTTGTTTATGATGTGTATAAGGGAAGAAAGGAAGAAAAAAAGCGGGGAAGATAACATGTTCAAACACATTTTGTTTTGGAGCTTTGCTTTTCTCCTTATTATTGGGACAATAGAACTTGTACATGCGATGAATATGTAATCGATAGAATGAAACATGCTGAAGGAGTGTGCGTGAATATGAACGATCATCGAGATGACGGCAGAAGCCGCGATCAGTCAGATCTTTCACATACGGAACAAAACAGAAATGAACAGCAGCAGATCAGCCATCAGGAGCCCGAGCTGCTTGAAGGGACCGTCTCGAAAGAACCGGAAAACGAGACGGCTGCCGGTACGGAATTTGAAAAAACGGCTGCTGTGAAAAAGAAAAAACGGAGAGCCGCTTGGCTGAGCCCGATTTTAGGCGGCATTATCGGAGGAGGCCTCGTGCTTGGCATTGTGCCGAACCTGCCGGGTGAGCAGCATAAGACAGAAGCCGTTTCTGATACGAAACAAGTTCAGTCTTCGAATTTTACGTCAACGCCTTTGAAAAATACCTCAAGCGTAGCGGATATGGTGGAAGAATTGGAGCCTGCGATTGTCGGAGTTTCCAACTACCAAGCTTCGCAAAGCAGCCAGTTCGGACTTGACGGCGGTTCAAGCTCTGAAACGGAAAGCGGCACGGGGTCAGGCGTCATCTTCAAAAAAGACGGCGAAAAAGCGTACATTATTACAAACAATCATGTCGTAGAAGGGGCGAACAAACTGTCGGTCACTCTTTACAATGGGAAAACCGAAACGGCAAAGCTTGTCGGAAAGGATGCCATCAGTGACTTGGCTGTATTGGAAATCAGCTCGTCCAATGTCAAAAAGCCGCCAGCTTCGGGGATTCCTCCAAGCTCCGCATTGCCGATAAAGTGATTGCCATCGGCAACCCGCTCGGCCAGCAGTTTTCCGGCACCGTCACACAAGGTGTCATCAGCGGGCTGAACAGAACGGTGGACGCCGATACATCCCAAGGCACGGTGGAAATGAACGTGATTCAGACGGATGCGGCGATTAACCCCGGAAACAGCGGCGGCCCGTTAATCAACTCAAGCGGCCAGGTCATCGGGATCAACAGCATGAAAGTCAGTGAAAACGGCGTGGAGTCACTCGGCTTTGCTATTCCGAGCAATGATGTAGAACCGATAGTCGACCAGCTGCTTGCAAAAGGAAAAGTCGAGCGCCCGTTTTTAGGTGTGCAGATGATTGACATGGCGCAAGTGCCGGAAACCTATCAGGAAAACACGCTCGGACTGTTCGGCGACCAGCTGTCTAAGGGTGTTTACGTAAAAGAAGTGCAATCCGGCTCACCGGCTGCGAAAGCGGGCATCAAATCAAATGACGTCATTGTACAATTGAATGGCAAAGATGTCGACAGCAGCGCTGATATCAGACAGATCTTATATAACCAGCTGAAAATCGGCGATAAAACGACTGTTCAAGTGCTCAGAAGCGGAAGCAAAAAGACGCTGAACGTCACATTAACGAAACAAACTGAAAGCGCAAGCTGAACGCATAAAAAAAGCTGAACCTTCAACTGAGGTTCAGCTTTTTCTTCATTCTCCCAAGTAGGCTGACAGCATCCACACATGCTTGTCCGCTTCTTCAACTAATCCGACAAACAGGTCGGCAGTTGACGGGTCATTTTGTTCCTCGGCGATGCCGATGACAAATTTTGATTCGCGGCTGATTTGTTTATAGTCTTGAACCAGTGATTTCACCATTTCAGACGCCGTTTTTTCCTGACCTTCATCCGTAATGGAAGCTTGTTCAAGGTAAGTGTGCAAAGTCGCCGCAGGCTGTCCGCCGATGGCCAGAAGACGCTCTGCGATGGCATCCGCCGTTTCCGCCGCTTCGTTATACAGTTCTTCAAATTTTTCATGAAGCGTAAAGAAGTGAGGGCCTTTTACATACCAATGGAAGCGGTGCAGTTTAGAGTAAAGGATAAACCAGTTTGATAATTGTGTGTTCATTGATTTCTCAACAAGAGTTTCAGTTTTTTCGCGTTTTGTGTATTCATATTCATCGTCCTCCCTGTGATCTGTTAATTTAATTATATCACGTATCAAATAAAAATCAATACTAAATTATAATTATTATAATTTAGTTTAAGTGAACAGCTTTTCTTTATAATCGATTCCCAAGCGGACCACGGAAAGAGTGAGCGGAAAGCCAATGTCAGCTTAACGCCCCTGCCGATCGGATACCGCAGTTTCTTCAGCCGTTTTCTTTGTGCCAATTGATAAATCAGCTCCGCTACGTCATCAGGATCGCCGCTTTTGGATGCGTTGGCTTTGAAGTAAGCTTCAAGGGGCTGATAAAAGCGATAATAAGGCGAGTCTTTGCCGGGCGCCGTAATATGGCTGGAGAGAGACGTCTCCCAAATAGACGTTTTATAGGAGCCCGGTTCTATTAAAGCGGCATCAATTCCTAAAGGCAGAAGCTCGAGGCGCAGACACTCTGTAAACCCTTCAACCGCGAATTTGGAAGAGACATACGGAGATAGAGCCGGGAAACCGGTCAGTCCGCTGATACTGCTGATATTGAAGATTTTCGCCCCGCCATGTTTCCGCATATAAGGCAGCACGGTTTTTGTGACATGAATCAGACCGAATACATTTGTTTCATACTGCTGTCTGTAATGTTCCATCAGCACATCTTCAATAAACCCTCCGTACGCAGTGCCGGCGTTATTGACAAGCAGGTCAATCGGTCCGAAACCGCTGATGGTGTTCCCGAAGTCAGACACCGACTGCTCATTTGTCACATCTAAAGAAACGACCGTAATATGTTCGGATGTACCCGCTTGAGCGGCGGCCTCTTTCAGTATTACAGCTTTCTCCGGCTGTCTGGCTGTTGCGATGACGTGATAAGACCGGGCGAGCTTCAGCGCTGTCAGCATCCCGAATCCGCTCGTCGCACCGGTTACAATGGCAACTTTTCTGTTCATCTTATAATCCTCCCCGTTTGTTCTTATCTCATAGTGTATAACATCTCGAGGAAAGAAGGAGAAATCGTTCGGAAATATGTCAGAATTGTTTTATAATGGAGTCAGCTTCGGATAGAAAGGGGTAAAGAAAAGATGGCATTAGAGGGATTGAAGGAAACATGGGATTTAAACTCCATTTTTGAGGGCGGGAGCCGGTCGGAAGAGTTTCAGCAATACATACAAGAGCTCAAAAAGCATCTAAGCGCTTTTCAACATGCGGTTGAAGCATTTACAGTTCCGACGCACGCGGATGAAAGCCGGGAGCTGATCAATCTGATTGATAGGTTTGAACGGTCAGCGATCATGATCAGGCAGGCGGGAGCGTTCGTCGGCTGTCTTCAGGCTCAGAACACTCATGATCAGAAAGCGAATGAATGGAGGGCGCGGATCAATCAGCTGAGCAGTGATTTTAAATCCGCTCTGGTCACCCTTGACGATACACTTGTCCGGATTGACGAGCGGGTCTGGGAGGAGCTGCTGCAAAAACCGGAACTTCAGGATCTCACATATGTCTTAAATGAGAGAAGAGACCGTGTCAGAGAGAAGCTCAGCGCTTCAGAAGAAAGGCTGATTGAAGGCCTGGCCGTTGACGGCTACCATGCATGGGGCGACCTGTATAATGCGGCTGTCGGCAGAATGAAGGTTCCGTTTGAGGATAAAGAGCTGTCGGTCGGCCAAGCGGAAAATATGATGGCGCACCCGGATCGCCGCATCAGACGTCAAGTGTTCAAAGAGCTTAATGAAGCCTGGAAAGGAGAAGAGGAGCTTTTCGGCAGCACGCTGAACCATCTGGCCGGCTTCCGCACGGAAATCTATAAAGCGCGGGGCTGGAAAAGCGCTTTGGAAGAGCCGCTTGCGATCAATCGGATGAAAAAAGAAACGCTGGATGTCATGTGGCAGGTCATTACCGATCATAAAAAGCCTTTTGCCGAATACCTGAATCGAAAGGCGTCTCTTTTAGGGCTTGAGCGCCTGAATTGGTATGATGTGAATGCGCCGATCGGCGAGGCGCCGAAAGAATACACATATGATGAAGCGGCTAATCTGATCGTCAGCCAATTTTCGACGTTTGGCAAAAAGCTGTCCGCATTCACGGAAAAAGCGTTCCGCGATCGGTGGATAGAAGCGGAAGACCGCAGCGGCAAACGGGTCGGCGGTTTCTGCACCAGCTTTCCCGACAGCGGAGAATCCCGGATTTTTATGACGTTTTCCGGAAGCGCTTCGAATGTATCGACGCTGGCGCATGAGCTCGGTCACGCGTTCCATCAGGAGGCCATGCTCCAAGTGCGGCAGCTGAACAGAGCCTACGCCATGAATGTGGCTGAAACAGCCTCGACCTTTGCGGAAATGATCGTCGCCGACGCCGCTTTGAAACAAGCGGAGACAAAGGATGAAAAGCTGTTCTTGCTTGAAGATAAAATTCAAAGAAGCGTAGCCATGTTTATGAATATTCATGCGAGATTTTTATTTGAAACGCGTTTTTATGAAGAGCGGAAGCAGGGCGTCGTTCCGGCTGATAAATTGAATGAATTGATGGAAGCGGCGCAGAAAGAAGCATTTTGCGATTCATTAGGGGAATACCATCCTCATTTCTGGGCGTCAAAACTGCATTTTCATATTACGGGAGTGCCGTTCTACAATTTTCCGTACACGTTCGGTTATTTATTTTCGCTTGGAATATACGCAAGAGCTCTTCGGGAAAAAGCGGATTTTGAAGAAAAATATATCGCGCTTTTGTGTGACACGGCTTCGATGACCGTTGAGGATTTGGCGATGAAGCACCTTGGAGCGGATCTCACGGAACGGTCGTTTTGGGAAGACGCGGTCCGCCTTGCCGTACAGGATGTGCAGGAATTTTTAGAGCTGACTGAATGATAATCTGGAGATGAACCGGCCGGAGCTGTTACCGCTCCGGTTCTTTTTGTTCCGTGAATGACAGCCGCCTCCCTTGGAAATACCTAAAAACGATCGGAATGGAATGGGAGTGAATCGCATGAAATGGATCAGAACGGCGGGCGTTTTATGTCTTACGCTGATGCTGATTGCCGGCTGCCGATTGAATGAAGAAAAACGGGAAGCGGAACAAGACAGCACACCCGTGTCATCCGCGAAGCCGGTTCCTTACAGCAGCTTTTCCCTTCGCGTCAGCTACGGAGCCGGAGAGCATAACCGCTATGAAGGTTTGTATGAAAGAAAAAGCGGTCATGAAAAGGCGGACATCCGGGACAAGCTCTCAGGGGTTCACAGAGAGGGCGAGGAAGCGCTTGATGAAATGAAGATGATCCTCGGAGAACTTGCCGTAAACGGCCGGATGCAGGAAAGCGAGGTCGTCCGGCAGGTGCTCTCGGCTTTTAATTTAGACAGCCGCTATGAACATTTTTATCTGAAACTGAAAAAGAACGACGGAGAAATGACGGAAATAAAAAATAACCGCCTCCCGCTGCTTTTTTGCCCAAAACTAATTGATAATGATATTCAGAGTCATTAATTTCTGTTACAATATAATCATGATCTCACGTTGAATGTTTAGGCAATTTGTTTATATACATAGTGTTGGGAAACTCAAAAAAGGAGCGGTTAGCGGTATGAGTGCAATTTCTACAGAGACGCTGAGCTTAGGGTACGGAGAGACTGTTATCATTGACGAATTGGATGTCGCGATTCCAAAAGGCGAAATCACTGTATTGATCGGAAGCAACGGCTGCGGAAAATCGACGCTTTTACGTTCATTGGCCCGGCTGATGAAACCGAGGGGCGGTTCTGTGCTTTTAGAAGGAAAAGCCATCGCTAAGCTACCGACGAAGGAAGTGGCAAGAGAGCTCGCTATTTTGCCGCAGAGTCCGTCAGCTCCCGAAGGCCTGACGGTGCATCAGCTTGTGAAGCAGGGAAGATACCCTTATCAAAGCTGGCTGAAGCAATGGTCCAAAGAGGACGAAGACGCAGTCACAAAAGCGCTAAAAGCGACGAAGCTTGAGGAAATGGCCGACCGTCCTGTGGATTCCTTGTCAGGCGGACAGCGCCAGCGTGCATGGATTGCGATGACACTCGCTCAGGATACGGATATCATTCTGCTTGACGAGCCGACAACTTATCTCGACATGACGCATCAAATTGAAATTCTTGATTTGCTGTTTGAATTAAATGAAAAAGAAAAACGCACAATCGTCATGGTGCTGCACGACCTCAATCTGGCATGCCGTTATGCCCATTATCTGGTCGCCATTAAGGATAAACAGATTTACGCAGAGGGCCGTCCCGAAGAAGTCATCACTTGCGAGCTTGTACAGCAGGTCTTTGCGATGAACTGCCAGGTAACGCAAGATCCGCTGTTCGGCACACCGCTTTGCATTCCGCACGGACGCGGCAGATGTATCGTGCAGGAAGCGGCCCTCACCGCCCGATTGTCATAATCATGAAAAAGGGAAGGAAACGGTATGGAAGAAAAACTGCAGCAGCAGCTGGACGGCCTGCTTGAGAAATACACGGAACTATTGCTTGGCGAAACAAACCCGGATGTAAAGGAAGAAGTCAGGCAGTGGATTTTGTATACACATATCGCAAAAAGCATGCCTCCGCTCGTCAAACATTGGAATCAATCCTACCCGGACGCCAAAGAGGGCATCAAAGCTGCGATACAGCACATTAAACAGCTCAATGAAGCTCACAGAAAAAACAATAAAAAGCTTTCGGCATCAAAGAGAGGTGCCGGAAGCTTTTTTTGCTGAAAAGGAATCAATAAAGGCGCCGTTCAATTCATAACGAAGAACTTTAATGTAACTAACACACCCGTTTGTTTACTTGCTGAACCAAGAAAAAAGGACTGCCGCAGCAATCCCTTTCTCTCTTTCCTATATATCACATTTCCTTTCGGATACGTAATAACTCTTCATAGGCTTTTATATTTGTATCAAAATTGGGCACTGTTTGAGATTCCTCGGCACATTTGACTTGTGCTACAACCAAATCATTAAAAGGTGTTGAAATTCCAGTACCTTCTGCCATTTTGGGAATGACTCCATTAATATAATCAATTTCAGTTTTACGTTTTTCTCAAGATCCTGAAGCATACTTGCTCTTAAAAGCCTGGATGGTTCCATGGCTGCCCTAAATGTTTGAATACGTTCAGGAATATCATTTTCACTTCTTAATTCCAAAGATTCTAAATCAAGGCCGCCCATTTTCGCAAATTTGACACCATTGGCGTGTCCAACCTTAATCGTCTCATCTGCGATATGAACTGCGCTGACAATGCCGATTTCATGGTCCAGAATGTCTCCGTATTCTCCGTTTAATGCCGCCGATAAACCACTGAATGCATTATTGATAAGTAATTTTGACCACTTCGTTCCAACTAAATTATCGGAAATATGTGTTCCGCCGATAAGGTCTAAAACCGATTTAATACGCTGGATTCTTTCTGTTGTTTCACCATTTAATTCTCCAATTTGAAAAGCGTACTCTTTAAATTGAGTATACTCAGTTGTAAGTCTCGATACGCCTGGTTCAATAAACGTAGCACCAAATTCAACAGAACCCGCAATAACACGTTCATCACCAACGATCGAAGCAACTTTCTGTTCAGGTATACCGTTTTGCAAGGAACATACTACACTGTCATCCTTTAAAAAAGGCAGTAACTCTTTAAGAATGGAGTCATTATATAATTGTTTCGTCAGAAGTAATATGAAATCATACTTGCCTGACTTGTTTTCAGGGGTAATGGCTTTTACCTTTGCCTGAAATGCCGTTGTACCAACTACTTTAGCACCTATTTGATTTAAAGTATCTACATGTTCTTTGTATGAATCAATCAATTCGACATCCATTCCGCCAGCAGACAGATATGCTCCAACTATGGTTCCTAAAGAACCTGCTCCTAAAATTGCAATTCTCATTGTAAACGTCTCCTTATTTTTCCTCTAAGTAGTTATAAACCGGCTGTGCTGCATTTAAGGTTAAATCCGTAATAATATGAGATGCTGAAACGACTTCTAATACAGGCAAATCTGCAAGAGGCGCCAGAGCATGTTCAAATAATTGAAGCCGCGCCGGTCCAGACCAGGCACCTTTAACTTCTATATTGGTTATTTGCGTTCGCACCAAATCGCAAACCCTTAAATCACCATTGTAATCAGTAGCAATCTTCACCATAAAATTAGGTCGGCAAATTTCCCTTTTCGCTTTTTCCTTGTCCATTTCGAAATGTTTATATCCCATAGTCGCAGCTGCCACGCGAAGACTGCCATAATCTAATGTGCCAACGAGAGTATCAGAGTCTATATACAGCTTAGGGGCACCCAATTTCTTTGGATATGCAGTAAGTTCCCGTCCGCTTGCAATAGCCGGGAAATTGTCTACATACATAGAATGTACATAATCTCCTTCTTCACCATTAAAGCTGACAGGGATGACTTGTCCCGCCTCTGTATAGGCACCAAGTCCGGAAACATCAGGCATCCGCATCACTTCGAATTTCACTAAAGGTTCAGTAATTTCAAGAGGTTCTGGCACTGCCGCACGCAAAGCTTTTTCTTCCGTTCGGTAAATAATATTTAAATATTCACGGTTAACAAATTTATAATTTGGGATAGGATAAGCAGGAGCCGTTAGTGGCGTATTTAAATTTTTTGCTATATCTTTCACATCAATTTTCATTGCATGACACCCTTTCCTTTTCTTTAACTATGCTATTATCTTACATCCGCATTTACATTTAATCTAATACATAATAAGTTATATATATATTTGTTGAAATAAATGAGGGGGATGCAGACAGATGGAATTGCTGCAGCTAAAATACTTTCAGACAGTTGCCTATACTGAGCATATTTCTAAAGCAGCAGAACAATTAAAGATTGCCCAGCCTTCTTTAAGTCTCACTATAAAAAGACTTGAGAATGAACTGGGAACAGCTTTGTTTGAGAGAAAAGGCAGAAATATTAAGCTGAGTTCATCAGGGAAAATTCTTTTAAAACATGTAAACAGGATTTTTACTGAGATTGAAAATGCACAAACGGAGATTCAATTGGAGGAACATCAAATGTCTGACACCATCAGAATATCTATTTCCAATCCAAGATTCCTTGCAGGACTGATGAGTGAATATATCAACCGCTCCCCTCAATCAAAAATTCTCCAAGCCATCGGAGTTAAAAGCGGGATCCTAACAAGTTTAAAAAAGGGGACATTGATTTAGGAATAACAGGTCATCCGATTCAAGATGAAGAGATAGAGAGTTGTATGCTGGTAAATGAAGATATTGTTCTGGCTTTGCCCTCAAACCACCGATTTACGGGTAAAACCGAAATTTCTTTACGTCTTGTCGCCGATGAACCATTTATTACCCTTGCTAATAATGAAGAGTATAGCGGTTTTACAGCCTCGCTTTGTGAAAAAGCCGGTTTCACCCCAAATATTGCATTTGAGGCAGATTCTCATTTACTGGCCGAGATTATAAAGCTGGATCAGGGGGTGGCGTTGCTTCCTATTTCGGTCTGCAGAACATTGGGGCTGAATTTTATAAAAGTGACTGATCACTCTGCTTCATATCCAGTCGGCTTATCTTGGATGAAACATAGGCTGTTGTCTTCTTCGGTAAGAAATTTTCGTGACTTTATTTTGTCGTACTATAAAGATAACGATGAAATGTTTAAGGTTTATTAAATAATTATCACCCCCGATTTCCAATGCGGCGGAAGACTGGTCATTCGGAAACGGGGAGGCCCAGATGATATAAAAAAACCCCGCGGCATCCGCGGGATTTTTCTTTGTTAAACGGCTTTCGCCTTTTCTTCTTGTTTGCCTGTCTTTTTGTTTGTCAGTTTAATTGATTTAACAAACAGCGTGAGGATCAATCCGGCAGCGATAAAGGCCAGGCCTGTGAAAAACACGCTGTGAAGCGAATCCATCAGTGACGTTTTCAAAACCGGCACGATATGGGAAGAAAATGCGGCCGGAATCTGCTTAATCGATTCCTGGCTGAACAAGGATTGAAGCAGCCCTTCAGGATTCTTGTCAATCATACCTTTAAACTGGGCGGCAAAGGCACTTGCCTGTTTCGGGAGTGAGTCTAAGTAAGGCACCAGTCTGTCGGTTAAAAGGCTTCCTGATCTGGCATTCATGACAGCGCCGAGCACCGTAATACCGAACGTTCCCCCGATCATCCGGAAAAATTGGCTTGAAGAGGTCACAACACCCAGCTCTTCTTTTGAAAACGTTTCTTGCAGAGCGAGTGTGAGAAGCGGCATGACGAGCCCCATTCCCAGACCGATCACGGCCATATAGCATGTAGCCGCGAGCTTGCTTGTATCCAGCTGCAAAGTCGTTAATAAGAAGAAGCCGACGGCCATGATCAGCATGCCGATCATGATTTGCGGTTTAATACCGATCTTATAAACCAGCTGGCCTCCGATAATACTTGTGATAATCATAGATACCATCATCGGCGTCATAATCGTGCCGGACGCGGTGGCGCTGACTCCGATAATTCCCTGCATAAAGAAAGGAACGAACGTAACGGCGCCGAACATGCCGATACTCATGAAAAAGCCGATCAGATTCAGTACGGTAAACGTTCTGTTTTTAAACAGGTACATCGGCAGAATCGGCTCTTTTGCTTTGATTTCAGCGAAAATGAATCCGACAATCCCGGCAAGTGCAAGCGCAAAGAGACCGAGAATCTGCCAAGAGCCCCATGCGTAATCCTTTCCTCCGAAGCTGAGCGCGAGGAGGAGGCTGACGATTCCGACGATCATTGTGAAAATGCCGGCGATGTCAAAGTTAATCGGCCCGGTCTGTTTTCTGCCTTGAAGTCCTCTTGCGATAAAGATCACGGCTAAAATTCCGACAGGCAGGTTGATATAGAAAACCCATTTCCAATTTAATGAGTCAACAATCCAGCCCCCGATTTGCGGGCCGATCACGGAAGCAAGCCCGTAAATCGCCCCGAAAAGCCCTTGGAACTTGGCACGCTGTTTCCCTGTGAACAAATCCCCGATGACGATCATAGCCATCGGCATCATGACACCGCCGCCGATTCCCTGAAGTCCGCGAAAAATAATCAGTTCCGTCATGTTGCTGGCCATTCCGCACAGTGCGGAAGCTCCCATAAAAATCAATAAACCTGATACATAGACGACGCGGCGCCCCAATAAATCTGCAAGTTTCCCCGCAATCGGAACGATCGTCGTCGAAGTTAAAAGATATGCCGTGGTCAGCCACGTCATCATGCTTAATCCCCCGAGGTCACCCACGATTTTAGGAATCGCCGTTCCTACGATGGTGCCGTCAAGGGCTGAGAAAAACATGGCGATGATTAAGCCGGTTATTAATAATGTGCGTTTTGGATCTTTCTTTTCAATGCTCATGTTTCGGCAGCTCCTCTTTTCTATTCGTTTTCTTTTTGCTCAGCCGCGTATTTCTCGGCGGCTTCCGCTACTTTGCGGATGATGTTCACGGACTGAATCAGTTCATCGTCAGTCAGAACGGACAGGTTTCGCGCCAGTATCGCTTTCCGTCCTTCCACAACATCTTCGAATTTTGTTTCTCCTTTTTTGGTGAGGCTGATGTCGATGACGCGTCTGTCCTGCTGGTTATGTTTGCGGACGATAAGTCCTTTTTGTTCGAGGCGGTCGGCCATCAGCGTAACCGCGCTCGGCTTTACCTCCATGCGTTCCGCAATTTCGGAAACTTTGCAGCTCCCGTGTTTTTTCAGGCTGGCTAAAACAAATAATTGGGCAGGCGTCACCTCGTGTTTTGCCATGCTTTCCACCATTTCAGGCTGTATGTTTTGCAGCAGCGTCTGAAGAGATTTCTGGATGTCAGACACATATTGATCCGCGTTTTTCATAACTCCTCCTCATCTTGTTCCTCGAGAAAATAATTAACATTAGTTAAATATAAATAAGGATTAATGATAAGTCAATCTTTTTGTGCAAAAATAAAAAGGATTGATGCTTGGCGAAAACATCAAATCCTTCTTCGTTTTACTGCTGGTAAGGAGACTGCTGCTGAATGGTCTGCCGGAACTTCTGATACGATTGCTGAAGCTTTTGGGTATCGGCGGCTTCAATGGAATACCAGCCATTTTGAAACATCACATCGTATAATCTTCTTTGCGCTTTTTGTGACTCATCGAAAATCGCCTGAATATCTTGATAAAGAGACTCGTGGCTGAACTCGTGCAGGGCTGTGCAATATGAAGCCGTGATGTATTTTTCCGTCGTCAGCAGCTCATTGACCAAGTCTCTGTCATTCATTTGCGCCGTATTGGGCACGGGCGTTTGCGGATTCGTGATTTTTTGATTTTGCTGTTCCATGTATTGTCCTCCTATTGCATGTAGCCTGTTGTTGTCTGTCCGCCTTGATCGGGGTTCAAGCGGCCTAATATGTGCTGATAATGCTTCTCATGCATCCGGCCGATCTGATCAAGCTCTTGTTTTAACGTCTGATTCTGGCAGTGTTCCGCCATAAAATGCGCTTTTTTCATGGCAAGCAGATTCCAGTTCAGCATGTCCTCAAGATACAAATGGTCTTTCGTTGAGATGACGGCAGGCGGCAAGTTTCCGTGCTGCTCTTGGTTGTTCATATAAACGCCTCCTTCAATTCTGTTCTTTTTAGCTTTCTCTGCGACCGGAAATTCATACACGAATAAAAGAAAAAGGAGGGAGTTCATCCTTGCTGCGGAGCATATGTTTATTTTTGTCGAAAAATAAAATGCTTACAAAATTCGCCCAGGCTTACGGAATCCGCTTCGGCGCGGGAAGGTTCGTTGCAGGGGAAACGCTCACGGAAGCTGTGAAAACGGTAAAGCGGCTGAACCAAAAAGGGCTGTCGGCTTCGATTGATTATCTAGGTGAATATGCGGGTTCAGAGAAGGATGCGAAAAGGACGGCGGAAGAATGTAAAAAAGCAATCAGGGCGATTGCCGAGAATCAACTGGATTGTGAGCTGTCGCTGAAATTAACATCCATCGGTCTGGATATTTCCGAGGAACTCGCGGAACAGCATGTCAGAGACATATTGACGGAGGCAAAAGAACGCGGCGTGCCTGTAACGATTGATATGGAGAACTATTCAAGATGCGGCCGTACGCTTGAGCTGTATAAGCGGTGCAAGCCGGATTTTCCGATGCTCGGCACCGTCATTCAGGCTTATTTGTACCGGGCAGCTGAAGACATCAGCGGTCTGATGCCATATAAGCCGCGGCTCAGGCTTGTAAAAGGCGCTTATAAAGAATCGGCGGCCGTTGCGTTCCCTGATAAAAAAGCAACCGATCTTCATTTTCAGCAGCTGATTAAGCTGCAGCTTTTGAGCGGCCATGAAACGGCGGTGGCAACACATGATGATGACATCATTTCTTATACGAAAACACTCATCAGCGAGCATCAGATTCCCCGGGAGCAGTTTGAATTCCAAATGCTGTACGGCATCAGAACGGAGCGCCAGAAGGAGCTTGCCGAAGAAGGATACAGGATGAGGGTGTATGTCCCGTACGGAACCGATTGGTACGGGTACCTGATGAGAAGAATTGCCGAGCGCCCGGCAAATGCGGCGTTTGTGCTGAAAGGAATCTTCAAAAAATAACGGCTGCTCCAAAAAGCAGCCGCAGTATGTTATTCCATGTTGTCTTTTTTATATTGCTGATTTTGGCTCGTCCGTTTGCCGCCGCCGTATTTTTTGCTTCGGTCCCGCATTTCCTTTCATGCTGGCCGCGCTCACTGCGGCAGAAGACGGATCTTTTCTCCCTCGCACCATTCCCTTCACCTCCGGGTTTAAGTTTCCCGCCCGCGCCATGGAACATGCGGAAGCCGAAAAATTTTAAAAATTCCATATTTGCTATTGAAGTCATCCTGAAAATCTTTTAAGATGAAAGAAGAAAAGGGTTTCATTTTTTTTGCCGAAAAAATGAATGACTATTCATTCAAAGTTCAAGGGGGATGACTCATGCACAAGTTTATAAAGAAAGCAGCCGTTCTCGGATCAGGCGTCATGGGATCCGGAATTGCCGCGCACTTGGCTAACATCGGAATTCCCGTCCTGCTGCTTGATATTGTGCCAAACGAGCTGACAAAGGATGAGATGAAAAAAGGGCTGACATTAGAAAGCCCGGAGGTCCGCAGCAGACTGAGCCGATCGGCCATGCAAAAGCTGCTGAAGCAAAAACCGGCGCCGCTGACTTCGGCTGCCAATCTCGACTATATAACGGCGGGGAATTTGGAAGATGACGCAGCTCAATTGAAGGATGCTGATTGGATTATTGAAGTCGTCGTCGAAAATCTTGACGTAAAAAAACAGATTTTCTCACTCGTTGATGAATACCGGAAACCGGGAAGCATCGTGTCGAGCAATACGTCCGGTATCTCCGTCACAAAAATGGCGGAAGGCCGATCTGCCGATTTTAAAGCTCATTTCTTAGGAACCCATTTCTTTAATCCGGCCCGCTACTTGAAGCTTTTGGAAATCATTCCGATTCAGGAAACAGATCCTGACGTGCTGGAGTTTATGACTTCATTTGCAGAAAACACGCTTGGGAAAGGTGTCGTCATCGCAAAAGACACGCCTAACTTTATCGCCAACCGCATCGGTACGTACGGCCTGCTGGTCACGGTAAGAGAAATGCTTTCTTCCGGCTGCCGCATCGGCGAGGTGGACACGGTGACCGGGCCTTTGATCGGCAGACCGAAAAGCGCGACCTTCAGAACCCTTGACGTTGTGGGGCTTGATACTTTCGCTCATGTGGCAAAAAATGTGTATGATAAAGCCGACGGCGCTGAAAAAGACATGTTTAAGCTTCCTGAATTTATGAATGACATGCTGAAAAACAATTGGCTGGGCAGCAAATCAGGCCAAGGATTTTACAAAAAGAAGGTAAAACAATATATGAACTCGATCCGCTGACCATGACATACGGTGAGCGCTCGAAAATGAAGACGCCCGCTTTAGAAGCCGCCAAACAGGCAAAGGGTGCCAAAGGCAAAATGAAAGCGCTTGTATATTCCGATGACCGCGCCGGACGCCTGCTTTGGAATATCACATCGCAAACACTCTTATACTCAGCCCGGCTTTTAGGTGAGATCGCTGATGATATTAAAGCAATTGATGACGCCATGAAATGGGGCTTCGGATGGGAGCTCGGACCGTTTGAGATGTGGGATGCCATCGGCGTCAGAAAATCAGCGGAGCGGCTCGAAGCAGAAGGCGCAGCACTCCCCGGCTGGGTGAAAGAAATGCTTGATCAGGGCCATGAAACATTTTATATGAAGGAAAACGGAACACAATTTTATTATTCAGACGGCCAATACAGGGCTGTGAAAGAAAATCCGAAACGGATCAGCCTGCAAACGTTAAAAGAAACAAAAGGCGTTATCACTAAAAACAGCGGCGCAAGTCTGATTGATCTCGGCGATGATATCGCGCTGCTGGAATTTCATACGAAAAGCAACGCGATCGGCTTAGACATTATTCAGATGATTGACAATGCGCTTGAGGAAACGGAGCGGAATTATAAAGGTCTTGTCATCGGTAACCAAGGCAGACATTTCTGCGCGGGAGCAAACCTTGCGATGATTTTAATGGAAGCCCAGGATGATAACTTCATGGAAGTCGATTTTGTCATCCGCCGTTTTCAGCAGACGATGCTGAACATCAAATACAGCGCTAAACCCGTTGTAGCGGCGCCATTCGGGATGACACTCGGCGGCGGTACGGAAGTCTGTCTCCCGGCGGCACGCGTTCAGGCGGCGAGCGAATCGTATATGGGTCTCGTTGAAACCGGCGTCGGCCTTATTCCGGGCGGCGGAGGAAACAAAGAGCTGTACATCAATTATTTGGACGGCGGAAGTGAACTGATGGACGCAGCGATTAAAACCTTCGAAACAATCGCGCTTGCCAAGGTGTCCGGTTCGGCACACGAAGCCCGTGACATGAAGATTTTGTCCGCGGCAGACCGTATCAGCATGAATCAGGATCACCTGCTGCACGATGCGAAACAGCTGGCTGCTTCCTTATATGACAGCGGATACCGTCCGCCTGCCCGCAAAAAAGTGAAAGTCACCGGAGAAACCGGCTGTGCGGCATTACTGCTCGGAGCAGACCAAATGAGACGGTCGGGTTATTTATCCGATCACGATATGAAGATTGCGAAGAAGCTGGCCCATGTCATTGCCGGCGGAAGAGTCCCGTTCGGCACGGAGGTTTCAGAAGAATATTTACTCGAGATTGAAAGAGAAGCCTTTTTAAGCCTCGCTGGCGAGGCGAAATCTCAAGCGAGAATGCAGCATATGCTCGTCAAAGGCAAACCTTTACGGAACTAGGAGGGTGTTTATGAGAGAAGCAGTCATTGTGGCCGGTGCGAGAACCCCGGTCGGTAAAGCGAAAAAAGGGTCGCTTGCAGCCGTTCGTCCTGATGATTTAGGCGCGCTTTGTGTAAAAGAAACGCTGAAACGGGCAGGCGGCTATGAAGGAAATATCGATGACTTAATTATCGGATGTGCAACACCTGAAGCCGAACAAGGATTAAATATGGCGCGGAATATCGGTGCGCTGGCGGGGCTTCCTCATACGGTGCCGGCCATTACGGTGAACCGCTACTGCTCTTCCGGACTCCAGTCCATCGCTTACGGTGCGGAAAAAATCATGATCGGCGCGGGCGACACCGTAATCGCCGGCGGTGCGGAATCCATGTCGCAAGTTCCGATGATGGGGCATGTGACACGGCCGAATATCGCTTTGGCGGAGCATGCGCCTGAGTATTACATGAGCATGGGGCATACGGCGGAGCAGGTCGCCGAAACGTACGGCGTATCCAGAGAAGACCAGGATGCATTTGCAGTCCGCAGCCATCAGAATGCCGCGAAAGCCCTTAAAGAGGGGAAATTCAATGACGAAATCGTGCCGGTTGAAGTATCGCTGACAGAAGTCGGGGATGACCATAAGCCGCGGAAAAAACAATTTACCTTTTCTCAGGATGAAGGCGTGCGCCCCGGCACATCGGCTGACGTCTTGGCGAAGCTCCGCCCGGCTTTTTCTAAAACGGGAACCGTGACGGCCGGGAACTCTTCACAAACGAGTGACGGCGCGGCGGCTGTCATGCTGATGGATCGCGAAAAAGCTTCGTCGCTCGGATTGGCGCCGCTAGTCAAATTCCGTTCCTTTGCCGTAGGCGGCGTTCCCCCTGAGGTAATGGGGATCGGTCCGATTGAAGCCATTCCGCGGGCGCTCAAGCTTGCCGGACTCGAATTACAGGATATCGGGCTTTTTGAATTAAATGAGGCCTTTGCTTCACAGGCCATTCAAGTCATCAGGTCGCTCGGGATAGATGAAGAAAAGGTGAACGTCAACGGAGGCGCCATCGCGCTCGGACATCCGCTCGGATGCACGGGGACGAAGCTGACCCTGTCACTCATTCATGAAATGAAACGGAGAAACGAGCAATTCGGCGTGGTGACGATGTGCATCGGAGGCGGCATGGGCGCTGCCGGCGTATTTGAGCTCATTTAAAACAAGGGGGAAACGAACATGAAACAGGAAACGGTCAACGTCAAAAAAGGCGGCAGCTTTCTGATTGAAGAGACGGGATATGATCAAATATTCACTCCGGAGGACTTTACAGACGAACATAAAATGATCGGCAAAACGACAGAAGACTATGTCGTAAACGATGTGCTTCCTTATATAGATGAAATTGAAAACCATCAGTTTGAGCATTCGGTCAGACTGCTGAAAAAAGCCGGAGATCTCGGCCTCCTCGGAGCAGACGTGCCTGAAGAGTACGGCGGTATCGGCCTGGATAAAATCAGTTCAGCCTTCATTACGGAAAAGTTTTCACGGGCCGGCAGCTTTTCGCTATCTTACGGCGCTCACGTCGGTATCGGCTCATTGCCGATCGTGTTCTTCGGAACGGAAGAACAGAAAAAAACTATTTGCCGGACTTGGCTTCAGGACAAAGAATCGCGGCATATGCCTTAACTGAGCCCGGTTCAGGTTCAGATGCCCTCGGCGCGAAAACGACGGCTGTTTTGAATGAAGCGGGCACACACTATATTCTTAACGGGGAAAAGCAATGGATTACAAACTCCGCCTTTGCAGATGTCTTTGTCGTCTACGCTAAAGTGGACGGAGATAAGTTTTCCGCATTTATCGTAGAAAAGAACTATCCGGGCGTATCAACGGGACCGGAAGAGAAAAAATGGGGATTAAGGGTTCATCGACAAGAACGCTGATTTTAGATCAGGCGGAAGTCCCGAAAGAAAATCTTCTCGGCGAAATCGGAAAAGGTCATGTCATCGCCTTTAATATCCTGAATATCGGGCGCTACAAGCTTGCCGTCGGCACAATCGGCGCTTCAAAACGGGTGATTGAGCTGTCTGCCGCTTATGCAAACCAGCGCCGGCAATTTAAAACGCCGATCGCAAGCTTCACGCTCACTCAGGAAAAGCTTGCGACGATGTCAGCCCGGCTTTACGCCATGGAGAGCTCTGTATACAGAACAGTAGGCTTATTCGAAGATAACATGAGCAGACTGACGGAAGAGGAGCAAAAAGACGGACGCGAAGTCGCGAAGTCCATCGCCGAGTACGCGATTGAATGCTCGCTCAACAAAATGTGCGGTTCTGAAACGCTTGATTACATTGCCGACGAAGGCGTTCAAATTCACGGCGGTTACGGATTTATGCAGGAATATGAAGTGGAGCGCGCCTATCGCGACTCAAGAATCAACAGGATTTTTGAAGGCACAAATGAAATCAACCGCCTGATCGTAACGAGCACGTTTCTGAAAAAAGCCGTAAAAGGTCAGCTGCCGCTCTTTGAAAAAGCAAAAGCGCTCCAAGATGAACTCATGATGCTGATGCCTGAAGAGCCGGGCTCAGAACCTCTTGAACAGGAAAAATACATTGTCAGACAGGCGAAAAAGATCGCCCTCTTGACAGCGGGTCTCGCGGCGCAGAAATACGGCAAAGAGATCGAAGTCGAGCAGGAAATCATGGTGAACATTGCCGATATTGTCAGCGCGCTGTACGCTTTGGAATCCGCCGTCCTCAGAACGGAAAAAGCAATTGCGGCGGACGGTGCCGAAAAAGCCGCGCAGAAGCTGTTATATACGGAAATCTTTGCCCAGGAAGCCCTTCAGAACATTGAAGCGCACGCCAAAGAATCACTGATCGCCATGGAGGAAGGAGATTCCCTCCGCATGATGCTTTCCGTGCTGCGCAAACTGACGCGCCTGACGCCGAAAAACCTCATTCAGAAAAAACGTGAAGCGGCAGCAGCCGTCTTCCGTGAAGAAAAATATACAGTCTGATCACATGCTGAAAGCGCTCCTTCATCAGGGGCGCTTTTTCATGAAGCAACGTTATAGGTTTTTACAAGTGATTGTGTTAAAATAACGACGATCATTTACAAGGGGTGAAGAAGATGTCGTTAAATTTTTACTGGTACCCTAAATGCGGAACGTGCCGTAATGCGAAAAAATGGCTGGAAGACCGCGGTAAGGAAATAAACGAAATACATATCGCGGAGGAAACTCCGTCGAAAGAAGAAATTAAAGACCTCTATGAAAAGAGCGGTCTTGAGCTGAAAAAAGTTTTTCAACACGAGCGGAATGAAATACCGCGAGCTGAACTTAAAGGAAAAACTGTATCATATGTCAGAGGATGAACAGCTCGAACTTCTGGCATCAGACGGTATGCTCCTGAAACGCCCGATTACGACAGACGGCGAAAAAGTCACTGTCGGCTTTAAAGAAGACCAATTCGAAAAATATTGGATGTAATGCCAGGTTCAAAGAATTATGGTATCTTCTTATTATAAGAAAAAATGGAGGGATTTAGATGAGCACACCGAAAGATATGCGTTATTCCAAAGAGCACGAATGGGTCAAAGTTGAGGACGGAAAAGCCCGTATCGGGATTACACATTTCGCGCAAGCCGAACTTGGCGACATCGTATTTGTCGAGCTTCCGGAAGTCGGCGCCGAAATTAAAGCGGACGAGCCATTCGGCAGCGTGGAATCCGTCAAAACCGTATCCGAACTGTACGCACCGATTAACGGAACGGTGACGGAAGTGAACGAAGACCTTGATGACAGTCCTGAATTCGTAAACGAGTCTCCGTATGAAAAAGCGTGGATGATCGTCGTGGAACCGGCTGATGCTGAAGAAATCGAAAACCTCATGACTTCTGAGCAATATGACGAAATGACACAGGAAGACTGATCGGATAGCAAAGGGGCCATTTGGACACTCTATCTGTAACGGGAGGTGTCTAAAATGGCTTTTGATAAACAAAAGGTCGATGTGACGGAGAACGTCACGGGCCGCTTTCAAAACGGCCGGTTTTCCTTGTTTCATGAAAATGAAGCCATCGGCGAGATGACAGGCATGGACCAGTACGAGCTCAAACAGGGCTTTTCATTTGAAAATCAAAAATTTTATAAAACAGCCGATGTCATAAACGGCAGCGATCCGAAATATGTCGATTGCGATTATGAGAATGGCTGGTGTTAACAGTTGGCGGTGAATTTCACTGCCTTCTTTTTCAATCTGACGCTAAAACAATCGGCAGGTGACGCGCTTATGTACAACGGAGATGAAAAGGTCATTATCGTAGAAGGAAAATCTGATAAAATCAAAGTCAGGGAAGTGCTCATCGAACCCGCGGAAATCGTCTGTACAAACGGGACAATCGGCCAAACCGAACTGGAAGAGTTGGCGGACCGCCTGTTTGACAGAGACGTCTATATTTTAACGGACGCAGATGACTCCGGAGAAAAACTAAGAAAACAGCTGAAACGGGAGCTTCCCGAAGCGCGCCATATTTATATAGACAGAACATACAGGCAAGTCGAGTCGTGCCCGGGCCATCATCTCGCATCTGTGCTGATCAGAGCCGGCTTTGATGCTGACACTGTATTTTTGAAAAAGAACGACCTGAGGTGGTAATCATGAAAGAACTCCAAGAAAATGAACTCGAATCGATTCAGGATGACGTTTATCTCCTGTATTTGTACACCCCGTTTTGCGGCACATGCCAGCTGGCGTCCAAAATGCTTACTGTCGTCGAAGAAATGCTGCCCGGCGCCGCCTTCTATAAAAACAACGTGAATTATTCCCCCGCATTCGCCAAAGCCTATCAGATTGAAAGCGTTCCGTGCTTTTTGCTGTTTAAAGGCGGAGAGCTTGTTGAGAAAGGATACGCCTTCCGCTCCGTTTCCTATTTATATGAGCTGATTAAACAAAAAACATCGCAAACGTTCCCGATGTGACAATATTTACAGGAAAATGTCGTGCGGTTTATAAAGGGTTCTGTCCGTTAAAAAGAGAAAGTGTATGTATGGCCATTAAAACGGGAGGTTATACGAGTGGAGAAAATAGAAGTTTCAGAGAATGACGGACAGCATCTGTTTTTGAAACCGCTATTAAACGCCTCAACGCTGCTGATTACATTCCAAGGAGAAACAGAAGCCTTAACGGTCTCAATTAACGGACAGGGAGAAATGAGAAAAACGTCGGCTTCAAAGGAAAAATCTAATTTGACCTTTTACGGAAACCAGACGGAAATCATCCATCTCCTGCATGGTGATGTCTCTTTGCAAAAGCTTATCCAAAGCGGAAAACTCAAAGTGAAAGGATCATTCAGAGCCCTGCTGAAGCTGGAGGCCATCCTCTGGCTGACAAACGGATTTTTTCAGGCGATCAGTAAACGGCCGTAACTGCCAATCTACTATGTGACAATAGCTTCCAATATTTATTTTATTGACTTTTTATCATTCGCCGTGCTATTCTACAGTAAGAATTTCCGGACGAAAATACGATATGTTTTCTCTTATCAAGAGAGGTGGAGGGAAGTGCCCTATGAAGCCCGGCAACCATCAACGATGTTGAAATGGTGCCAATTCACTCGAAGCGGTCTGCTTTGAAAGATGAGAGAAAGGCCTTTTTCAATAAGCCTTTCTGCTCATTTTTGCAGAAAGGCTTTTCTTTTGCGGAGAAACCCGGAAGATTTCTTAGAATAGTGTAAGGCGGGTGATTGCTTTGATCCATCTTCAAAATGTTTCAAAAATTTACAAAGCGAAGCATGGGGATGTCAATGCTGTCCAAGATGTCACTCTTGATATCAAAAAGGGCGAAATATTTGGAATTATAGGATATAGCGGAGCTGGTAAAAGTTCCTTAATCCGTCTCCTGAACGGCCTTGAAAAGCCGACGTCGGGAACCGTGGAAGTCGCGGGGACGGAATTAAATAAAGTAAGCAGCCGCGGGCTGAGAAAAGCGCGCCAGGAAATCAGCATGATCTTCCAGCATTTTAACCTTTTGTGGTCGCGCACCGTCCGGGAGAACATTATGTTCCCGCTGGAAATCGCCGGCGTAAAAAAAAGCGAACGGGTCCGCCGCGCTGATGAATTGATTAAACTGGTCGGATTAGAGGGGAAAGAAAAATCTTATCCGTCGCAGCTGAGCGGCGGTCAAAAGCAGCGTGTCGGCATCGCCCGGGCGCTCGCCAATAATCCGAAAGTCCTTCTGTGCGATGAAGCGACATCAGCGCTCGATCCGCAGACGACCGATTCAATTTTGGATCTTTTATCCGATATAAATGACAGACTCGGTCTAACGATCGTGCTCATTACCCATGAAATGCACGTCATCCGAAAAATCTGCAACAGAGTCGCCGTCATGGAAAACGGGAAAGTCGTTGAAGAAGGCGAAGTACTCCAAGTTTTCAGAAACCCGCGCGAACCGATGACCAAGCGTTTCGTTCAGCAGGTGACAGAACCGGAAGAGACGAAAGAAACCATCCAGCATTTTCTGCAGGAAACAGCGACAGGGAAAACGATTCAGCTTTCATTTGTCGGGCAGGCCGCCGAGCAGCCCCTCATTACGGAAATGATCCGAAACTTTGATGTGGACGTCAATATTCTGCAGGGGAAAATTTCACAGACGAAGGACGGAGCCTACGGTTCATTATTCATTCATATTGACGGTCAGGAAAAAGAAGTAGAAAACGTGATCCGGTTCATCAAAGACAAACAGGTAGAAGCAGAGGTGATCACAAATGTTTGAAAAATGGTTCCCGAACGTTGATATAACCGAGCTGTGGACGGCCACATACGAGACCCTTTATATGACGGTTATCGCTTTAGTTTTTTCATTTATCATCGGAGCGATTCTCGGTCTTCTGCTCTTTTTAACGGGCAAGGGAAGCTTATGGGAAAATAAAATTATTAACACCGTGATTGCGGCGGTCGTTAATATTTTCAGATCTATTCCGTTTCTTATTTTAATTATTCTGCTTCTCGGCTTTACTAAGATTTTGGTCGGATCGATTTTAGGACCGAATGCCGCATTGCCGGCGCTGATTATCGGCTCCGCGCCGTTTTACGCCCGTCTTGCGGAAATTGCGCTCCGGGAAGTCGATAAAGGAGTCATCGAAGCTGCCAGATCAATGGGAGCAAAGACATCGACGATTATCTTCAAAGTGCTGATTCCTGAATCAATGCCTGCGTTAATTTCAGGCATCACCGTGACGGCCATCGCCCTGATCGGATCTACCGCCATTGCCGGCGCCATCGGTTCAGGCGGACTCGGAAACCTTGCATATGTAGAAGGCTACCAGTCCAATAATACGGATGTAACGTTTGTAGCGACAGTATTTATACTCATCATCGTCTTTATCATTCAGATTATCGGTGATGTAATTACAAATATAATAGACAAAAGATAAGGGAGGATTTACATTGAAAAAGATTGTATTAAGTGCGCTGCTGCTTGTGTTCGCGGGAGTTTTAGCCGCCTGCGGATCAAACGGCTCGAATAAAAAGGAAATCGTTGTCGCCGCGACAAAAACACCGCATGCTGAAATCTTAAAAGAAGCGGAACCGCTCTTGAAGGAAAAAGGCTACACATTAAAAGTAAAAGTGCTGAACGATTACAAAATGTACAACAAAGCGTTAGCTGATAATGAAGTGGATGCGAACTACTTCCAGCACGTTCCTTACCTTGAACAGGAAATGAAAGAAAATAAAGATTACAAACTCGTGAATGCCGGAGCGGTTCACCTTGAGCCATTCGGAATTTACACGAAAAAATACAAATCACTGAAAGACCTGCCTAAAGACGCGACCATCATCATGACTAACAATGTCGCTGAACAAGGCCGTATGCTGGCGATGCTTGAAAAAGCCGGACTGATCACACTTGATCCGAAGGTAAAAACGATTGAAGCGACGACGAAAAACATTACGAAAAACCCGAAAAACCTGACATTCAAAAAAATCGCCCCTGAATTAACGGCGAAAGCATATAATGAAGAAGAAGGCGATGCAGTCTTCATTAACGTCAACTATGCGATTCAAAACAAACTGAATCCGTTAAAAGATGCGATTCAAGTGGAATCAACGAAAAACAACCCGTACGCAAACATCATCGCCGTACGCAAAGGTGACGAAAAATCAGAGAAAATCAAAGCGCTTATGGAAGTGCTTCACTCTAAGAAAATCAAAGACTTTATTGAGAAAAAATACGACGGAGCCGTGCTTCCCGTATCTGAATAAAGCGAAAAACCCCGGATGATCCATCCGGGGTTTTTTTCGGGTATTAATCGGAGAACTGTCCATAATAAAAAGGAAGGTTAACGATTGGAGGGAATGGCAGTGGCTCAATACCAGGATAACGGAAAAAGCGTGCATGACGCATTGAAACAATATAAAGAAGGTTTAGGCATATTCGAGCAAAAAATGCCGATGATGGGGCGGAAGTTTAATGAATTTACTGAGCAGTGTTTCTCAGCGGATTCATTAACTGAAAAAGAGAAACAATTAATCGCTCTGGGCATCAGCATCAGCGCTCAAGATGAATTTTGCATGATTTATCATACGAAGGGCTGCCTTGACCAAGGGGCCACAGAAGAAAACATCCTTGAGGTCATCAGCGTAGCGGCGGCATTCGGGGGCGGCGCGGCTCTCAGTCAGGGAGTGACCCTCGTGCAGCAGTGCATTCAGGAATTCGGACATACGACGCATTAGAATGAGCAATCGTGTGAATACCGTTTTTCAGATAAAGCGAGCGCCGGTTTCCGGCACATTCGAAAGGATTCAGGGGCACACTCTCTTTGGCCGGAGCAGCGGATCATTGTTACAATAGAAACAAATATATGAAGGGATTGATTCATTATCTGCACCAGCCACGAGAGACTGGACCTTGACTATACGCCTGAAATGGAAAAAGCGATGCAGAAGTCACACGGCATCGGCTACGAGGAATACGGACGGCGTCTTTCAAAAAGGATGGAAGTCGAACGGCAGAGGGAGCTTGAATATCAAAAAAGCAAGTTCCTCGCAGCGCAGCTTAATGAGAAAATCGGTCAGTAAAAAAGGGTGGATTTCCGCCCTTTTTCTGTTTCAAACAGCTTTAATTACGCCTTGATCTTTGATAAACTTTAGGAATGTTCCGGGTAATATAAAAAGTTGTATTTACTTTTCATTTGTTATAAAATTAGAATGAGAATAAATTGAGAATAATGATTATATATTTTGGAGGTATAGATATGGCTGCTTCAACATTAACGATCAAGGATCTTCACGTTGAAATCGAAGGAAAAGAGATCTTAAAAGGTGTAAACCTTGAAATAAAAGGCGGCGAATTCCACGCTGTCATGGGGCCGAACGGTACCGGTAAATCCACGCTCTCAGCAGCGATTATGGGACACCCGAAATACGAAGTTACAAAAGGCAGCATCACGCTTGACGGCAAAGATGTACTGGAAATGGAAGTGGACGAGCGCGCTCAGGCGGGTCTTTTCCTTGCGATGCAGTATCCAAGCGAAATCAGCGGTGTGACAAATGCCGATTTCCTTCGCTCTGCGATTAACGCACGCCGTGAAGAAGGCGATGAAATTTCTCTTATGAAATTCATCCGCAAAATGGACGAAAACATGGAGTTCCTTGAAATGGACCCTGAAATGGCGCAGCGTTACCTGAACGAAGGTTTCTCAGGCGGGGAGAAAAAACGCAACGAAATCCTTCAGCTTATGATGATCGAGCCGAAAATCGCCATTCTTGACGAGATCGATTCAGGTCTTGATATCGATGCGCTTAAAGTCGTTTCTAAAGGAATCAACAAAATGCGCAGTGAAAACTTCGGCTGCTTAATGATCACTCACTACCAGCGCCTTCTGAACTACATCACGCCTGATGTCGTTCACGTTATGATGCAGGGACGCGTAGTGAAATCCGGCGGCGCGGAGCTTGCACAGCGCCTTGAAGCGGAAGGTTATGACTGGATTAAACAAGAACTAGGCATTGAAGACGAAACTGTAGGCCAAGAAGCGTAAGCGTTAGGGGGATAATCATGACATTGGAAACGAAACTATCCGTAGATCAGGAATATGTCAAAGGCTTTTCCGAAAAGCATCAAGAACCTGCCTGGCTGAAAAACCTGCGCTTACAGGCTCTTGAAAAAGCTGAAGATCTGCCGCTGCCTAAGCCTGATAAAACAAAAATCACAAATTGGAACTTTACAAAGTTCAACAAGCATACAGTAGAAAACGCGCCGCTTGCTTCTTTAGAAGATTTAGCTGATGAAGCAAAAGCGCTGATCGATATCGAAAACGAAGACAAAACATTATATGTGCAGCGTGATCAAACGCCCGCTTTCCTTTCTCTTTCCAAAGAACTGAAAGACAAAGGCGTTATTTTCACGGACATCTTAACGGCTGCCCGTGAGCACAGCGACCTCGTTGAGAAATACTTCATGAAAGACGGCGTAAAGGTCGACGAACATAAACTGACTGCGCTTCATGCGGCATTAATGAACGGCGGGGCATTCCTTTATGTTCCTAAAAACGTTCAGGTGGAGACGCCTGTTCAGGCCGTTTACGTTCATGAAAGCAATGACACGGCATTGTTCAACCACGTGCTGATCGTCGCTGAAGACCACAGCTCCGTCACTTACGTTGAGAACTACATCAGCACGGTGAATCCGAAAGAAGCGGTATTCAACATTATCAGTGAAGTGGTCACAGGTGATAATGCCAGCGTGACGTACGGCGCTGTTGACAACCTGTCAGCAGGTGTCACAACATACGTCAACCGCCGCGGAGCCGCGCGCGGACGCGACAGCAAAATCGAGTGGGCGCTCGGACTGATGAACGACGGCGACACGATTTCTGAAAATACGACAAACCTCTACGGAGACGGCACATACGGCGATACGAAAACCGTAGTTGTCGGAAGAGGAGAACAGACGGAAAACTTTACGACGCAGATCATCCACTTCGGTAAGGCTTCTGAAGGTTATATCCTGAAGCACGGAGTCATGAAAGATGCCGCATCTTCCATCTTTAACGGAATCGGCAAAATCGAGCACGGCGCGTCTAAAGCGAACGCTGAACAGGAATCCCGCGTCCTGATGCTGAGTGAAAAAGCACGCGGAGATGCAAACCCGATTCTCTTAATTGATGAAGACGATGTAACTGCAGGACATGCGGCATCTGTCGGCCGTGTGGATCCGATCCAGCTTTACTACTTAATGAGCCGCGGAATTCCGAAAGAAGAAGCGGAGCGCTTAGTCATTTACGGATTCCTTGCTCCGGTGGTAAAAGAGCTTCCGATTGAAGGAGTTAAGAAACAGCTCGTCTCCGTCATCGAAAGGAAAGTAAAATAATGAATATCACCGATATTCGTGAACAGTTCCCGATCCTTCATCAGCAAGTGAACGGACATGACCTCGTGTACCTTGACAGCGCGGCGACTTCCCAGAAGCCGCGTGCTGTCATTGAAGCAGTGGATCAGTATTACAGCAAATACAATTCCAATGTCCACAGAGGCGTTCATACTCTTGGCACGAGAGCGACAGACGGCTATGAAGGTGCGCGTGAAAAAGTCCGTAAGTTTATCAATGCGAAGTCAATGGCTGAGGTCATTTTCACAAAAGGCACGACAACTTCACTGAATATGGTGGCGCTGAGCTATGCCCGCGCCAGCTTAAAACCCGGTGATGAGGTGGTCATCACCCAAATGGAGCATCATGCGAATATCATTCCGTGGCAGCAGGCAGTAAAAGCAACCGGCGCGACTTTAAAATATATCCCGATGCAGGAAGACGGCACGCTTTCACTGGACGACGTCCGGCAGACTGTCACAAGCCATACGAAGATCGTGGCAGTCGCTCATGTGTCAAACGTGCTCGGCACGATCAACCCGATTAAAGAGATCGCCAAAATCGCTCATGACAATGGCGCGGTCATCGTGGTGGACGGGGCGCAAAGCACACCGCACATGAAAATCGACGTTCAGGACTTGGATTGCGACTTCTTCGCGCTTTCTTCCCATAAAATGTGCGGCCCGACGGGAATCGGCGTGCTGTACGGCAAGAAAGAACTGCTTGAGAATATGGAGCCGGCCGAATTTGGCGGCGAAATGATCGACTTTGTAGGGCTTTATGAATCAACTTGGAAAGAGCTTCCGTGGAAATTTGAAGCAGGCACGCCGATTATCGCAGGCGCGATCGGATTGGGAGCCGCGATTGATTTTCTTGAAGAGATCGGACTCGACGAGATTTCCCGGCATGAGCATAAACTTGCAGCCTATGCGCTTGACCGTTTCGAGCAGCTAGACGGCGTGACGGTATACGGTCCGAAAGAGCGGGCGGGACTTGTGACATTTAATCTTGATGAGGTTCACCCTCATGATGTCGCGACTGTCCTCGATGCTGAGGGCATTGCGGTCAGAGCCGGCCATCATTGCGCCCAGCCGCTCATGAAATGGCTGGATGTATCTGCTACTGCGAGAGCGAGTTTTTATCTGTATAATACAGAGGAAGAGATCGATAAGCTCGCGGAAGCCCTCCAAAAGACAAAGGAGTACTTTACAAATGTCTTTTAATGCAAATTTAGATACATTATACAGACAAGTGATCATGGATCATTACAAAAATCCGCGCAACAAAGGGGTTTTGGATGACAGCATCGTCGTCGATATGAACAACCCGACTTGCGGCGACCGGATCAGACTGACAATGAAGCTTGACGGCGATACCGTTCAGGAAGCGAAGTTTGAAGGGGAAGGCTGTTCTATCTCCATGGCTTCAGCTTCCATGATGACGCAGGCGATTAAAGGAAAAGATATTGATACCGCCCTTTCCATGTCTAAGATTTTCTCAGACATGATGCAAGGGAAAGAGTATGACGACTCGATAGATCTCGGGGATATTGAAGCTCTTCAAGGCGTTTCGAAATTCCCGGCCCGGATTAAATGTGCCACCCTTTCATGGAAAGCACTTGAAAAAGGAGTCGCTGGCGAAAAAGGCGGCAATTAAAAGATTGGAGTGAAAATGGATGGCTAAAAAATGCCTGAAATTGGTGAATACAAGTACGGTTTTCACGATAAGGACGTTTCCATTTTCCGTTCAGAGCGCGGATTGACAAAAGAAATCGTAGAAGAAATTTCACGCATGAAAGAAGAGCCTCAATGGATGCTTGATTTCCGCCTGAAATCTCTTGAGCATTTCTACAACATGCCGATGCCGCAGTGGGGCGGGGATTTAAACTCTTTAAACTTTGACGAAATTACGTACTACGTAAAACCGTCTGAGCGTTCAGAGCGTTCTTGGGATGAAGTGCCTGAGGAAATTAAACAGACATTCGACAAACTCGGTATTCCTGAAGCTGAGCAAAAATACCTTGCCGGTGTTTCTGCACAGTACGAATCTGAGGTTGTGTACCACAACATGAAAGAAGATCTTGAAGCGCAAGGCATTGTTTTCAAAGACACAGACAGCGCGCTGAAAGAAAATGAAGACATTTTCCGCGAGCACTGGGCGAAAGTCATTCCGCCGACTGATAACAAGTTTGCGGCGCTGAACTCAGCTGTTTGGTCCGGCGGATCTTTCATCTACGTGCCTAAAGGCGTGAAGGTTGAAACACCGCTTCAAGCTTACTTCCGCATCAACTCTGAAAACATGGGTCAGTTCGAACGTACGCTGATCATCGTTGACGAAGAAGCAAGCGTTCATTACGTAGAGGGCTGTACGGCTCCTGTGTACACAACAAACTCGCTTCACAGCGCGGTTGTTGAAATCATCGTCAAAAAAGGCGGCTACTGCCGTTATACAACAATTCAAAACTGGGCGAACAACGTTTACAACTTAGTAACGAAACGTACGGTTTGTGAAGAAAACGCGACGATGGAATGGGTTGACGGAAACATCGGTTCTAAATTGACGATGAAATATCCGGCTGTCATTCTGAAAGGTGAAGGCGCGCGCGGCATGACGCTTTCTATCGCTCTTGCGGGCAAAGGACAGCATCAGGACGCAGGTGCGAAAATGATTCACCTTGCACCGAATACGTCATCCACAATCGTATCAAAATCGATTTCGAAACAGGGCGGAAAAGTAACATACCGCGGTATCGTCCACTTCGGACGGAAAGCGGACGGCGCCCGTTCAAACATCGAGTGTGATACGCTCATTATGGATAACAAATCAACTTCTGATACAATCCCTTACAATGAAATCCTGAACGACAACATTTCATTGGAGCACGAAGCGAAAGTATCAAAAGTTTCTGAAGAACAGCTTTTCTACTTGATGAGCCGCGGTATTTCTGAAGAAGAAGCAACAGAAATGATCGTTATGGGCTTCATCGAGCCATTCACAAAAGAACTTCCGATGGAATACGCAGTTGAAATGAACCGTTTGATTAAGTTCGAAATGGAAGGTTCTATCGGTTAATAGTAAAACCCCGCCATATGGCGGGGTTTTTTTGTTTTATTGAATCGTGAAATTTCCGTATTCGCTTGACCGGACATGAATCGGCCCGTTTAAATTGTAGTTCTTCTCTTTGACAATATCGCGGAAAACGTCGACTCGGGCAACCGATTCTCTCCATTCATCCTGGGTGTCCTCATCTGACGGATTCATCAGATCGTCATAGCGCACATCCAAGAATTTATTGAGCCATTTCTTCTCGTCCGTTCCGTCTTTCGGTGACCCGCCCATTTTTTTGTTCGTGCGTTTAATCAGGGCATAAAAGGAGTCTGGATCATCGCCGTCGCCATGCTGAATCACCGTATCGTACATCACCGCTTTGGCCAAGGCCGTTTTCAGTCCGGCATTTTCTGAACGTTTCATCGCCGGCTGATAATACAAGCTGTCGTTTACCTTATCCTGGGCAGCGCGGAAGGCTTTATCATTGCCAAGTGAGCGCCAGGCAGAAGCGAATCCTTTCAGATTGCTGATGTCATCGCTTTCGTCCTTCGCAAGACGGCGCAATTCAGGCAAATACTTTTTCAATTTGTTATTCGGCACCGCTTTCGTGTATACTTCGACTACTTCCAGCGCATCTCCGGTAGCCGTCGTAAAGCCGGCCCGCCCGCAAGTGTAACCTCTTCCGTCATCCAAGGCTTCAACATATCCGTATTGGATTTCCGTCTTTCCGTTTTCAAAGATGCTGGTCAGCTGTTCCGCCCGGCGCTTCTGATCCTTATTCAGCCCGGCCGCAAAAACCGTACCGCTCATCATCAGGGTAAAAAACATGGTGAAAATAAGAGATGAAACCGCCGTCTTCTTCCAAAAACCTGTTTTTTTCTTCAAACTGATTTTCATTGCCATACCCCTTTCATATGTAAGTTACGCACTCAGTATACATGAGGGGGTGGTTTTGTTGTTGAAAACACACGAATTTGTCAATATTTTGAATACTAAGCCCTATCCGGCGCTTCATAAAAAGAACGCATCTTCACCAGACAGACAATCCCGTTCTCGCGTCATTCTCATCTGTAACATAGTCAACGCGGTGAAACCCGCATTGTACAGCCTGCTGAAAAAGGGCTTCGAGCATGTCCGGATCTTTGCAATATAACGTTACATACGAGCAATCCGCGATGAGAAGCACAAGTTCACAGGAACTATCCAAATATTCCTCATACGTATTGATTTCCGTTACCATCCCGCTCGGGAAAGCTTTCAATTCAGCAAAAATCATATAATAAGGGTCTCCTTCCAGACGCTGACGGAGTTCTTGGCCCTGAATGATGCCCTGATTTTGCGGAAACAGGTCTGTATCGGTGTCTTCTTTGAATTCAGCATACGCCTCTCCATCACCGATAAACCACGTATAGGAAGAGATGGGGAACGGTTGTAATATATCTGCCGCAAACCGTCCGATTTCATTTGGGATGTTAAAAGTAATGCCGCGTTTCATATGGTCGTATCTCCTTTCGGCTTTTGCTAGAATAATATGGTATGCCATTTGGATAAATATTGAAAGGGGTGAGTGTTATGACAACAAGATACGGAATTGATGCGCCTTATGGAGCGTTTGGATTTATCTTTCTTGCGCTCCTTTATGCCGCAGGCACATTATACGGCATGATTCCTCTTTTCTGGGGCTGGCTGACGGGTGCCTTGTTTTTAGTGCTCGGTCTTTGGATGCTCTTGTATTCAACGGCCATTAAACTTTCACACCGCCATCGCATTCTTGCGCTTTCCGGGTTAAAGCCGGACATGAAAGTGCTTGATATTGGGACGGGACGGGGGCTGCTAGCCATCGCCGCGGCTCAAAAAGGCGCTGACGTCTCAGCGATTGACAAATGGTCAAGCTGGGATCTGGGCGGAAACGGTAGAGACGCATTTGAAAAGAACAGACGGGCAGAAGGAGCGCTGGAAATTGATTTGTATGACGGACTCGCGCAAGCCATGCCGTTTCCTGATAAATCGTTTGACCTTGTCATTTCGCATTTTGTCGTACACAACATTTCAGGCAGAAAAGAGAGGGAACGGGCGATCACGGAAATGGTGAGGGTGCTGAAGCCTGGCGGCACATTGGCCGTGTCAGATATAAAAATACATCACAATACAGAGCAATTCTTGAGGAAAACGGCTTTCACACAAGAACATATTCCTTTTATTATACGTTTCCGTTTTCAAAACTCATTGTCGCCGTCAGGACTCCGGTAGGAACCGGGCGCTCCATTTGTTAAAATAAATAAGACAAAACAGATAGAAAAGGTGTTACACATGAAGTCTTATATAATTATCGGAGCCGGCATTCTCGGTGCGTCCGCGGCTTATCATCTCGCAAAGGCCGGTGCGGATGTAACGGTCTTTGACAGGAAACACCCGGGGCAGGCGACAGACGCCGCGGCAGGGATCGTCTGCCCGTGGCTGTCGCAGCGCCGCAATCAGGCATGGTATGCGATCGCAAAAGGCGGAGCCCGCTATTATAACCAATTGATACAGCAGCTTGAAGCTGACGGAGAAACGGACACCGGTTATCAAAAGGTCGGTGCCGTCAGTCTCCATACGGATGAAAAAAAGCTCAGCCAAATGGAGGAAAGAGCTTATAAAAGAAGAGAGGACGCTCCTGAAATCGGTGACATTACAAGACTGACTCCGGAAGAAACGAAGGCGCTGTTCCCCGCGCTGTCGGAGGAATACGGGGCGGTTCATGTCAGCGGCGCGGCCCGGGTGAACGGGAGGGCGCTTCGTAAGGCGCTGTTAAACGCGGCCGTTAAGCACGGCGCGGCTGTTTACAATGAAGAAGCGTCAATATTGACAGAGGACGGTGCCGTTATCGGTGTGAAAACCGCAGAACGCACGCTTACTGCCGGCCAGGTTCTCGTAACGGCCGGCGCTTGGGCGAGAGAGCTGCTTGAACCGCTCGGCATCCGTTTTTCAGTATCATACCAAAAGGCACAGATCGTTCATTTAGAGCTTCAGGGAGAGGATACGGGCGGCTGGCCCGTCGTCATGCCCCCAAACGATCAATACATTCTCGCCTTTGACAGCGGCAGAATCATAGCGGGCGCGACTCATGAAAACGATACCGGCATGGATTTGCGGGTGACGGCCGGCGGCCTCCGCGAGATTTTTGACAAAGCATTAACCGTGGCGCCGGGCCTTTCAGACAGTACTGTGATAGAGACAAGAGTCGGTTTCAGGCCGTTTACTCCCGGTTTTCTTCCCGTCATCGGCAAAGTGCCGAATATCAGCGGGCTCCTCGTTGCCAACGGGCTGGGCGCCTCAGGGCTGACGAGCGGGCCGTATCTGGGGGCTGAACTGGCGAAACTCGCGCTCGGTCAGCAGACAGAAATTGATTTGAGCCTTTATGATCCGGCCGGGGCGCTTGAATAAAAAATAGCTTTTGGCGCATTCTTATGATAGGATGGAGCTTTAATGAATAAGAGGACGTGACCCATTTTGATAAAAATAAACCTTCCTGCTCCTGATGTAACCATTACGGAACGGCAGCAGTCACCGTCGGAAAATGAACCGGCGATTAAAGCGATTTACGGTTTCATTGATTTTCATCAAATTCCGAGAGACAAAGGCGGCATCTTTATGTTTTATAACATTCATGATGAGCTGCTGTTTGTCGGGAAAGCCCGTAAATTAAGACAAAGAATCAAAAAGCATTTTGAAGACAATGTGTCGCCTGTTAAACATCACAGGGACGAAGTGTATAAAATTGAAGTATGTGTCGTCAATGATCCGATGGAAAGGGAGATTTACGAAACGTACGCGATCAATACCCTTCAGTCGAAATACAACATTGAGAAAGTATTTTATAAATAAGAAAAACCGGAGCTTAAGGGCTCCGGTTTTCTTTATGTTTACAGTGCCAGCCACATTACTGCAATATGCACGATCAGCAGACAGTAAACGACGAGGAACAGCTGGACGACCTTTTTTCTGAATAACATGCAGATCATCATGAGCACAGGAAAAATCAGGACGCCGGCCGTTTTATTGATTGATGTATTCGGACGGTTCGACACGTCATAGTGAATGGCCATATCAGCAGGAAGAAACGGATAAAACACAATCGACAGAATAAAGGCGAGAACCACAGCTCCCCACAGCACCTTATCATTCATCAAAAACATATGAACACTCCCTTTTTACATATAATAGTATATTAGTCCGAAAAATCTAATTTATCAATATTTTACCTGTTGAATGGTGTATAATCATGTCAATGAAATTTCCATACGCTAGGAGGGTTTCAATTGACTGACAAGAAGCAAACCAGCATGTTTTCATTCTTTCTTTTTATCATGGCCGCCTGGATCATCGTTTTGTTTTTTACCATCATCGCGGCACTGCCAAGCTCCGCCATCCAATTAACCAAGCACCAATCCAAAACCGTTTCCATGATTTATCCGCAAAGCTGGGGATTTTTCAGTAAAGATCCGAGAGAAGACAGCTTGAACATCTATCTTCTTGATGCCGATGAGGAGCTCAGATGGCCGAATAATTCTATGAAAAATGTCATCGGCTTAAACCGTTACGGCCGGACGCAAGGGATAGAGCTCGGCCTTATGCTGGAAAAGCTGCCTTCCAAAGAGAAGTGGGAAGACTTCACGACTGGCCAAGACATTAAGGATACCACATTTTTGAAAATGAAAAATGAGTCTCCCTCCCCAAGGCTGAAAGGGAAAATGATCATTACATATGAACGCATTACCCCATGGGCATGGAGCCAGCATACCGAAACGAAAAGAACCATCAAAAAATACATCGGAGTGGATGTCAATTGATTCAGGATGCAAAAAAGCAGCTCACCTTATGGATGATGAAGAATCCGCCTTGGACAAATGTGTACGGGCTTGCCAGAAGCTTAATCGCGCTCGGCACGCTGCTGACATTGCTGTTCAATCCGGCGTCTGTCTTCTTCAAAACGCAAAATCAAATGCTCAGCTTTTCCGACACGTTCAGCCTGTTTCTGCTGTTTCCCGATTTCCGTTACATTGAGATCGTCAAAGCCGTCTGTATCTGTATGTTAATCCTTGTCATCATTGGCTGGCGGCCCCGCCTCACCGGTTTTTTTCACTGGTGGATTTCGTACAGCTTCCAAAACTCCGCCGTTACCCTTGACGGGGGAGATCAAGTGGCTGCCGTTTTTACGCTGCTGCTGCTCCCGCTGACATTAACCGATCCGCGGAAATGGCACTGGTCTCCGTACGAGGCGTCTTTTGAGAAAAGGCCGCTTGAGCCTTATTACCGCTCCTTATGCTGGGCCACACTGACAATCATCAGAATACAGGTCGCGATGCTGTACTTTAACTCTGTCATTGCCAAACTGATGGAAGAAGAGTGGCAGAACGGGACCGCCGTTTATTACTATTTGAATGATCCGATGCTGGGTCTGCCGGATGCGCTTCACGGTCTGTTTGACTTTATCCTGCAGTCCAAGCTTGTCATCATCCCGACTTGGGGCACGCTCATTGTGCAAACCATTATGTTCTGCGCTTTGTTCGCTCCGAAAACATATTGGCGTCCGATATTGTTTATATCCATTTTTATGCACGAAATCTTTGCCGTTATGCTGGGACTGACCTCGTTTTCCATTACGGTGGCTGGTATTTTGGTCCTGTTTTTGGTGCCGGCAGAGAAAACAGTAGCTTTGAACCATTACAATCCCCTTTTTATCAGATACAATTTTTTCAATAAAAGGAAAAGGAGGAAATTATATGGTTAAAAGCAAGAAGTCCGCAGCTGCCATGATGCTGGTGTTTGTTTTAATGGTCGCATTAGTCGGCCCGCATGCCGCGGCAAAAACTGAGCCGTCCGTCTCTTATTCGGGTGAAGACATTTTTTCCGGCATCTTTTTCGGACAAGGTGAGGTCGCAAAGCTCCTTCCTGAAGTATGGGATACCAAGGCTGTTAAAAAGATTGATCAGGATGAATTAAAGCAAGTTTCCGATCAGGTGATTGCTGATATTAAAAAGTCATCGCCGGATTATTTTAAAGAGTTAAAAGCGGCGGTCTACAGCGGCGATTATGAGAAAGTGAACAGCGTCATTGATCAAGGTTCGCAGATTATGGCGAAAGTGCTGAAAGAAGAGTTTGACAAAAAGAGCATGGACAAAGGAAAATCAACGGCCATCGGCCAATGCGCAACGGCTGTATGGGTATTTTTAAACGCGGCGGCCGCCATTGAGACGATCGCTCTTGCGGTAGCGGCTATCATTTTGACAGTAGCAAGCGTTGACGAAGATTCCGACTTAGGAAAAGAGCAGCTCATCGCTAATGTCGTTGACCGCATTAACGCGCAGCACTGAGGCTGAAGAAAGAAAACGCTAAGGAGACGAACCTTAGCGTTTTTTTGATTGAAGCATCTGTTTTAAATATGCTTCTGAATCAAAGCCGAGTTCCTCGTCGGCTTCTTTTTTCAGTTCAAGCTGAAGTCGCACATACGTGTCATATTTCGGGCTGAGCTTTTGAAGTAGATTGCTGAAAGGCGATCCTTCCTTCAGCGCGGGCAGATCAGAAGCGGATTCTCCGACCTTGATCAGGCTTTCTCTGTATTCTTCATCTGTCTGCACTCTTTTCACAAGCTGAATGATGATGTTTTTATGAGTGTCCCAAGTGGCGGGGTCTCTCTCCAAAATCCGCTCGATAAATTGGTCATGCTGGACTTTGTGCTGCTGGAGCTGAGCCGGATCCTCCCTGCCGACCAGCTGCATCATCGGGTGTGCAGCCGGAACTTCTTCCATATCATCCAATACTTTAATAAGCTTTGCCCATATCGTTTTTTCTCATCTGTATCAATAGAAAAGTCGAGGAACGGTTCAAACAGCGCGGCGATAAATTCTCCGAAATCTCCCGGGAACAGTTTTTTCAGCTGAAGTCCCATATACTTCGGTTCATCTATTTTGACCTCGCCGATATCATGCAGAATTGAATCGACATTTTCCGCATCTTCCACGCGCTTAATCAGCATTTCAGTCAGTTTCCGTTCCTGCTCAAGCTCTTCAATCTGCCGGCTGAGCTTTTGATGCTGCTGGCGCAGTATATCATGCAGACTGCTGCCCTCTAAGAGGAACGCTTTAATATCGCTTACAGACAGTGCCAGCATTCGAAGGGCGGCAATCATTTTCAGCGTATTCACGTTCTGAGCGGAATACTCACGGTATCCGTTATCAGGGTTTTTGCTGACGGTGATTAAACCTTCCTGCTCATAATATTTGATGGCTTTTTTCGTGAGACCCGTCTGCCTGGCGGCTTCTTTTATATTCATTCTGAATCACTCCCTGCTTTTCATTCTAAACGTGTCTCTAAGGGTCAGGTCAAGAGAGGGCGGGGAATAAGACGGGTTTATTTTATATTTTAGAAATTTCAGAAAATATGATTGACAACGCACCTTTGTTGCGATTAATATAACGTTATATAATGTTATATAACATTATATAATAAAACACTGAGGAGTGAAGGATTTGAGTCAAACTGCCGCACAAGTGAATCACAAGGTTCAGGCTTTCTTGGATGATCTGAAAGGAAAAACGATTGACCACGTCTTTTTCGTCGCTTGCGGGGGTTCTTCAGCCATTATGTATCCGAGCAAGTACGTGTTTGACAGAGAGGCGAAAGCCATCAGCTCTGATCTCTACAGTTCAAATGAATTTATTCAGCGCAATCCCATTCAGCTCGGAGAGAATTCTCTCGTGATTTTATGTTCTCAGTCAGGCAATACGCCGGAAACGGTGAAAGCCGCCGGTTTCGCCAGAAAAAAGGCGCGCTTACGATTGCGATGACCTTTGAGCCTGATTCGCCGTTAGCGAAAGAAGCCGAATATGTCGCGGTGTATGACTGGGGTGAGAACGCACAGGCGATAAATACGAATTACGGGGTTCTGTATCAAATCGTGTTCGGCGCTTTACACGTGCTGGAAAACCATCCCGCGTTTGAGCAGGCGATCGACGGACTCAATAAGCTCCAGACCGTATATGACAAAGCGCTTAAACAAGAAGCGGATCACGCAAAGGCATTCGCGAAAGCCCACGAAAAAGAAGATATCATTTACACGATGGCAAGCGGTGCGAACTACGGCGTCGCTTACTCCTACAGCATCTGCATTCTCATGGAAATGCAATGGATTCATTCCCACGCCATTCATGCCGGAGAATATTTTCACGGACCGTTCGAAATCATTGATGAATCCGTTCCATTTATTATCCTGCTCGGCTTAGACGAAACAAGACCCCTTGAAGAGCGGGCGCTTTCCTTCTCAAAAAGATACGGCAAAAAACTGACTGTGCTTGATGCGGCAGCATATGATTTTTCCGAAATTGACGATTCTGTAAAAGGCTATCTGGCTCCTCTCGTATTAAACCGGGTGCTCAGAAGCTATGCGGATGCGCTGGCGGAAGCAAGGAACCATCCGTTAAGCCAGCGGCGTTACATGTGGAAAGTCGAATATTAAGAACGCGCATTATATTTCACCGGACTATAATGATATATAACGTTATAGTCCGGTGACAAAGGAGGAAAAGCATCTGAAAAAGCTCATCTGCCTGTTCGTTCTGTTAGCCGTATGTCTGTCAGCCGCCGCCTGTTCAAGCCAAAGCAGTTCCTCTGACGGAAAAGTGACCCTGAAGTTTTTTCACAGGTGGCCGAAGGAGCCGGAAAAAAGCTATTTTGAAGAAGCGGTCAAAGAATTTGAAGCCGCTCATCCGGATATTCATATCCAAACGGAAGCGGTCTTAAACGATTCTTATAAAGACAAGGTGAAAGTCATGCTCGGAACAACGAGCCCCCCTGATATTTTCTTTTCATGGAGCGACCGGTTTGCTTATAAATTCATCAAAGGAGATAAAGCCCTCGATCTGTCGTCTTACTATCAGCAGGATAAAGATTGGTCCTCACAGCTTGTGCAGTCACAAATCAAACCCTTTACGCATGACGGAAAACAGTACGGTGTTCCGTGGCAAATGGACGCTAAATCATTCTTTTATAATAAGGACATTTTTAATACATTACATTTGAAGCCCCCGGCGACATGGGATGAACTGATCACAGTCTGTGAGAAATTGAAAGAGAACGGATATATTCCGATCAGTTTCGGCACAAAAGCGCCTTGGACCATTTCTCATTATATCGGGACGCTGAACCAGCGTATGGTGGATGAGAAAACGCGGGCGAAGGATTACAGCCCGGAAACCGGGGAGTTTACGGACGAAGGCTATGTCAAAGCGCTTGAAAAGCTTCAGGAACTTCTGCCGTACTTTACAAAGCACGTGAACTCCGTTGATCACGAATACGTGCGCCAGCAGTTTACGAGCGGCAAAGCGGCGATGATTTATGCGGAAACGGCAGAAATTAAGCTCGTCGAACCGGTCAATCTGGGCTTGTTTCCTTTCCCGAAAATCAGCGGCGAAAAGGGATCTCCCCGTGCACTGACCGGATCTCCCGAAGGATTTATGATTTCCTCAAAAACGAAGCACCCGAAAGAAGCCATGGAATTTCTTCAGTTTTTAACTTCGAAAAAAATGGGAGAGAAGCTGATAAAAGACGTCGGTAAATACAGCGCGGTTCAGGGAACGGCGACAGAAAACAATTCCACCCCGATCCAGCGCGAAGCCGTGCAGGATATCGTCCGTGCCGAAACAATGGTGCCGTGGTTTGATATGGATGTTGATGTTGAAATCGCCGATGTGTATGCGGCAGGCGTTCAGCAGATGCTCGGCGGCACAATGACACCGCGCGAGGTGATGAATTCCGTGCAGAAAGCGGCGCGTCAGGTCAAAGCGTCATCTGAATAGAACAGATTTCTTTGGAGAAAGGAGATGAGGATTTCCTTGGTCAGCCGAAAACGTTTCATTCCGTATCTGTTTCTCGCGCCCGCGCTGATTTTTCTGCTGTTCGTTTACATTCCGATTATTGAGAATGTGTTTTTCAGTCTGTTTGAATGGAGCTCATTTCAACCCGAAAAGACGTTTATCGGTTTGGAAAATTATATTGACCTGTTTCACGATCCCGTGTTTTTTACAGCACTCCGCAACAATGTGCTGTATGCGGTCATATCGCTGATTTTCCAGGTTGGCGGCGGGTTAATTCTGGCGGCCGTGCTGGAAGACAGATTGGTAAGAAAATGGTCGCCGTTTTTCCGTACGGTATTTTTTCTTCCGGTCGTCATTTCCATGACCGTCATTGCGCTGTTGTTTGATTTTATTTATAACCCGGAAATCGGGCTTTTGAATCAGCTGCTGGAAGCCGTCGGACTTGATGAACTGACCCGGGCGTGGCTGGGCGATGAAAACACCGCTATGCTGTCTGTCATTTTTGTGTCTCAATGGCAGTCTGTCGGTTACATCGCCATGCTGTACATTGTCTCGATTCAGAGCATTCCCGCTGAATTATATGAATCGGCGCAGCTGGACGGAGCCGGAAAAATCCAGCAGTTTTTTCACATTACGGTGCCGCAGACGAAAGAAATGTCGTTTGTTGCCGTGGTGATGACGCTGACCGGCGCATTTACCGTATTTAATGAACCGTATATTCTGACCGGCGGAGGGCCGGGCAATGCTTCAGAAGTGCTGAGCACATTTTTGTATAAGAGCGCTTTTACAAAGGATATGATGGGCTACGCTTCTGCGATCGCGACGGTGGTGCTTTTGCTGACGCTTGCTCTGTCGCTTATTCAGATGAAATTCTTTAAGACCGGAAAGGAGGAGTAGCCGATGCTTCCTGAAAAGACGGACTTGCGTCATGCCCGTCAGGCCGTCAGAACAGGCGGAAAACCGAGAAAATGGTATGTCGGGGAAACGTCTGTGTGGCTGTTTCTCTTTATCTACCTCATTGCCGTTGCATATCCGCTGTTATGGATGGCGGTCAGCGCCTTTAAAAGCTCGGATGAGATTTTTGAGCACAGCTGGTCGCTGCCCTCTGTCTGGCATCCCGAAAACTTCGTATCCGCATGGAACCAAGGGATTTCCGCTTATTTTATGAACAGCGTCATTGTGACCGTGCTGACTTGTCTCATCACCGTATTTGTGAGTGCCTGGGCGGCATACGGGCTGGCCCGTTTTCAATTTAAAGGAAAAGGGTTTGTGCTGATCATTTGTCTTGGCGGCTTGATGCTGACGCCGCAGGTCAGTCTTGTGCCGCTGTACTCCATTATCCAGTCATTGGGACTGTACAATACGTATTGGGCATTGATTCTTCCGTACGCAGCCTACCGTATTCCGTTTACCGTGATTCTGATCCGTTCCTATTTTTTGTCGATTTCCAAAGAGCTTGAGGAAGCGGCCTATCTGGATGGATGTACAAGTTTCGGAATATTTTTCAGAATATTCTTACCTATGAGCGTGCCGATTCTGGTGACATCAGGCATTTTGACGGCTTACCATACATGGAATGAGTTTATGTTTGCGATTATTTTTATCGATGATGAAAATTTACGGACGATTCCGGCCGGGCTGATGCAGTTCAGAGATGCGCTGCAGACGGATTGGGGCGTGCTGCTGGCCGGGCTGACGATTTCTGCTGCTCCGATCATCGCGCTGTTTTTATTGATGCAGAGATATTTTATCCGCGGCATTGCAGCGGGAAGCGTGAAAGGATAAGGGGGATGAAAAGATGAAACTGATAGCGGCCGGAGATAATGTAGTAGATTATTATCAGGATCAGGAGACGTTTTACCCGGGCGGAAATGCGTTAAATGTAGCCGTGCTTGCCCGGCGCTTAGGCCACGAAACTTCTTATATCGGGATTCTCGGCAGTGATGAAGCGGCGGATCACGTATTGAATGTGCTCAAACTGGAAAAGGTGAATGCCGATCTGATCCGCCGGGCATACGGAGAAAATGGGATGGCGGTCGTCACGCTTGATGAAAAAGGGGACAGGATATTTGCCGGATCAAATAAAGGCGGCGTGCAATCGCGTCTGACGCTCGCTTTTCAGGAGAATGACATCTCATTTATCTCCGGACATGATCTGCTGCATACGAGCGTATACAGCAGGATAGAACGTGACCTTCCGATGCTGAGCGGCCATGTGCCGATTTCCTTTGACTTCTCTGTAAAACGTGACGAAGCCTATTTAGAAGCGGTCTGTCCGTACGTAACGTATGCATTTTTTTCCGGGAGTGATTTGAGTGAAAGTGAATGTGTGCGGCTTGCCGAAAAAGCCCGCGGTTTCGGAGCGAAAATCGTCTGTCTGACAAGGGGAGAACATGGCGCGGTGTTATCGGATGGGGAACGCGTCTATCATCAGCCGGTGGTAAGAGCTGATATAATAGATACATTGGGCGCGGGTGATTCTTTTATCGCCGGGTTTCTTACCGATTTCTTCGAGCATCAGGATATTCGGCGAGCGCTTACTGCGGCCGCCGGGACGGCTGCCAAAACATGCGGAGGGTTCGGAGCGTTCGGTTACGGGCATCCCTACAGGCCGGGCGGCGGGAAAAGCAGTGAAAAAACGAGAATACGATAAGCATTGTCTCGTTTTTTATACTTGTTACACATAGGGACTGTTAATGGTAAACGTGACGCGGTCGGTATGCATTACAAACAGCGAGCTGTATATCGGCTGGTCTTTTGACATAAAAGCGGTTTTGTCAATTTCAAAAAGCGCATCCCCGATATCACAAGCCAGATAGCGGCTTTCTTCCTGCTTGGCGTATACGACATTTAACAGCTTTGTATTATGAGTGGGCACCACCTGATAGTGCTGTTTCAAAATGTCATGCATCGACACGCCGCCTTTAATATGCTTGCCGATGTCGGGAAATAAACTGAGCGGATAGTGGGCGATTTCGAATGAGAGCGGCTGGTCGTCGTGAAATAAAATGCGTTTTAATTCAAGAACGGGACTTTCGGAAGCGACGCGAAGTTTTTGAGCGATGGATTTAGGCGCTTCAATGATTTCATGGGAAAGGATCTGGTGTTTCGGTTTTTTCCCGTTGATTCCATAAATTCAGAGTAGCCGTTGACCGCGATGAGCTCCCGCTTCAGTTTAGGGCTTTTAACGAACGTTCCCTTTCCCTGCTGCCGGACGAGCCAGCCTTCTTCCACAAGATCAAGGATGGCCTTCCTGACCGTTATGCGGCTGACGTTGTACGTTTCGCACAGCTCATTTTCAGTCGGCAGTTTTACGGACGGCGAATAAACGCCCTTCTTGATATCGTCCGCGATAATTTGTTTCAGCTGAATATATAAAGGTTTCGAGCTCCCGTTATTTAACAATGGGACGGACCTCCTTTGTCAAGTAGTAGTACTATTATATGTATTATGACGTTATAATACAAATTTGCTTTTCATTTATGAATCTGTCAGAAACCCCGAACATTTTTAACATAACAGAAAGATGTGGCGGTTTCCAGTATTGGAGGAGGTTTCGAATGGCATCATTAACATTTGACCATATCAAAAAAACATACGGCGCCCAATCGGCGGCAGTGAAGGATTTTCACTTAGATGTAAAGGATGAGGAGCTGCTGGTGCTTGTCGGTCCCTCCGGCTGCGGCAAATCTACGACACTCAGAATGATTGCCGGACTGGAGAGCATTTCTGAAGGGAAGCTTTATATCGATGGAGACGCGGTGAACGATCTGCCCCCGAAGGATCGTGATATCGCAATGGTTTTCAGAATTACGCGCTGTATCCCCACATGACGGTGTTTGATAATATGGCGTTCGGTTTGAAGCTCAGAAAGCTGCCGAAAAAAGAAATCACAAAGCGAGTCCGGACGGCCGCTGATATTTTGGAAATCGGGCATCTGCTCAAGCGGAAACCGAAGGCTCTTTCAGGCGGGCAGCGGCAGCGGGTTGCGCTCGGCCGGTCGATCGTGCGGGAGCCGAAAGTGTTTCTGATGGACGAGCCGCTTTCCAACTTAGACGCGAAATTGCGTGTGACGATGCGCGCCGAAATCAGCAAGCTCCATCAGCGTTTGAAAGCGACCATCGTTTATGTGACGCATGATCAGACGGAAGCGATGACAATGGGCGACCGGATTGTCGTGATGAATGAAGGAGATATTCAGCAGGCCGCAAGCCCCCATGAGATTTATCATTATCCGGCGAATATGTTTGTGGCGGGTTTTATCGGTTCTCCGAGTATGAATTTTATAAAAGGCGTCATAGAAGAAAGTCACGGGCAATGGTATTTTGCCGGTTCGTCCGTTCGTCTGCCCATTCTGAAAGAAAAAGCGGCTGTTCTTGTGCAGAAAGGATACAGCGGTAAGGAGATGACTGCGGGGCTGCGTCCGGAGCATTTGACGCTTGCCGGACAATCAGAGCACCCGCCTGAAGCGGTGTGCCGCGCTGTGGCGGAAGTATGTGAGAACTTAGGCGCGGAGATGTACGTTCATGCGGTGAGCGGAGATGACCGCATGACGATCCGTCTTGACGGCGCTTCAGAGGTGAAACCCGGCGATGCCATTCTGCTTGCGGTCAATATGAACCGGGCCGTCTTTTTTGATGCCGACACTGAAAACGCCGTATATTGAAAAAGGGAGCCTGATGATCGGGGCTCCCTTATCACTTCTTATGATACGATTACCAGATTTCGTCCGCCCATTCCGGGTGGTCGATAAACGGATTGCGGTTATGCTGATAGTCTTCGTAAATGATTTCGTTCCGCCGTTTTTCCTTACTGTCGACGGGGTCTTGTTTATTCCATTTGAGCAAAACGGACAGTTTTCCCATGTAAGGAGCTGAGCCGTTTCCGGTTTTATCATTCAGCTCAAGGTCGGGATACCCGTCGCCGCCTTCATAACGCACCGCCATGTAAAACAGCATGCGGGCGACGTCTCCTTTGACCTCATCGCGCGGCTCCCAGGAATCACCGTCATAATAATTGCCCGGCGCTTTCGGGTATTCTGAGCCTCCGTTATCAAAATCCATGTTTCCTCTGGCGCTGTTCACCTGGACGTCTGCAGGGCGCAGATGATGAATGTCCGTCCCGGGGCCGGCAGCTGTTCCGAAGTTTCCGTGTGACTTTGCCCACACGTGTTCACGGTTCCAGTCCCCGACGCTGCCGCCGTTTTTACTTTTGGCCCGTGATTCCTGGGTGTAGAGCAAGATGACATTGTTCGGATTTGCCGGATCTTCGTCAGTTTCCTTCAATGCATTCCATACTTGGCTGTAAGACAGCTTAGTATGTCCGCTGATGATGCGGTGCAGGGCGCTCTTTAAGGCTGTTCCGCTTTTTCCGGAAGCTTCTTTATAATATGTGTCCGTATCCGCAGACGGAGTGATGACAGCTGAGGCAGTTTGCGGAAAAAGAGTTGTGCCGCCGGAAGTTGAAACCGCGAGCCGGCTGTACAGATTTGTGTCAGCCGGCTCGCCCGCAGAGGCTGACGGCGCGGCCCATCCAAAAATGAAAAACAGGCAGACAATCGGCAGAAACCAAAGTTTTTTTGTCATGACTTGCCCTCCTTTACCTCTATTATCCAAAAAATAAATCTAATATTCTATCTTTTTTGAAAAATGGTTCCTTCGGCTTATGGGACAGAGGGGCGGTTTCTTGGTCAAAGTATCCGGAAAATCATTGATTTTTTAGAGGATATGATAATGAACTCATAATGCGCTCCTTCTATAATGAAGATCATCTTGTCAGTTTTTCAGTTTAAAAGGAGGGCGTGTATGGAACATCAGCAGCTTTCGGCGGCGAATATCGGGATTTCCGACGACATACAATGGCTGTCTCAATTCGGCGCTTCCGCTTCCGGCGGAGTGACGAGGCTTTTATATACGAAAGAATGGATGGACGCCCAGCTTGCCGTCAAAAAGAAAATGGAGGCGTTCGGGCTGGAAACGGCATTTGACGATGTCGGTAACGTATTCGGCCGTCTGAGCGGCACAGAATCGCCTGATGAGGTGATTCTGACCGGATCGCATATTGACACCGTTATTGACGGCGGCAAATATGACGGTGCGTTCGGCGTGCTGGCGGGCATGCTGGCGATCCGGCATTTGCATGAGACGTGCGGGCGTCCGAAAAAAACGCTGGAGGCTGTGTCGCTCTGTGAAGAGGAAGGGAGCCGTTTTCCCATCACCTATTGGGGCTCAGGCAATATCACCGGTGCTTTCTCGCTTTCAGATGCGGAAACGCCGAAAGACGCGTCCGGCATTTCTCTGAAAGAAGCCATGCGGCAGAACGGCTTCGGTGCAGGCCGTTATCCGGCGCCGCTGCGCACTGATATTAGTGCCTTTCTGGAAATTCATATAGAACAGGGGCAAACGCTTGAACGATCGGGAAAGGATATCGGGATTGTCACCGGGATTGCCGGACAGAGACGCTATACCGTTACGCTTGACGGTGAATGCAACCATGCGGGGACCACTTCAATGAAATGGCGGAAAGATCCGCTCGCGGCGGGAAGCAGCATCATCCACGAACTCATGCTCTCAGCGGAAAGACAGCCGGAAGAGCTCCGCCTGACGTGCGGGAAAATGACGGTTGAGCCGAATATGGCGAATGTCATTCCGGGCCGTATCCAGTTTTCCGTTGATATTCGCCACCAGCAGGAAGACGTGCTGGCAGCCTTCCATCAGAAACTGGTGTCGATTATTGAAAACATCAGCCTCAGCAAAGGAGTCAGACCTGTTATTGATGAATATATGAGGATAGAGCCGGTTCAAATGGATCAGACACTGACACGAACCGCAGCAGAGGCTGCAAAAGAGCAGGGGGCGGACCCGGAGAAGATCGTAAGCGGAGCGGGACATGACGCCCAGATGCTCGGCAGAACCTTTCCGGCCTGCATGCTGTTTGTGCCGAGCCGTGGCGGGATCAGCCACTCGCCGCTTGAATTCACACCCGCACATCAGCTTGAAACCGGCGTCCTTACGCTGGCGAATGTATTACATAAACTTGCCTATTAACGTAAAGGGGGAATCGGCGTGCCGACCAGAAAAGAATTGTGCATTCCGCAAAGAACGATTATGACACCGGGACCGACAGAAGCTGAACCGAGAGTGCTGAGGGCGATGGGCGCTCCGATCCTCGGCCAGTTTGACCCGGCATTTACCGGTATCATGAACGAAACGATGCAAATGCTCCGTGAATTGTTTCAAACGGAAAACCGCTGGGCCTATCCGATTGACGGCACATCAAGAGCGGGGATTGAGGCTGTTCTCGCAAGTGTGATAGAACCGGGCGACAGCGTGCTCGTTCCGATATACGGACGCTTCGGACACCTGCTGACTGAAATCGCCGAGCGGTACGGAGCGGACGTTCATACGATCGAGTGTGAATGGGGAACGGTCTTCCGGCCTGAAGAGATTATCGGCGAGATGAAAAAGATTTCCCCGAAAATCGTCGCTATGGTGCACGGAGAAACATCAACGGGGCGGATTCACCCGCTGAAAGAAATCGGGGAAGCGTGCCGCGCCCAAGACGCACTCTTTATCGTGGATGCCGTGGCCACGATCGGAGGCTGCGCCGTAAAAACGGATGAATGGAAGATTGACGCAGTTATCGGGGGAACGCAAAAAATGCCTATCGGTCCCTTCCGGAATGGCGCCGATTACTTATAATGACCGGACGGCAGCTGTCATTGCCGCGCGTAAAAAGGTAGAACGTGGCATTGCGACGGCAGCTGACGGTAAAATGCTGTCCGGTCATCGGCCGGTTACGAGCAACTATTTTGATCTGAGCCAGCTCGAAGATTATTGGAGTGAAAGAAGGCTGAATCACCATACAGAAGCGACAGCAATGCTTTATGCGCTGCGGGAGGGTGTGCGCCTTGTCTTGGAAGAAGGACTTGAAGAACGGTTCCGCAGGCATCAGCGTCATGAAAAAGCGCTTACGGCGGGACTTGCAGCGATGGGCCTTGATTTATTCGGCGATCCGGAGGCGAAGCTGCCTGTCGTCACATGTGTGAAGATTCCGCCGGAAGCAGACGGCGAATCGATCAGGAGTATGCTTTTGTCTCAATTCGGAATTGAAATCGCCAGCTCGTTCGGTCCGCTGCAGGGGAAAATTTGGCGAATCGGAACGATGGGCTACAGCTGCAGAAAGGAAAATGTGCTGTTTGTGCTGGCCGGACTTGAGGCGGTTCTGATCAGACACGGAGTTGCCGTTAAAGCCGGGGAAGCGCTGCAGGCGGCCCTTAACATATATGATTTGCCGGCTGAAACCGGTGTGCTGTCATGAGACATGAAAACGAGATTGAAATCATCTGGACTTTTTCCCTTTTCCCCGTTATACTGAATGGTATAAAAAATGACAAATATGGAATGATCATCTGTTTGTCTGGGGAGAAGGTAAGAAATCATGGCGTACATAGGCCGATTGTCAATTTTAATGCTGAATATGTTTATTGCGATGCTTGGAATCGGATTGATTATTCCGATTATGCCCGCATATATTACCGAATTCGGAGCGACGGGGAGCACGATGGGTCTGCTTGTTGCGGCGGCGGGGCTTACACAGCTTTTATTTGCGCCTATTGCCGGGGAAATAACCGACAAATACGGACGGCGGAAACTGATTATTTTCGGCATTGCCGCCTTTGCCGTGTCACAATTGATCTTCGCCTTTGCCGGAAGCCTGTGGCAATTGTTCGCATCCCGGCTTTTGGGCGGGATGGGCGCGGCGTTTTTAATGCCGTCAATGTTCGCTTACATTGCGGATATTACGACCGAAGAAGAACGCGGGAAAGGAATGGGGCTGTTCAGCGCGGCGATGACGCTCGGTGTCGTCATCGGGCCCGGTGTCGGAGGCTATTTGGTTCATTACGGCATGTCTGTGCCGTTCATCGTCTCCGCAAGTCTCGCCTGCTTTTCAACGGTGCTTTCATTTTTCTTTCTGCCCGAAACGCTTGGACGTGAAAAGCAGCTGGAAGCCCGGGCGAAAACGGAAAAACGTGAGCATCTGTTTAAGCAAATGTCACGCGCGCTCAAATCGCCGTTCGCGTTTATGCTGGTTCTGGTTTTTGTGCTGAACTTCGGAATTATGAACTTTGAATCCGTTTTCGGCCTTTACGTTGACCATAAACACGGATTTAAAGCCTCTGATATTGCCTTTATTATTACGGCTGCGGGTCTCATCGGCGTGTTTGTGCAGGCGGTCGGCGTCAGTTATCTCGTCCGCAGGTTCGGGGAAAAGCGCGTCATTAACGTGACGTTGATCGGGGCTGCTGCAGGACTTGTGTGGTGCCGGTTTGCGGGTTCATATTGGGCCGTTTTTGCCGCGGCAATCTTTTTTCTGACGCTGACATCGCTGCTCCGGCCGGCCGTTAATACGATGCTGTCGAAGCTCGCCGGTGACCAGCAGGGGTTTGCCGGCGGGATGAACACCTCATTCATCAGCTTAGCGAATATCGCCGGACCGTCAGCCGCCGGTTTTCTCTTTGATGTAAATATGGAATTTCCGTATATGCTGGGAGCGGCCATTCTCGCCATCAGTTTTCTGGCCGCGCTTGGCTGGGGCAAAAAGACACAGACCCGGCCGTTCACGCAGCAAGGATAAGAATCAAAAGCCTCCGGGTATCCGGAGGCTTTTTGCTGATTGTCGTTTATTCTTTGGCGGTCTGCATCTCTGAAATTGCAGGGATGCGCATAGAGGGAAAATCATATCGAACCAGTTGTTCCGTATGCTCAAGCATGGCGCGAATGGAAACCGGAACAGGTGTAGATAAAGTAAAACCAGCTTTATTGCTTGACGAGTCTGACGAATTTGATCTGCCGGAAGTTGATCAAAAAAGAAAGCAGTCAGGCAGGGACAATATTGAGCGGCGTAAATGCTGAGGAAGAAAAAGCAGTGTTTTGGAACTTGCTGTTTCGTATGCAGGGGGAGAGCATTCTGATAAAACGGGTCATTGAAATAATACGAACTGTTCAGTAGGGGGCGATTGGTGACAACAAGGAGAGGTTATCTTATAACCTCTCACGGAAGATGTTGTGATGGTTCTCCTGCACGAATTTTGCAGATTAAAACCCGCAATTAGGCCAACACACAATTATGCAAGAGACAATCATCTAAAAAGGGTGTCGGTAAGTACAATATGGTGTACGGAAAAGGAGTTGAAAATGTTGTATTATTACCCGTCATTCCATTTGTATCAGCGGCAAGAATTTAATTATTATCCATGGGCCCATCAATTGACTCATTCAGGGAGCTCTCCCTATGTTTCCGCGCGCCCTCCTTTTTATAATTCTCCATGTTACAGAGAGTGCATAAGAAGCGGAGCGGATAGTTATTTCTGCTGCTATATCTGCGGTTTCTGTTAAAAAGAAAGACTTATAGAAGTAAGTGATCTTTCCAAGATGACAGTGAGACCATTATCCAGACAGCCATTAGTCAACACACGAAGCTTTATTACGGTTCACGGAGGGGAAGCGCCCCTCCTTTTTTGGAGAGATTTTTTCCGCTGTGAACGGAGAATGTATCAGCGTAGCCAAAACTCCGCGTGAAAAAGGAAAAGAGCATTCCCTCTTTCCTTTAGGAGGAAGTCATTTCTGCGTATCAAAATTTAAACAATGAAAGTGCCTTCTCGGGAGGGCGACTGAAGTATGCAGTATTGTGCGCGGATAGTCACGGGGAACACAAGCAGTGAAATCTCATTGCAAGGAAAGTCTTTTTAAACCGGCTCTTCATTTTCTTTGCTTACCTTCTGAGGAATAAAGCGGCGGGCCGCAAATAAATAAAAGCGAATAGCGTAAGGCGGTGCTTATTCGGCAAGGAGAAATGAAAGAAAGATGAAGATGAGAGACGTTTTATCTGCTGACACGAAACAGCAGCTTAAAAAAGTGTTAAGTCCTTCTACAAAGGCAGATGAACAGGAATTGGGAAGAAATCATGGGAACGAGACGTGACACCTCAGACGTATAGGCGGCTGTATACGTAGGAAATGAGCCTTTTGTTCCACACACGAATTTTCAATATATGGAATATACAATTATTGTAAGGTGAATTCATTATATAGGAAAGAGGTAAATGTTCAATGTATCCAAATTATTATTACCCATATTTTGGGGAAAGTCGTGCTTTTGAAGGTTTAATTGGTCAATTTCACACTCTCCTTTTTAATCTAACTTTGCCAAATGGACGGTTGCTTACTGCTGGTACACGTGTGTTTATACACAGGTCTGAGTATACACCAGCAGGTCAAGAATTTGTTACTATAGTATTTCCTTTGTCTATTGGCGGAAACTGTATAGCTGGTTCAGCTGTAGTTTCGGCTAGTCAACTCACTCCTGGAGGAATCCAAACAGTTAGATAAAATACTAATTTAAGTATCATCTTTTGAGATGATACTTATTTATTTTGAGGAAGAGAGGTAAGTGAAGATCCTTGCGAAAGAAGCAGACGCACAAAAACTTGTTTACGGTATCGTTTATGAGCCGGACACCGTGGATGCTCACGAGGATTTCATGACAGCTGCAGAAATTGAGAAGGCCGCTCACGGCTTCCTGAAAGGATACTCGTCAGGGTTTTGATGGCAGCATTTTTTGAGGATTTAGCTGAATGATTCACCTTAAATAGGATGCGGGAGAACACCCCGCATCCCTGTCTCTAACGATTCCTTAACCGATCAGCCGCTGCATTCTCAGCGCGAGCCGCAGGCGCATCGTCGTCTCCGGATCTTTTAAGCTTTTGCCGAGCAGTTCCTCGCATTTTTCTAAACGATAGATCACCGTATTTCGATGGACGTACAGGCGCTTAGCCGTTTCTGAAATCTGGCAGTGGGTCTCCAGGTAAACAGACAGCGTATGAAGCAGGCTCTGATCTTCCTTTTGCCGGTCGGCCAGGCTTTGGAGGGTGGCTTCGTAAAACTTCTTCACATCTTCCGCCGGAAGCAGGCGGAGCAGCTCCGGCACGTCTTTGGCATGATAGATTTGAATAAACTCCGCGCTTCTGGACAAATGCCCGGATGAAATGGCGTCTGAAGCTTCAGTAAAAGCGTCAGGGACGTCGATCAGCTTTTGGCATATGTTTGAGATGCCGAAGGAGACAGTCCGTTTAAACTGCGTCCGGACCTGCTTTTGAAACTGCTCCAAAAAGCTGATGACAGACGCGTGCATTTCATTCCAGCTGTCTGTCGCTTCAATTAAAAGAATACCGACATTTCCTTTAATAAAGAGATGAGGGGGAAACGGAAAGGATGACAGCTCTCCTTCAAGCAGATCAAATACATGATCGGAAACGAGCTGATTTTCGGTAAAGCTGATCGTTTTCTCATTTCGGTCGAGTTTTCCGCAAATGCACATGTATTTCTGATCCCAGCGGAGCCGGAATTCTTTGGCACGGCTTTTGATTTCTTCATGGCCTGTAAACGAGCGGTCGATGAAATTGCTGAAAAATTCATTGCGCGCCCGTCTGCCGAATTGTTTGACGGCATTTTCTTTCAGCAGTTCAAAGGAAATGACGTTGGCCGCCTGTTCAATTGTCAAAATCATGCCTTTATCAGCGGTCTGCACCAGCTCCGGAATCACCAGATAACCGCAGTTTTTTTCAACATTCAGAATCGGCAGGACAGAATACGCCTTTCTGTCGGAGAGCATGGAAAAGCAGGTGAAATAAGGACCGGAAAGGGAATAACAGATGTTTTTCAATAAAGACGTGTCAATGGGTATGCTGTGGGACGATGATAAGAGTTTTGTATGCTGATCCAAAAGCAGCACGGGAAGCCGGAGAATGTCTGAGAGCTTCTTAAGCAGGGATTGCAGCCCTTTGCCGCTCATGATGTGGTTTGTGAATTTTTTATGGGTGTAAATGGCCTGCTGCAGCTCATTTGAACGCATATCAAGAATATGGCTCAGTGTGGCGTTGACGATATCTCCCAGCCTGATGTCTTCCGGCAGCTCAATAATCGGAAATTCATACCGGTCGGCAAGCTCCGCGGCATCTTTCGGAATGACATTAAGATAGCGCTTCGTTTTGATCCCCAGTCCCGCGCAGCCCCGTTTTGCCATGAGGCGGATCAAATCTTTCAACAGCTGCGGGCGATCCTTCAAGTGGTAAGCCGTCGTGACGAGCAATTCATTTTTATGTAAAAAATCAGCGATGTCCGGCGCATCCATCATGTTGACGTGCTGCACCTCCCTCCAGCCGCCGGATCTGCCTGCGATTAATGCCGCCCGCTCATAAGCGGGAATCTTCATCACATCATAAATGTTCATCAGTCAATCTCCTTTCAGGTTCTAAAGACAACCATTAGTTAATATGAATAAAAATCATCAAAAATTATAGCGGTTTTGCTGATGTATTACGATCATAGTAGCAGTAAACTGGCAATCATAGACGCATGTTGTGATAAAAACTGACAGAAAATCGTCATCCTTACAGGGAGGAAGATAAAATGGCCTATGACGTAATTGTAAAGGGTGCGAAAGCTGTGCGAAAAGGCGGGACAGAGCGGGCCGATATCGCCGTCAAGGACGGGAATATTGCCTTGATCGAGCCCGGCATTGAAGAAAACGCGGAACAAGTGGTGCAGGCAGCCGGCATGTATGTGTTTCCGGGCGCGGTCGATTGTCACGTGCATTTCAATGAACCCGGACGCGAAGAATGGGAAGGCATTGAAACCGGCTCAAACATGCTTGCTGCCGGGGGCTGTACGTCTTATTTTGACATGCCGCTTAACTGCATTCCTTCGACGGTAACTGCTGAAAACCTGCTGGCAAAGGCGGAAATCGCCGAACGGAAGTCAGCGGTTGATTTTGCGCTTTGGGGCGGTTTGATGCCCGGGTATACCGAACATATCCGGCCGATGGCAGAAGCGGGGGCAATCGGGTTTAAAGCGTTTCTGTCTAAATCGGGAACGGATGAATTTCAATCAGCCGATGAACGGACTCTTTTAAAGGGAATGAAGGAAATCGCGGCGTGCGGCAAGATTTTGGCCCTGCACGCAGAAAGCGACGCCCTCACCCGATTCCTTGAAGCCGAGTACGCGCTCCAAGGGAAAATTGATGCCCGCGCTTACGCTTCCTCCCGTCCGGAAGAAGCCGAATGCGAGGCTGTGCAGCGGGCGATTGAATATGCAAGAGCGACGGGATGCGCGCTTCATTTTGTACATATCAGCACGAAACGGGCCGTGCTCTCCATTCAGCAGGCGAAAAAAGACGGATTGGATGTCACCGTTGAAACGTGTCCGCACTACTTATTATTCAGCTTTGAAGACTTCCTCAAAAAAGGGGCGGCCGCCAAATGCGCTCCGCCGCTCCGCTCAGAGGCTGATAAAGAGGAATTGATCGGGGTCTTGGCTGAGGGCCTGATTGATATGGTGTCTTCGGATCATTCTCCCTGTCATCCGTCTTTGAAACGCGAGGATAATATGTTCCTGTCGTGGGGCGGGATCAGCGGAGGCCAATTTACGCTTCTCGGCATGATTCAATTAGCGATCGATCATGGGATTCCGTTTGAACATGTGGCCCGATGGACGGCCGAAGCACCTGCCAAGCGCTTCGGTTTAACGAATAAAGGCCGGCTTGAAGAAGGATTTGACGCTGATTTTGCCATTGTCCGGCCGGAACCTTTTACTGTCACAAAAGAAACGATGTTTTCCAAACATAAGCAAAGCCTGTATGAAGGCCGCACCTTTCCATACCGAATTGCTGCGACCTACAGCAAGGGACGCTGTGTGTATCAGGATGGCGGTGGGAAGCAGAGCGGGGCTTTCGGAACATTCCTGAAGCCTTCTGAAAAAAAAGAGCCGATTCTCTGATGAGAATCGGCTTTTTTTGTCGTTTGGAAAGCGGGTGTCGTGGTATCTTTTTATAAAAAGGAGTAAAACACATTGTATAATCAAATCTTGAACATATTAACGGCATCCTGGTCGCGCAAGACCAGTACAAAATGGACGGAAGATTGCCCGGCCAAAGGCCAGTGCGGCGTGACGGCTTTAGTCATCCAAGATGTTTACGGCGGTGACATTCTCAAAACAAAAACCGGCACAAGCTGGCATTTTTATAATCGAATAGACGGGGAGATATATGATTTCACGAGCAGTCAGTTTTCAGAGCCGATCGTCTATCAGCACATTCTTTCTTCCAGAGATGAGGCATTTTCGGACACCAATGAACATCAGTACCGGTTCCTGAAAAGTGCATTCAGAAAAAACATGGAAACGGAAAGAGAAAAACACCTGTGATAAACTAGAATGAGAGGTGAAGGATTGTGATTTATATCGGACTGACGGGGTGGGGGGATCATGACAGCATCTATCCGCCTAAAACAGCGGGCCCGCAAAAACTGCAGGCGTATTCCTCCCATTTTCCCATCGTTGAGCTGGACGCGAGCTTTTACGCGATACAGCCCGCCCGCAATAACGAAAGATGGGTCAAAGAGACGCCGGAATCTTTTCAATTTGTCATTAAGGCATATCAAGGAATGACGGGTCATCAGCGCGGCGATATTCCCTTTGAATCGAAGGAAGAAATGTTTGAGGCGTTTAAGCTGTCATTATCGCCTTATATAGAGCATGGAAAGCTTGCCATGGTGCTGTTCCAATTCCCGCCGTGGTTTGACTGCAAGAAAGAAAACGTCGCATATTTAAGATGGTGCAGGCAGCAGATGGGGGATATCCCGTGCGCGCTTGAATTCCGCAACCGGTCTTGGTTTTCCCCGCCATTTTACGAGCAGACCCTTTCCTTTATGAAGGAGGAAGGCTGGATTCACAGCATATGTGACGAGCCGCAAATCGGCGAGGGCAGCATTCCGACCGTCCTGAAAGCAACGGATGAAGAAAAACGCTTGTCCGTTTTCACGGACGGAACAAGCAGGGCTGGATTAAACCTGACGGCGGACAAAACTGGCGTGAGGTCAGATATTTATACCGCTATAACAAACAGGAGCTCAAAGATTGGAAAAACAATCTTCAGGAGCTGAAAAAGCAGTCGCGCAATGTGTATGTGCTCTTCAACAATAACTCAGGCGGAGACGCCGCCGATAACGGGCTTGAGATGCTTGAAATGTTAGATATCTCATATACCGGGCTTGCTCCGAAGCAGCTCGACCTATTCAGCTAGAAAAGAGGTTTCAAGACACATGTCTTATCTTATTTTGATCATATTGGGATTTATCGCGGGAACGGTCGGCAGCCTGATCGGGCTTGGGGGAGGAATTATCATCGTGCCGGCGATGCTCTATTTAAGCACGATGACTCCGTTTTTCCATGACGTAACACCGCAGACTGCCATCGGCACGTCCCTTTTGGTGATTATTTTTACGGGCCTGTCATCAACTCTGGCCTATATGAAATATAAAACCGTTGACTACAAAAGCGGACTGATCTTTTTTATCGGTTCCGGCCCGGGAAGCATCATCGGCGCGTATTTGTCTAAACTTTTTAATGCGCATACGTTTTCCGTCTGGTTCGGACTTTTTATGATTTTGATTTCTATTACATTAATGCTGAAGGCGAAAGCAAAACCGGTCAATAAAGCGCATAAAGGCATGATCCGGACTTATGAGGATGAATCGGGTGAGCTTTATACATATTCGTACCGTATTTTTACCGGTATCGCCATTGCCTTTTTCGTCGGTTTATTGGGCGGTCTTTTCGGCATCGGCGGCGGCTCTCTTATGGTTCCGGCCATGATGCTGTTATTTTTGTTCCCGCCGAAAGTGGCTGTGGCGACGTCAATGCTCATTATTTTCTTATCCTCCGTGACGGGTTCCGTGTCACATATCGCAGAGGGCCATGTCAATTGGCTGTATGCGCTGTGCCTCGTTCCGGGCGCGTGGTTCGGCGGCAAAATGGGCGCGTGGGTCAATAAGCGGGTGCAGACGAAAACGATCGTGCTTTTCATGCGGGTCGTCTTGATTTTGATCGGCTGTGAATTGATTTATCAAGGGATATTCAGCTAAAAGGTAGGAGAGATGGTATGTTAGAGAAGCTCCGTTTATATCATACGAATGATTTGCACAGCCATTTCGAAAATTGGCCGAAAATCGTACATTATATTGAGCAGAAGAGAAAAGAGCATGAAAAAACGGGGAGGAAACACTCGTATTCGACATCGGCGATCATATGGACCGATTCCAAATGATAACGGAAGCGACCTTCGGCAAAGCGAATGTCGACTTGTTAAACCGTCTTGAGATTGATGCGGCTGCCGTCGGGAATAATGAAGGGATTACGCTGCCTCACGATGAGCTGGCGGATTTATATACTCATGCCGCGTTTCCCGTCATTGTGTCCAACCTGTTTGACGCGGACGGACATCGGCCGGAATGGGCCAAGCCCTACGTGATCAAAACGCTGAAAAACGGGATGACCGCCGGCATACTCGGCGTCACGGTGCCGTATTATCCCGTCTATCAAAAACTCGGCTGGACGGTGACGGATGCGGAAAAAAGCATTCAAGAATCACTTGACGATATCAAGGACAAAGCGGACATCATCATTCTGCTTTCTCATTTAGGCCTGATCGATGACCGGGCCGCAGCGGAAAAATTTCCCGATATCGATGTCATTCTTGAATCACATACGCACCATCTTCTTGAGGACGGACAGGACATAAACGGCGTATTGCTTGCATGTGCGGAGAAATACGGGAACTATGTCGGCTGTGTCGAGCTCACGATAGAAAGTGAATCACGAACCATTGTCAGCAAACAGGCATCTGTACAGAAAATGGCTGATTGGCACGGAGAATCTGAAGATACGGCGGCTTTTCTGAAAGAGAAAGAACGGGAAGCGGAAAACCTGCTCTCCGTACAAGTCGCCAATCTGAATGAAGAAGCCGGCGTGAAGTGGTTTGAGGAATCGCCGCTGCCGCTTCTATTAGCCGAAGCGCTGAAAAGCTGGTGCGGCTGTGAAGTCAGCATGGTGAATTCAGGCGTCATTTTGGGGCCTTTACAGAAGGGGCCTGTCACAAAGCTTGACCTGCACCGCATCTGCCCTCATCCGATCAATCCGGTCGCCGTTCGTCTTTCAGGCAGGGAACTCCAGGAAACAATCAGCCAGGCCGCCTCGGAACAAATGGAGCAGCTGCGGATTAAAGGCCTCGGCTTCCGCGGGGAAGTGATGGGCAGGATGGTATATGCCGGAGCGGAGGCAGAGGCCGGCATTCTTGAAGACGGTGTGACGCATCTCCTCAATGTGAAAGTGAACGGAGAAGAGGTGGATCCGGAGCGGATATACTCGGTTGCCGTTCTCGACATGTTTACACTCGGAAAGCTGTTCCCTTACATCCGCGATTCAAAAGAAAACAATACTTTATGCCGGAGTTTTTAAGAGATCTGCTCGCCTGGGAGCTCGCGCGGCAGCCGTAATGTCAAATAGCTGCCCGCCGTTCCATCTCATTTGAGTGAAGGTAAGCTTGACTTTTTAAGAGTAAAAATAAAATACTATGTCCCCCCTTACAAGCATACATTGTGATATGTAAGGGGGGATTTTTCTTGCCTAGATACCGGAGCGCTCTTCGCAAGAGAGGGCCTTTGCCTTTTCGATATGTGCTTCTTCTGTCGTTTGCTTTTTTTATCATATCGACGGTCATCAGCCTCTGGATGATCAACTCCTCAATCAAACCGGTGCTGATGAACATAGGAGAAATGGAAACCAAACGGGTGGCGACAGAGGTCATTACGGAATCCATTGAAGAATACATGTCTCACAGCGACAATGTGAAAGATATGGTCGATATGAAAACGGATGAAAACGGAAAAGTCACAACGATGGATTTTAATACACAAATGGTCAACAGTATGAAGGCGAAAGTGACAAAGCAGCTTCAGGCTCATTTGAAGGAAGCGGAGTCTAACAATAAGCAGCATGAAACGGAAAAAGGCGCGAAAACGGCCGATGAAATTATGATTAACATCCCTTTAGGGCAGGTCACGGGAAACAGCATTCTCGGAAATCTGGGGCCGAAAATCCCCGTGCGCTTTAACCTGATCGGTGATGCGTTAACTGATGTAAAAACAAAAATAAAGCCGTACGGCATTAACAATGCCCTGATCGATATCAGTATTTTTGTGGAAATTAAAGTGAAGGTCATTATTCCGTTTGCCAGTAAGACATCAGTCGTCACAAATAATATTCCGGTCTCCATTAAAGCGATTCAAGGAGAGGTGCCGCAGTTTTATAACGGAAGCGGCGGATCAGGTGTGACGCCTTCTGTCCAGCTGCCGAGTGAAAAACAGAAGAAAGATAAATAAAAACACACAGCCGCAATCTTTCCTGGCGGCTGTGTGTTTACTTTTTCCTGCGGATTTCTTTTCGCTCCCATGCCCTTAAATGGGGATACGGGTCAAAAGACCATTCCGATCTGCCGTTATCTTTATACATCCCGTAGTGAAGATGCGGCGGGAATTTTCCCGCGGTGCCCGGCGGTCCGTATCCGGAACTGCCGACAGAGCCGATCACCTCTCCGGGTTTGACGATCTGGCCTTTATGCACACCTTTTGCAAAGCCGTTCAGGTGAGCGAAGTAGTGATACGTATTATTGATATCCCTGATGCCGATTCTCCAGCCGCCGAAACGGTTCCAGCCCTTCATTTCAACAATACCGTAGCAGGTCGATCTGACGGGAAGTCCGTAATGAGCGAACAGATCCGTTCCTTCGTGAATCCGGCGCCCGCCGAAACCCCGTGCGGCGCCCCATGTGCTGCGGTAGCTGTAATCCGTCTTCACGGGAAGCGGAAAAGCGTGCTCTCCGAGATCAAGGCGGCCGAACGTTTTAAACAGTGTCATGAATTCGGTGATAATGCCGACCGTCTGATCACGTCGGTAATAATTCCAGAGGCCGATGCGGATATGGTCAAGATTCGTTCCGAATCCCGCTAAATACTGTGCAAATGTATAAAGGATATCCTCATCATTGCTGACCTCGGCTTTTCCGTCGCCGTCGCCGTCCAGGCCGATCCCGTCAAATACTTTAATGCTGAGGGGCGCCTCGTCCTTAGGATTTGGATTTTCAGGCCCGCTCCACAAATGATCCGGAATATAAATGCTGATGATTCCCGCTTTTTCCGGCAGATCCTTTCGGTTCGAGCGGACATTTTCTTCATATTGATCAACCGCCGCAAGTACATACCAAGGAATCTGCGTGACTGCTTCGGCTTTGCGGTACAACTGCATCCGTTCGCCGTAAACAGGAGCCGATTGTTCTTTCCCGCTTGCAGCCGGACAGAAAAATGATAAAAGGAGAAGAGCAGATAACAGAACTTTCACAACATGATCTCCTTTCAGGATTAATACAAATAGTTTGCGGCAACAATCCGAGAAAATGTAAGTAATTCTCTTCCCTTGTCGAGAAATTTTTCCTATGTTAAAGTGACTATTGAATAGAAATCTGCAAGTTTTATATCCATCGTGAAATAGAAATTTTTCGCACACGAACATGAATAAAGGGATAATGGAGATGATGGGGAAATGGCAAAGAAAGACGAGCATCTGAGAAAGCCGGAATGGCTCAAAATAAAGCTGAACACGAATGAAAACTATACGGGTCTGAAAAAATTAATGCGTGAAAATAATCTGCATACCGTATGTGAAGAAGCAAAATGCCCGAACATCCATGAATGCTGGGCTGTCAGACGTACGGCGACGTTCATGATTCTCGGTTCCGTCTGTACGAGAGCATGCCGCTTCTGCGCTGTCAAAACGGGTCTGCCGACTGAGCTGGATCTGCAGGAACCGGAACGCGTAGCTGATTCGGTTGCGCTGATGAACTTAAAACACGCCGTCATCACGGCCGTGGCGCGTGATGATCAGAAAGACGGCGGAGCAGGCGTCTTTGCGGAAACGGTCCGGGCGATCCGCAGAAAAAGCCCGTTCACGACAATTGAAGTGCTGCCATCCGATATGGGCGGAAATTACGACAACCTGAAAACATTAATGGATACCCGTCCTGATATTCTGAACCACAACATTGAAACCGTGCGCCGCCTGACACCGAGAGTCCGCGCCCGTGCAACATATGACCGTTCTTTGGAATTCTTGCGCCGTGCGAAAGAAATGCAGCCTGACATCCCGACGAAATCAAGCATTATGATCGGTCTCGGCGAAACGAAGGAAGAAATTATTGAAGTGATGGACGACCTGCTTGCGAACAATGTCGACATCATGGCGATCGGCCAATACCTGCAGCCGTCGAAAAAACATTTAAAAGTCCAAAAATATTATCATCCGGACGAATTTGCCGAACTGAAAGAAATCGCGATGCAAAAAGGCTTCAGCCACTGTGAAGCAGGCCCGCTTGTCCGTTCTTCCTACCATGCGGATGAACAAGTGAACGAAGCGTCTAAAAAACGCCAGGCCCAAGCATAAGATAAGCCGAAAAAACCCAAAACGCCGCAGGTTTTGGGTTTTTTGTGATGGAGCCGTCTGTGCAGGGAAAAAGTCATTCTTGAATAAGGATCGTCAGAACCGCTACACTGGATATAAAAGGGGAAAATTTTTCCGTCCGTCAGAACCGTCTCATTTTGCAATTGATGGACAGAAGTCAATGAATTATGATAGTAAAGAGTGATAAAAGAGGTGAAGACATGATTCTTATTCAAAATGCCGAGTTTGAACTCGTACACGATTTTAAAAACGGCTTTAATGAAGAAGCGTTCAAAGCCCGCTATTCGGACATATTAAATAAATATGATTACATTGTGGGAGACTGGGGATACAGTCAGCTGCGGCTCAAAGGCTTCTTTGATGACCAGAATCAAAAAGCAACCTTTGAAACGAAAATCAGCACATTGGACGAATACATTTATGAATACTGCAATTTCGGCTGCGCGTATTTTGTTTTAAAACGAATCAGAAAATAATTGATGCAGAAGGGGATGCTGTCACGTGTATTTTGTTGACAGAAATAATATCGAACAAACACTCCGTTTTTTTGAGACCCAGCTGGCGCTGTTTGACAGCACGCCTGCATGGCAGAGCGAAATCGAAAAAAGGGCGCTTGAGCGGATCAGCCATCTTATGATCGAATGCATTCTCGATGTCGGAAATGATATGATTGACGGCTTTATCATGCGCGATCCGGGGAGTTATGACGACATCATGGATATTCTGACGGATGAAAAGGTGGTAGCTGAGGATGAAGCGAATAAGCTCAAGCAGCTGATCTCTTCCAGAAAGCGGCTTGTTCAGGAATATCAGCAAGCCGATCATCAGGAACTGTTTACGCTGATCACGTCAAACAGGGATGTGCTGAAAGCCTTTCCGGCCCGTGTAAGAACCTACCTGGAAACAGAATTAGGGCCTGTTTCCGCATTTAAATAACAACGAGTGAGAAAATCCACAGGAGTGTTGAGTATGAAGGATTATAAAGGATATTTGATAGATTTGGACGGCACAATGTACAACGGGACGGAAAAAATCGAAGAAGCGTGTGAATTCGTGAGAACGCTTAAAGCGCGCGGCATTCCGTATTTATTCGTGACGAACAATTCTTCCCGGACGCCGAAGCAGGTGGCGGACAAGCTGATGAGCTTTGACATTCCGGCATCTGAAGAGCAGGTCTTCACGACGAGCATGGCGACTGCGCAGCATATCGCCCAGCAGAAAAAAGACGCGTCGGTGTATGTGATCGGCGAAGAAGGCATCCGTCAGGCCATTGAAGAAAACGGGCTGAGCTTCGGAGAAGAAAACGCGGACTTTGTCGTTGTGGGAATCGACCGCGGCATTACATATGAAAAGTTGGCAACGGGATGCCTTGCGATCAGAAACGGCGCCCGGTTCATTTCAACAAACGGCGACGTCGCCATTCCGACTGAAAGAGGGCTTTTACCAGGGAACGGTTCGCTCACATCCGTTTTGACGGTGTCAACGGGCGTTGAGCCTGTCTTTATCGGCAAGCCTGAATCGATTATTATGGAACAGGCGATGCGTGTGCTCGGAACGGATATTTCCGAAACACTCATGGTCGGCGATAACTATGCAACGGATATTATGGCCGGCATCAATGCGGGCATGGATACGCTGCTGGTTCATACCGGAGTGACAAAGCGTGAGCATATGGCAGATTACGATCGGAAGCCGACATATGCGATTGACTCTTTAACCGAATGGATTGAATATCTATAAAAAAGGGACGGCCATGACGGCCGTCCTTATTCTGTATTTCTGGCGCTGTGGGCAAGCCGGCTTGAAGCCGCTGCTGCGATTGCGCCGACGATATCATCAAGAAACGTATGGCATTCGCCCGTAGATTTATCATTTAAACGCCCGAGAATGCCGGGTTTTCTTTGTCAATGTAGCCGTAATTCGTAAAGCCGATTGAGCCGTATATATTCACGATAGAGAAGGCGAGCACCTCGTCAACCCCATACAGGCTTTCATCAATCGCCAGAATGGTCTGAAGCGGTTCAGACAGCTTTTTTGTTCGGCGAGCACATCTAATTCTATTCCCGTTAAAATGGCGTTTTGCACCTCGCGTTTTGCGATGACACGGTCCACATTGAGCCTGCATACTTCCATCGTCAAATCAGGATGATATTTTTTCTGAAGGAAATACACCAGCTCGGCAATATCGTCCGTCTCAACCCCCCGTTCTTTTAAACGCGTTCTGGCGACAGCTTCCACGTGATTCAGTTGTTCCTTTTCTGACATTTGCTTCACCCAATCTTTTTTACTAGTTTATACAACACCCTTCCGATGTGTACGATGTTTCTCCACTTGATTCAAAGGATTACAATATGTATTCATAATTCCGCCGGCGTATGACTACGATGTGAATAGCTCTAATTTTTCAGGCAGGTGATTATGATGAAAAGCATCATTAAAGAAAAGTACGGCATCCACGTCAGACAGCTTTCCGTTTATCAGAAATACCAATGCTTCCAGACGCCTAATTCCTTCTTTCTTATTATTCCCGTTTCCGGATTTTCGCAATCAGAGCTGACGGAGCTTTACTACATGAGTCAGTATTTACAAGAACAAAGTGACCCATACGTTTCAGTGTTTATCTTTACGAAGGAAGGAGAACTGACCTTTGAGGACGAAGGCAAAACGTATGCGCTCTTAAAAGCGCCGATCCCCGTCGCAAACCGGTCGTTTTCTGTCGGAGGGGAGCTTGCCGAATTTCACAGAAAAGGGCGGGGTTTTCCGTACGAAGTGAAAGAAGCGGGCAGGATCGGCCAATGGAAGGACTTATGGGGAAAACGGGTGGATCAGCTGGAATCATTCTGGATGCGGAAAATTCATATGTCTCCGCTCGAACCGTTCGAAAAGAAAATGATCGAAGCATTTCCTTATTATTCAGGCTTAGCGGAAAATGCGATTCAATATTTAGTGGATACGGAGCTGGATGACAATCCCGGCGCAGAAGACTCGGGGACAATCTGCCATCAGCGGATGGAACGGGATACCTGGTCGGAGGAATCATTGATCCGCATTCCGGGCGATTGGGTATTCGACCATGCCGCCCGTGATATTGCGGAATATATGCGCAGCACATATTTGTATCATCGTGACGACTTGCTTAACGAAGGGTTTTCGTTTTTGCAGGAATATGAGCAAGTTACGCCGTTATCCTCCTTTTCCAAGCGCCTGTTTTACAGCCGCCTGCTGTTTCCGCTTCATTTCTTTGAGACGGTGGAGAGCTATTACATTTCTCATGATTCTGAAAAACAGTTTTACGAAGAGCAGCTTGACTACATTCTTGCAGACTGCACCCGCTATGAACAGTTTTTGCAGACATGTCACGACATGCTGAATGTCAGAGCGGCGCAGGTTTTTGTCCCGCCTGTGGCGTGGCTCGGAAAAGGAATCAGTTCGTAAGAAAATATGACGTAAAAATATTTAGAAAATAGGGAATCTTGTCATATCAGTGTGTTAAGCGTTTTCATAGCCGCAGAAACAATATTCAGCCGCTTGTCAAAACAAATGCGGGCTTATATAATATTTGTAACTTAAATGTCTGTGAAGGGTTAACAATTGTCCTTTTCTAGTGGACAAAAGGAAGAAAGGTGGAGTTTCTCTTTGGAAGCGATTCGTATTGGACTGTTAGGACTGGGAACCGTGGGAAGCGGAGTCGTCAAAATTATACAAGATCATCAGGATAAGCTTATGCACCAGGTCGGCTGTCCGGTGACGATCAAAAAAGTGCTGGTTAAAGATATTGATAAAAAACGAGACGCAGACCTGCCGAAAGAAGTGCTGACGACAGAAGTCTATGATGTGATCGATGACCCTGAGGTCGACGTGATTATTGAAGTCATCGGCGGTGTCGAACAGACGAAGCAATATCTTCTTGATGCCTTGAAAGCGAAAAAACATGTTGTGACCGCAAATAAAGATCTGATCGCCGTATACGGGTCAGAGCTTTTAGCCGCCGCAAAGGAAAATGGCTGTGACTTGTATTATGAAGCGAGTGTCGCCGGCGGAATCCCGATTTTACGCACGCTCGAAGAAGGCCTTTCCTCTGACCGGATCACAAAAATGATGGGAATCGTCAACGGAACGACGAACTTCATCTTAACGAAAATGATTAAAGAAAAAAGCCCGTATGAAGAAGTGCTGAAGGAAGCGCAGGATCTCGGATTCGCGGAAGCGGACCCGACCGCCGATGTAGAAGGACTCGATGCCGCACGCAAGATGGCGATTTTAGCCCGTCTCGGCTTCTCTATGAACGTCGATCTGGACGATGTCAAAGTAAAAGGAATTTCCCGGATTACGGATGAAGACATCAGCTTCAGCAAACGGCTCGGCTATACGATGAAGCTGATCGGCATCGCCCAGCGTGATGACAATAAAATCGAAGTCAGCGTTCAGCCGACACTGCTCCCGGATCATCATCCGCTCTCTGCGGTGCATAACGAGTTTAATGCCGTTTACGTGTACGGAGAAGCCGTAGGCGAAACGATGTTTTACGGCCCCGGAGCCGGAAGCATGCCGACTGCGACATCAGTCGTTTCCGATCTGGTCGCGGTCATGAAAAACATGCGTCTCGGCGTAAACGGAAACAGCTTTGTCGCCCCGCAGTTTGAAAGAAATCTGAAGCAGCCGTCTGATATCTACGCCCAGCAGTTTTTAAGAATTCATGTCAAAGACCAGGTCGGCTCTTTTTCAAAAATCACATCAGCCTTCTCAGAGCGCGGCGTCAGCTTTGAAAAAATTCTGCAGCTGCCGATCAAAGGCCATGACGATCTCGCGGAAATCGTGATCGTCACGCATCATACATCGGAAGAAGATTTCAGTGACATTCTGCAAAACTTAAATGACCTCGAAGTTGTACAAGAAGTAAAAAGCACATATCGTGTAGAAGGGAACGGTTGGAGCTAATGTGGAAAGGACTCATCCATCAATATAAAGAATTTCTGCCGGTGACGGATCGGACGCCGGCCCTGACATTGCATGAAGGCAACACGCCGCTGATTCACCTCCCGAAGCTTTCTGAAAAGCTCGGAATTGAACTGCATGTGAAAACAGAGGGCGTTAATCCGACGGGATCCTTTAAAGACCGCGGCATGGTCATGGCGGTCGCCAAAGCGAAAGAAGAAGGCAATGATACCATCATGTGCGCCTCAACAGGCAACACATCCGCGGCGGCTGCGGCATACGCGGCGAGAGCCGGCATGAAATGCATCGTCATCATCCCGGACGGGAAAATCGCCTTCGGAAAGCTTGCGCAAGCCGTCATGTACGGTGCGGAAATCATCGCGATTGACGGAAACTTTGACGACGCGCTGGCCATCGTCCGGTCGATTTGTGAAAAATCACCGATTGCATTAGTGAATTCAGTAAACCCTTACCGGATTGAAGGGCAAAAAACAGCGGCCTTTGAAGTATGTGAACAGCTCGGCGGAGCGCCGGACATTCTGGCGATCCCGGTAGGAAACGCCGGGAATATCACGGCCTACTGGAAAGGGTTCAAAGAATATCATGAGAAAAACGGCACCGGACTTCCGAAGATGCGCGGTTTTGAGGCGGAAGGTTCTGCGGCTATCGTCCGCGGCGAAGTCATTAAAAATCCCGAAACCGTTGCGACAGCAATCCGGATCGGGAACCCTGCCAGCTGGGACAAAGCCGTGCTCGCTGCGGAAGAATCAGCCGGAAAAATTGATGAAGTCACAGATGAAGAAATTCTTCACGCTTATCAGCTGATTGCCCGTGAAGAAGGCGTGTTTGCCGAACCGGGCTCCTGTGCATCCATCGCCGGTGTTTTAAAACAGGTGAAATCCGGTGAAATTCCAAAAGGAAGCAAGGTTGTCGCAGTCTTAACCGGAAACGGCCTGAAAGATCCGAATACGGCTGTGGACGTATCTGACATAAAACCGATCACGCTGCCGACAGATGAGGACAGTATTCTGGAATACTTAAATGGAGCGGCGCGTGTATGAATGAGGCGGAGATGCTGTTTTCCATTACGGTTCCGGGAAGCACTGCCAACTTAGGGCCTGGGTTTGATTCCATCGGGATGGCGCTCAGCAGATATTTGAAGCTTTCCGTTTTCCGAAACGATGAATGGCAGTTCTCGGCGGAAACCGAAACTGTCGCGGGCATCCCTCAAGGAACGGACAACCTCATCTACCAAGTCGCCAAACGGACGGCTGACCGCTATCAGAAAGAGCTGCCGCCCGCCCATGTCAAAGTTTGGAGTGATATCCCCCTTGCGCGGGGTCTCGGAAGCAGCGCGGCCGCTATCGTCGCTGCCATTGAGCTTGCGGATGAGTTATGCGGCCTGCAGCTGTCGGAAAGCGACAAGCTGCACTTAGCCAGTCTTGAAGAGGGACACCCTGATAATGCCGCTGCTTCCCTTGCAGGAGGGCTTGTAATCGGCCTTCACGAAGAAGATGAAACACATATCGTGCGTGTTGCCGAAGCGGATATCGACGTTGTGGCAGTGATTCCGTTTTACGAAGTTCTGACCAGGGACGCAAGAGACGTGCTCCCGAAAGAGCTGCCGTACCGACGCGCCGTTAAAGCAAGCGCCGTCAGCAACCTTCTCGTTGCTGCGATCATGTCAAATGACTGGGCGCTCGCCGGGAAAATGATGAGAAAAGACATCCTCCATCAGCCGTACCGCGCCATGCTTGTTCCTGAGCTTTCAAAGGTGGAACATGCGGCCGAAATGAAAGGCGCTTACGGAACGGCGCTGAGCGGAGCGGGACCGACGATTCTTGTCCTGATTGAAAAAGGAAAGGGAGAAGAGCTGAGAAAGCAGCTTTCTGAGCATTTCCCTCACTGTGAGATTGCGGCGCTTACTGTCCCGTCAGAAGGAAGCGTAATTGAACGGAATCCTTTAGAACAGGTGAAAAGTGTATAATGATAAAAAAGCGTTCTTCCCATCAGAGAAGGACGCTTTCTTTTTCTGGAGAAGGATTTTTATTTAGGGAAGCGAAATAAAAAGAAAAGGAGGAGAAACGATTTGAAAAAACTCATAACCGAGGAGGACATTGCGTCTCTCGTATCCGTGACAGACCCGCAATATGCCCCTGACGGCAGAAGAGCCGCTTACGTCCGGACAACAGTCAATCATAAGCGGGATTCCTATTCCTCAGCCATTATGGTATATGACACAGAATCCGGCATCTCAAACCCGTGGACTTTCGGGGACGATAAAAATACAAGTCCGCGGTGGTCGCCTGACGGACGGCGCCTCGCCTTTGTTTCTGACAGGGAGGACGGCATCCCTCAGCTGTACATCATCGACGCTGCCGGCGGAGAGGCGGAACAGGCGGCCGATATTCCTTGGGGCGTATCAGATCCGATATGGGCGCCCGACGGCAGATCCGTGCTTGTGTCCGTCAGTCTGACATCAGCGGAGCGCGCCGAGGAGAAAGAAAAAAAGAAGCATGACGAGTATGAGCCGGTTGAGATTCAGTCATTAACATATAAACGTGACGGGAAAGGCCTGCTGAACGGAAGCTGGGCCCAGCTTGTGCTGATTCATCTTGAAACGGGTGAGATTCAGCAGCTGACGGATCATGAAGCGGATCATTATGGCGCGGCCTTTTCACCGGATGGCAGGCAGCTTGCGTTTACCGCCAATTTATGCGAACCGGGTGACGCCGGAAAGCCGAGCGATGTCTATCTGATGAATCTGGCGGACGGAAGCCTGAAGCAGATTACGCCGCACCGCGGTTCTTTCGGTTCCTGCGTGTTTTCACCGGACGGTTCTTATATCGCGATGCTGGGCCATGAGAATGAATTTCGCAATGCGACTTTAGAGAAAGCGTGGCTGTACGACGTGAAAACTGAGCGGCTGTCCTGCCTGACCGATATGCTGGATGTTCATTTGAGCGATGCGCTGATTGCGGATTCAATCATAGGAGGAGTGACGCCCCGGCCGGTATGGGCAAACGACGGGCAGGGTTTTTACGTTCTCGGGAGCGAGCAGGGAAGCACCGGTATTTATTATATCTCGATTGACGGCCTCGTATATCCGATCCGATTAGAAGAAGAGTACGTGAACGGTTTTGCTTTTCATCCCGATCAGAAAAGCTGTATCGCCGCAATTGCCAAACCCGCACAGCCTTCCGAGCTTTACAGCATTTCACTTGAAAATGGGGAAGAAAAGCAATTGACATTTGACAATGATCGGTTTATAGAGGAGCGTATCATATCCGTGCCGGAAAAGCTGCAATATGAAACAAAGGACGGGCTGACGGTAAACGGCTGGTTTTTAAAGCCCGCCGTTTTTGAAGAGGGTCAAACATATCCCCTCATTCTATACATACACGGCGGGCCTCACATGATGTACGGCCATACGTATTTTCACGAATTCCAAGTGCTGGCCGCACAAGGATATGCTGTCGTGTATGTCAACCCGAGAGGAAGCCACGGCTACGGGCAGGATTTTGTCAATCGTGTCAGGGGTGATTACGGAGGCGGAGATTACCGTGATGTCATGCAGGCGGTGGATGAAGCCGTTCAGGCGTATCCGTTTATTGACAGCGGCCGTCTCGGTGTGACAGGCGGAAGCTACGGAGGGTTTATGACGAATTGGATTGTCGGACAGACAGGCCGTTTTAAAGCAGCCGTCACGCAGCGTTCCATTTCAAATTGGTTCAGCTTCCACGGTGTCAGCGATATCGGCTTCTTTTTTACCGACTGGCAGCTCGGACATGATTTGTTTGAGGAAGCGGATAAGCTTTGGGATCGTTCTCCTGTAAAATATGCATCCCGCGTTTCGACGCCGCTTTTGATCCTGCACGGTGAGCGCGATGACCGCTGTCCGATAGAGCAGGCGGAGCAGCTCTTTACCGCGTTGAAGAAACTGAACAAAACGACGTCGTTCATCCGATTTCCGAAAGCTACGCATGAGCTGTCGAGAAGCGGCCATCCCGAACAGCGGATGAAACGCATCCGTTATATTTGTTCATGGTTTGATGACTATTTGTAAAAATAAAAAACCAGGCTGTCATGCAGCCTGGTTTTATGATTAAAATACTTGTTCTACTTCAACGACACCCGGTACTTCTTCAAGAAGGGCGCGTTCAATTCCGGCTTTCAGCGTAATCGTTGAACTTGGGCAGCTGCCGCATGCGCCAAGGAGGCGAAGCTTTACAATGCCTTCGTCTACATCAACAAGCTCACAGTCACCGCCGTCACGAAGCAGAAACGGACGTAATTTATCCAATACTTCCTGTACTTGCTCTTTCATTTCAACCTCAGTCATGAGATTCGCTCCTTTCATATACATAAAACCATTATATTCACAGTAACGGTAAAAATCTAATGTTTGGTTTGCAAAGCTGCTTTCTCCATTATAGCATATTTAAACTTGAACATAAAAACCGTTTTTTATACAAAAGCTGCCCCGTCCTTTGTATACTGGTGTAAAGGGGATGATATACATGACAAAGCCGGTTACGCTCAGTGTTTACGGCGCTGAAACGCTTTGCGCAAGCTGCGTGAATATGCCGAGCGCCAAAGATACGTTTGAATGGCTGGAGGCGGCGCTGAAACGGAAATACCCGGAGCAGCCTTTTAACATGCGGTATATTGATATTGACGCACCGCCTCAGCAAAAGGAGACAGAAGAGCTTGCGGAGCGCATCAGAAACGATGAATTTTTCTATCCGCTCGTGCTGGTGGAGGATGTCATTGTGGGGGAAGGGAATCCGCATTTAAAAGATATATATGAAGAAATGGAAAAGCGCGGCTATGTGGCGGGCTCTTAAAAATGGCCGCTGATCGCAATCAGCGGCTTTTTTCTTATCAGCCGTTATGATGCTTGTACATCCATAAAAGGCCTGATTTTAATAAACGGGGCACACGCCCGATGAGCGGACGGTCGTTGACAAGACCGAAGCCCGCTTTTTTTCCGAGTGAACCGAGGACGCCTTTCAGCTTAAATTGCGGCATTGTTTCCGGCAGCTCTTCATTGTTCCAGCGTTTCAGGAGGATCTGCACAATTTGTTCCGCCTGTGCTTCAGCCAGCTGGGCGCTCGGCGCATGCGGCAGGCTCGCGCAATCACCGACGACGTAAACATGCTCATCGCCCGGAAGGTTGTGATGCGGTGTTAAAACGATGCGGCCTTGCGGGTCTTTTTCAGCGTCCAGTTCTCTGACGGCTTTATTCGGCTGAATTCCCGCCGTCCACACGATGGCATCGGCCGGTATTCCTTCATCATGATTATAAACGATGCCGTCTTCCACTTTTGTAATATTCGCATTATTGATAATGGTGACGCCGTGTTCTTCAAACCATTTCTGAACGTACTTGCTGAGTCTTTTCGGAAAGCTTGATAAAATCAGGTCGCCCCGGTCAAATAACATAATCTTCAGATCGTCACGGCTCTCTCTTAATTCACTGGCAAGCTCCACGCCGCTTAATCCCGCTCCGACGATAGCGACAGATGCATTGGCGCCGAGGTTGTTCAGCTTTTGATAGGCTTCGCGTGACTGATCAATGGTCTGAATGCTGTAAGTATGTTCCGGCGCGCCGGGCACGTTATGATACTTATCCTCGCAGCCCAGTCCGATCACCGCGTCATTGTAAGAAATCGGTTCGCGGTCATGAAACAGAACCTGTTTGTTTTTCGTGTCGACGGAAGCCACCTCACCGTATTGAACATCCAGATTCGGATGCTCAGGAAAAGACACCCTGATATGATGATCAGAAATCGTGCCGGCTGCGAGCGCATAATATTCTGTTTTTAAGCAGTGATACGGGTTTCTGTCAATCAGCGTGATGGATATATCTGACGGAAGCTGGTTCGGCAGTAAGCGGTGCAGCACCCGCATGTTTCCGTAACCCCCGCCGATCAAGACCAATTTTTTCATAATGATTCCCCTTTTGCCCGAAAAATATGGTAGTCAATGTTGTTACAAAATAACGAACTATGTAAAATAACATCTAGAATTATATCGAATTTGATCTAAAACCACAATAATAGTTTTAAAATAACCTACAAATTGACCAGAAAACACGCAATAGTAAAACCTTTAACCTGAATTAATATGTTACGATAACATTGAGCGTGAAACCGGATCTTTGACGAATAGAGGAAATTCCGTTAGGATAAGGTACATATGTGAGGTGAAACCGCATGAATCCGATGATTGAATTCTGTGTCAGCAATTTAGCGCGCGGTTCCCAGGAAGCACTTGAGATCTTAGAGAAGGATCCGAACTTGGACGTGCTTGAGTACGGCTGTTTAAGCTACTGCGGAAAATGCATGGAGTCCCTGTTCGCCTTGGTTAACGGGGAAGTGGTCACGGGGGGCACGCCTGCTGAATTGGTTGACAACATATATACATTCATAGAAGAAAATCCGATGTTTTAATCAGAGGCTCCGAACGGGGTCTCTTTTTTATTGCGCCCCGGGTTTTGGCAAAATAAAAAATTTGTAGACAGCAAAAATAAATATTGTTATCTTAATAAAGACTTTTTTTAAATAAAATTTTAGAGGTGGATTCATTGAATATCGTTTGGGGGCTGCTCGGGGCAGTTGCTATATTAGCCATTGCTTTTTTGTTATCAGAGAAGAAAAGCAAAATTAACCTGCGAACCGTCATTGTCGGTTTATGTTTACAAATGGCCTTCGGATTCATCGTATTAAAGTGGGACGCCGGCCGGGCCGTATTTTTATGGTTCTCAAGCCGTGTGCAGCTTCTCATTGATTATGCGAACGAAGGCATCAGCTTTATTTTCGGCCCGCTGTTAAAAGTGGGCAGCAGCCCGGCTTTCGCGCTGAGCGTTCTGCCGGTCATTATCTTTTTCTCAGCGCTGATTGCCGTTTTGTATCACTTGAAAATCATGCAGCTCATCTTTCGCGTTATCGGAGGCGGACTGTCAAAACTTCTTGGGACAAGCAGAACGGAATCGCTTGCGGCGGCTGCGAATATTTTTGTCGGACAGTCTGAATCACCGCTTGCCATTAAACCGCTGATTGCGGGATTGACCCGTTCCGAGCTGTTTACGATTATGACGAGCGGCCTTTCGGCTGTAGCGGGTTCGACGCTTTTCGGTTACGCCCTGTTAGGCATTCCGATCGAATACTTGCTGGCGGCCAGCTTTATGGCGGCTCCCGCCGGTCTCGTGTTCGGAAAAATGTTAATACCTGAAACGGAAAAAACGCAGACGATAAAAGGCGATTTTAATATGGACGAAGAAGGCGAAGGCGCCGCTAATGTGATTGATGCAGCGGCAAAAGGCGCGTCCACGGGCCTTCAGATTGCTCTAAATGTCGGCGCCATGCTGCTTGCGTTTGTCGCGCTCATCGCCGTAGTGAACGGAATTCTCGGCGGAATCGGCGGCTGGTTCGGTTTCAAACATATTACATTAGAATCCATTCTCGGTTACGTGTTTTCACCGATCGCATTTGTAATCGGCGTTCCTTGGCATGAAGCGCTTGGAGCGGGAAGCTATATCGGACAGAAACTTGTGCTGAATGAGTTTGTCGCTTATTCAAACTTCGGTCCGCATATTGCGGACTTTTCTAAAAAAACGTCTACGATTATCAGCTTTGCGCTGTGCGGATTTGCCAACTTCTCTTCGATTGCGATCATGCTCGGCACACTGGGCGGTTTGGCCCCAAGCCGCCGTTCGGACATTGCGCGCCTCGGATTAAGAGCGGTTATTGCGGGAACACTCGCAAACCTTCTCAGCGCGGCGATTGCCGGCATGTTTATTTAGTAAACGATAAAAGCTCCCTGCATATGCAGGGAGCTTTTATGTATGAAAAACGGGGGATATTTGTATTGTGTCCGAGGGGAAGAGCTTTTATACTAAGTAAAAGAAAAAAGTTGGAGGCCGATATGAATTCATTCCGTTTTACCAAGATGCACGGTCTTGGAAACAGTTATATATATGTAAATCAATTAGAAGAACAGCTGCCGGAAGAACGGCTGGCTGAGATTGCCGTTAAAGTGTCCAGCATTCACACGGGCATCGGCTCTGACGGAATGATCCTCATCTGTCCGTCAGAAAAAGCGCCGGTCAAAATGCGGATTTTTAATAATGACGGCTCAGAAGGGAAAAATTGCGGCAACGGCCTTCGCTGTGTGGCAAAGTACGCATACGAACATAAGCTGACAGAAGAAACGTCCTTTTTCATTGAGACGCTTTCAGGTCTTGTGAAAGCAGACATTACGGAAGACAACGGGATTGTGCGTGAAGTCGCCGTCGATATGGGCGAACCGCGCCTCACCAAAAAAGAGCTGCCGATGCTCGGCAATGAAGATGAACGGACGATCGATGAAACTTTTGTTTTTGGAGAAACGGAGCTTTCCGGAACAGCCGTATCAATGGGAAACCCCCATATTGTTTTTCCGGTTGCGGATATCAATCAAGCGCCTCTTACAACGCTCGGTCCCGTCATTGAAAAAGACCCGAGATTTCCGGAAGGCGTCAATGTCGAATTTGTGGAAACCGTCAGCGCCGATGAACTTCATTTCCGCGTATGGGAACGCGGCTCCGGCATTACACAGGCTTGCGGAACGGGCGCCTGTGCGGCGGCTGTCGCATCCGTATTGAACGGTGTTTCCGAACGAAACCGGGATATCACCGTTCATTTAGCGGGGGGCGATCTTGTGATTAATTGGCGGGACAACGGGCACGTGCTGATGACGGGACCCGCCGAAACCGTATGCAGCGGCGTCTATTATTTGTAAACAGCTCGTTTGAGAAATACGCTCCTCAAGGTTTATAATAGATATCAGCATCCGTTTTTAAAAAAGGAGGTCTACCTATGAGTGTTCCAGTAACTATTACTGAAGCAGCGGCTTTGCATATAAAAGATATGATGAAAGAGCATGAAGAAGAAAACGCGTTTCTCCGTGTGGGCGTAAAAGGCGGCGGCTGCAGCGGCCTGTCTTACGGAATGGGATTTGAGCACGAAAAAGGCGAAAAAGACAGCATGTTTGAACAGCACGGAATCACCGTTTTGGTTGACAGCGAAAGCCTTGATATTATGACCGGCACGATCATTGACTTCAAACAGTCCATGATGGGCGGCGGTTTCACCATTGACAACCCGAATGCCATCGCTTCCTGCGGCTGCGGATCTTCTTTCCGCACGGCCAAAAACGCCGGCACGCCGGAAGAGTGCTAAGGGTCAGCCCGCCATTCTCAGGATGAAAAAATAGGACGTCTTTCTTTTCGATGGCGCTTGCACCATTGTTAAGAAAGGCGTTTCTGTTTAATAAAAGCAAAACCCGCTCAACAGAAGCGGGTTTTGCTTTTTCAAGATGTTATTCAATTGTATGTTTCATCGCATTGTACATATTTGCCGTATGTTCATCGGCTTTATCCCGTGACATGCGCAGCCGTTCCGCTGAAGAACCGTAACCGATTTCTAGTTTGCCCTCTTTCAGTCCTTTAAAAATCCCATCCGCGAATTCATCCAGCGGTTCTCCTTGAGTATGCAGCCCTGCTCCGCCTAAATCTGTATTCACCGCCGGAGGCGCAACTTCAATCACTTCTACAGATGAATCAGAAAGCTGATGTCTCAGACTCATTGTAAATGAATGAAGCGCAGCTTTCGTTGCTGAATAGATCGGTGCAATGGCAAGCGGTGTAAAAGCCAATCCCGAAGAGACGTTAATGACAGCCGCATCTTCTTTTCCGGCAAAAAACGGAGCGAACAGCATAGACAGGTGGAAGGGAGCTTCAATGTTCGTTGTGATTTCTTTATTAAAATAGTCCCAATTGTCCTTCGCATCCGCTTTCAGCACATGAAAACGTTGTTGAATCCCCGCGTTGTTTACTAACACATTCACTTCCGGATAATTTTCTTTCACCCAATCAAACAGTGATATACGTTCAGATGGAATGCTCAAATCACTGACATAGGTAATAAGATCCGGGAATGTTTCCTTTGCTTTTTGAAGAGCGTGCTCACGCCGTCCGGTCACGATGACTTTATTTCCCGCTTTTAAAAAACGTTCTGCGAAAGCCAATCCTATTCCGGAATTTCCGCCTGTAATCAGTATTGTATTTCCCGTCAGTTTCATATTAACTCCTCTTTTCCGATTGTTTTACATTTCTTTGTCAACATTTCAGCTTTGATCCAATCAATATATTGCTTCATCCCGCAAACTAAGACAGCAGTGATTCTGTAAAATTGATTTTTAGATCATCGGGAAACCCGCCAAAACTATTCTTTCCTTGTCACAATATGATGATACGGCTTAAAGCGCGGTTTAAGTCAACAAAAGAACCTTGTGATTTCATTTGCACGAAAGGAAAGGTGAACGTAAAGTCTTGGATTTTCTCGATGCGATAAAGCGTACCGTATAACAAGGGTGAGAGGCAATTAAAAAACGTTTCTGATCAAAACAAAAGGATGGTGATGCCGATGTATATGCAGGAGGAAACAGCGTTGATATCAGGCCGCTCAGCCTGAATGATGCAGAGCAGGAGCTGGTTTTGCAGACGGAAAACCGCACGTTTTTTGAACGGTTTGCCATGTCGGGACAGGAGGATTTTTATACGCTGGAAGGCCGGAAAAACGAATTGAACAATCACTGAAGAATGCGGAAAATGACACAGAATACAACTTCTTCTGCATTTTTCTTCAGGATCAGACCCTGATTGGCACGATCAGCCTTTTTCAGGTGGTTCGGGGCGCCATCCAAAGCGCTTTCATCGGTTATTTTTCAGATGGTGAACATAACGGAAAAGGCTATGCGACGAAGGCTGTCAAGCTGGCAGTCGATTATGCATTCAATGAGCTGAAACTGCATCGGATAGAAGCCGGAGTCATGCCGCACAATAAGGCGTCAATCCGGGTGCTCGAAAAAGCTGGCTTTCATAAAGAAGACATTGCGAGAAAAAATGTAAAGATAAATGGAAAATGGGAAGATCATCAGGTGCTGGCGATCATACATCCGGAGGATAAATAACAATATCCTCCTTTTTTATACCCTGCGTCTCATTCCACAGATCATTCTTCTCTAATACCTCAAATCCATTGTCCAAATCGTACTATTTGCAAATTCGGAAAAAAATAAAGGGTATATAGAACCAAAAACTCTGAAAGATGTGCTCTTAGTCGACACGTTCTAAAGTCATATTTTTCGAAAGGATATTGATTTTTTGATAGGAATAAACTAAATTGTAAAAGTATAGAATAGTTAATTTATTTTGTAAGAAAAGGATGATAATATGATAGGTCAATTGAGCAATAAAAAAATATTTTTAAGTTCTTTTTTCATCATTTTGATCTGTTCATTACTCTTCCAATTCAGTATTTCAGATAAAGTTCTGCAGTCATATTATTCTTCCGTCGGAGAAAGTACCTACGATATCGGGGAGAAAAGTGTTCGTACGATTGTCATGTTTCTGCAAGGGTTTATGATCTTCACAACTTTTGTGGAAATTCTGATAGGCGGATTTCTGTTATTCGTTGCCGCTTTTATTCTCGGTACAAAAAACCGAAAAAATATATTTGCTTCTATATACGCTGACTTCTTTAACCTCGGCATTTAAAATGTTGATTCTTTCAGTTGTTAACTACTTAACGGCTGATTCCTCGCTTATATATTCTGCCGGCGGCACCAGCTTGAGTCTGCAGCTGCTGGATCCATTTCTGCTCATATCAATTGCGGCTCTTTATGCTGCCGCAGGAAAACTTACCGATCTCAGTAAAGGCAAGAGAATCATTTTGACTGGATGTTTTGTTTTATTAAAACTTTTTACTATTTTCTTTAATTATTTTATGGCGGATAAAATTTAGCTCGGGAGAGAGTCAATTAAGCTGAATTTTATTATAAATTAAAAACAAAGTAGGGAGATGTTATGATGAACTTAGTAAAATCTAATAAAAAGTCTTTCATTTTGTTTGGCGCGGCTCTTGCTGCAGCAACATTGGTTTATGCACTATTATTAACGGGAACTGAATTAAACGTGGCGGCGGCTCATGCATTCTCAGCCAATGCTGAATTAGCTTCGACTCTGGGCATCTCTACAGCAGCAGCTAAAAAAGCAATTGATATTATTGATGCGGCATCAACAATTGCTTCTATCATTTCTCTCATCGGTATCGTTACAGGCGCAGGCGCGATTTCTTATGCAATCGTTGCAACAGCAAAAACAATGATTAAGAAATACGGCAAAAAATACGCAGCTGCTTGGTAAAATCGACCAATAAATAATTGCTCTTTTTGTACAAGCTGCAAAAAGAGCCTCTCTCCCAAATACATATGTAAGGATTGAAAGTATGATAGTCAAACAAATTGCGGCTCTTATCAAATATAATACCCTGTCATCGTTTCGAAAAAGAAAGGAAGATTGGGGCATTCCTCAACTCAACAGCAAACTGCTGTCTGCCATTATTATTTCTCTGTTATGTTTATATCTCGTTTTCCTGGGATGCGGTGTTGTATTCGGGACAAAACTGATTCAGCTGCCCCTCAGCGCATGGGGGCAATTTGTTTTAATTGCCGTTTCACTTGAGCAGCTTTTTTGGGCTGCCGGCTTCTTTAAAGAACATCACAATGCTTTTCTGCTGGATACGCGCAAGGTCATTCATCAATTAAAAAAGGTGCGTTTTTTACAGCTGTTTTCTGTTTTTGCCGGCCAGGCGATCAAAAAAACCATTTTCGTATGGTATCTTTTTGTTTTTCCGGTCTTTTTGTTTTTATCGAGCGCAGGCATGACCGGGTCTGCGGCGATCATCGTATTTTTCTTGGGCTTCGTTTATTTTCTTCTCAATTTATTTTTATCTATGCTGTTTTCTTATGTTGTTTATCTTCTTACAAATATATGGAGCAAATTGTTTTACTTGAAAATCATGAAAGGCATTTTATTCAGCGTCAGCCTGCTGGTTCCGCTTGCAGTCGGGTATGCCGTTTATCTTCTCGTGTTTGAGGAGTATACCGCAAAGGATATTTCAAGCTTTACGGAGTCACCGGCTTTCCGGAACGTCCTCATGAATACGCCGTATGTATGGTTAGCATTCCGCTCACATTCCGTGCTCGTTTTCGCCGCGGTGTTTGCGGCCGCCGTCCTTTTAACGGCGGGGATGTTTAAACTGTGGTCGGCCACGCTGAAGAAAATGGACCTTATTCCTTACATGTTTTTGACAAACGCAGATTTTGCGCCAAAGCTGAAATTATATAGAAATAACAAAATATTTCATGCCGTTTTTCAAAAGGATCTGCTGTTTTTATCGAGAATTGACGGGTTTTTTATCAGGAACTTCGGCAGTATGCTGTATTTGTTCATGCTGTTTTTAGGTTTTTGTATTCCGCTTCTATCGCATCACTTTATCGGGTATTCGGCAGCCGCCATCGTGTCTGCGGCGGTTATCATTGCGAACTTTTCGTATCAGCTCGTCGGAGATGCGCTCAAAACAGTATTATCAGTTGACGGGGAAATAAAAAATCAGCATCTGTTTCACCGGAATATCAAACATGCGTGGCAGCTGGTGTTTCCGAAAGTATGTATTTATAATCTCGCCGCTCTTATCTATTCGTTCATCATCACCATTTTGATTACGGTGTTTTTTCCGTCTTCCGCGGCGCTGACGATCTACTTGTTTATTGTGTTTTTATGTTCGGGTTTTTTATACAGTCTTGTCCAGATTTCAAGCACCGCCCTGTATCCTAAGAAAAACTGGGAGCATCTGTACGAAATTGGAGAAGCGGGGAAAGCAAAGACGTATAACAACTTATACAGTTCTTTCATTTTCATTGTGTCGCTTCAAATCGCTGCGATCACGTCGTATTTTATCTATAAAAAGCCGGAACTTGAAACGATGCTTATTCATTCTGCATCAGGTATTTTTGTCCTGTTCACACTATTAAACTATGGAGTCATGTTTCTGTTTCTTCGCAGAATCAATATGGCGGAAAGGTTTGCGAACAATGATTAAATTAGTGAATATACAAAAAAACTATAGTGAAAAACAGGTATTGAAAGATATTTCGTTTGAGGTGAAAAAAGGCTCAATCTATGCTTTGCTGGGGACTAATGGAGTCGGGAAAACAACGACTTTGAAAATCATTTCGGGCCTGCTTAAACCGACTTCAGGCCGCGTCATGATTGACGGCAAGGAACTGGATTCAGAAGAGGGGGGGCAAATATCGGCTGATATCGGTTTTGTGCCCGACCATGCCTTTTTGTATGAATATTTAACGGGAGTCGAATACTTGCGTTTTACAGCGGAGATGTTTCAAGTGCCGTCTCAGCGGACAAATGATTATATAAAGAATATGTTGGAGACGCTGAAGCTTTCTCAAGACGGAAATCAGCTGATTAAAACATATTCACATGGAATGAAACAAAAATTATCAATTGCGGCAGCGCTCATTCATCAGCCAAAGATATTAATTCTTGACGAGCCGCTGACGGGCATTGATTTAATCAGCGGTAAAACGATACGGACGTTATTAAAGGAGTACGTCAAGCAGGGAAATACGGTCCTGTTATCGACTCACCTGCTGGAGCTGGCGCATTCGCTGTGCGATACGATCGGTATTATACATGAAGGCGTTTTTGCGGCGGAGTATCAGTCATCCGAGCATTCATTAGAAGAGATTGAAGAATTGGCTGAGCGTATCTATACATGATGAACCGCATGTTGCCGGCAATCAGAACGTCCGCCATTCCGTTAACCGCGTCAGTGCTGTTTTTTTCAGGCGGTGTGATCGCTGCGTTTTTTTCCGATCACTTTGTTTCATCAGCGTCTTACAACGGCTCGTCAGGCGCGGTTGAACTGCTGAAAAACAATGCAATCGCTTGTCTGTTTTTAGCCGCGGGTTTTTTACCTTTGGGTTGACCTCAATCTTTTATTTATTCACCAATGGGTTTATTTTAAGCGGCTCTATTATAGAAAATCTGCATAGCGGGGTTCCTTTTTATCAGATTTTTTTACTGCTAATTCCTCATGGTATATTTGAAGTTCCTGCGTTATTATTAAGTGGCGCCATTGGTTTTAAGGGCGTTGAATTGGTCATCAGGCTGTGTTTTTCTAAGGAAAAAAAGATAATGGCTTCAATGTTCAGGCATATTGGAATATTGGTGCTGCTTATTATTTGTCTGCTGATCGCCGCTGCCGTTATTGAAGCTTACATCACACCAATTTTTAAGTAAAAGGGGCAGAAATCATATGAGAAGTAAATTATCATTAATCGGTGTGCCGATTGTTATGATTATCGGTTATATCATTTCTTTATCCTTTGAGTGGCTGTTTCCTGTTCTTACTTTTGGGGTGGCAGGACTATATCTCTTTATATTTGCTCCCGTGCAAAATAAATTCATTCGTTACATCTTTTTGTTTATTTTTGTGATTAATCTGTTAGCCAGTGCGGCTCTTTATTTCGGTATTT